>NZ_KB895701.1:0-151420 GCF_000374965.1 Bacillus sp. 95MFCvi2.1 | reverse complement strand
AAAATTCAAGGGAGATGTTCAATAATGACTAACAATGAATTAAAACAAGAGGTAATTAAAGAGATTCAACAACAATTCGGATTAATTCCAGGATTCTTCAGTGAGGATAAGGAAGCACAAGCTATCTTCTTAAATAAAGGTAATTATGAAAGCAGTGTTTGGATGGATGGCGAAGGACTCTTTTATATGGATGATGTAGCTTTCGAGGAGCTTCTTGTCACTAATGCAGTACAAGACGGGGATACACCTCTAACGCTTCGCAAGCATGGGAACTGGGTGCATATCACAGGAGCTGTACGATCAGTTAAAAACCGTCAAGTAATTGCACGTATCACTCCAGATATTGCACCTCATCAGGATTCTTACTTTGCGGCAAGTGCTTTCCTGTCCTCTAACGTTAACTTACCTGTAGCAGTTACAGTGTTAGTAACTAAGGACGGAACTATCTCTATGTATCTCGCAGAAGCTACGACTCACTATGTAGCATTCTCGCTATCATATCCAATTAAGTGATAACGAGCAGAAAAATATAATTAGTTAAAAAGGAGATGAGAACATTGGAAGAACAGGTTTTCAATGTAATGCTATCACAGGGCGCTTTTGGCGCTCTTTTTGTTTGGCTTTTATTCTCAACAAGGAAAGAGAGTAAAGAGTTATTAGATTCTACTCGTCAAGAAAATAAAGAGCGAGAAGATAAGTATCAACAAGTCATTGAAAAGAACCAGGAAGTCATTGAAGAACAAGCTAAATCATTTGGTTCTCTATCTAAAGATGTATCAGAAATCAAACAAATTCTTGGTACGAAAGGTGAGAAATAATATGAGAAAATCAACGAAACTAGTTTCCTCTGTATTTATGACTTCATTGCTCCTATTTAGTTTCACTACAGGGGCTTTTGCTGATAGAATGCTTATTATTCCTGATTTACCTAAGCAGCCGTATAGATATGGTGTTGGTGCATATGAGGGTGTTGTGGCACATAGTACAGCAACTTCAGAAGCTCCAGCTATTAATATTCAAAAGTATGAGTCTCGTACTTGGCGTTCGGCTTTCGTGCATTATGCAGTAGATTGGAATGAAACAATTCAAATCGCTGATACAAAGTATATCGCTTATGGGGCTGGTTCAGGTGCTAATAAGCGTTTTGTACATGTTGAACTTTGCGAAACTGCAGACTATGGAAAATTTAAGCGCTCATATGAAAAGTACGTTAAATTATTAGCTGAAATCTTAAAAGATAACAATCTATCTGTAGAAAAAGGATTGTGGACACACTATGATGTAACGAAATACCTTGGCGGTACAGACCATGAAGATCCACTTGATTACTTACGTAGTCATGGTGTATCAGAAGCGCAATTCCGTGCTGATGTAAAACGTGCATATAATAATGGTGACGTTTCTGTTCCAGAGCAACCATCTAAACCAGGCGAACCAGTGGCGAATGTGGAAGGTATTGCATATATTGAAGGTTATAATGTAAATCTTCGTAAAGGGGCAGGTGCAAGTTACTCTGTTATTCGTCAGTTAAATAAACCAGAATCATACCAAGTGTGGGGAGAAAAAGATGGTTGGTTAAATCTTGGAGGAAATCAATGGGTATATAACAATCCTTCTTACATCAAGTTTGAGAAGAAAGAGCCAGTTAATCCGATTGCAGGAAAGCGTATTGTGTCCAAAGTGGACAAACTACGTTTCTATGACTCTCCATCTTGGCAGGATAAAGACGTTGCTGGTACCTTAGATGCAGGACAAGGGTTTACAATCGATGAAAAAGTAACTGTCAATGGATCATCACAGTACAAAGTACACAATAGTAAAGGTAAAACATACTTTATTACAGCAAGTGAAGCCTATGTATATGTAAAGTCACACTAAATCCGGCTCTTATGAGTCGGTTTTTTTATTTTCACTCCCATAGAAGTATTCTGACAATTATTTTTCAAGTAGTTTAAAAGAGGGGATTCTATAAAATATCTATAAATATGTTAATATTTAGTGAATTAAAGATAAAAAAATAAGGGGGATGGCTTGTTATGAGCGCACATATAATAACTAAAGAGCAAATCAAGCAAATATTAGATGCTTGGTATCAATCAATGTTACAACAACAAGTAGAAAAAGCAAAACAATTTAAACAAGAAATTGAAGACAAACTTTCTAGTATAAAAGAAGACGAAAACCTACTACTATATTATTCATTATTAAATTTTAGATATAAAGTACTAACAGGTGGGCTTAACATTACAAAAGATAATTTTAATGAAATTAACTCCTTTGATATACCTGATAACAGCTTTCTATCCTATTATTATCACTTTTTCAAAGCAATTCACAGCACAATTCTTGCGCAATACAATGAAGCTGGGGAACATTTTGAGAAAGCGGAAAAACTATTAATGTATGTGCCGACCGAATTAGAAAAAGCAGAATTTAATTATAGGTTGGCAGCTTTCTATTACCAAATTTATAAACCCCTACCATCTATTTCATATGCTAGTAAAGCAAAAGACTTTTTCAGCAAAACTAACTCCTATGACATTAACATTGCTTTATGCGAGAACGTCCTCGGCTTAACGTGTATACAGATAAGGCAGTTTGAACAAGCTGAAGAACACTTAAATAAAGCCATTGATATTGTTAAAAAGATTGATAACACGGAACTACTGTTACGTATTAGAAATAATTTAGGCTGGTTATATGCAAATCAAAACCTTTCAGATTTAGCTATTCGTCATTTATCAGAGGTTATAGAACACCTTCCAAATCATTATAAAGCTATGTTCTTACAGGCTAGGGAACATTATAAATTGGGTGAACGCAACAAGGCTAATACACTAATTGAAAAAGGGCTTGCAGCTTGTACTAAGATAGAAAATAAGGAATACGTGCACCGCTTTAATATCCTAAAGGCAATGAATAATGGTTCTGATTCTCTAACGTTGGAAAGTGTTGTTTTAGAAGGGATTTCCTATTTCGAAGCAGAAGGTTTAACACGTTGCGTACAAGAATACACGGAAATATTAGCAACTATGTTTTATAAGAAAGAAAACGAGAAAAAAGCAAGTAAGTATTTTTACATGAGTAATGAAGCAAGAAAGAAATATGAAGAAAAAGGGGCCTTAGTGTAATGAAAAAACTTAAAGCAGTACTACTATTAACGGTTACGTCATTTGGTTTATTATCAATGGCTGAAGGTGACACACCTGCACCACAAAGACCGGATTTGGTTTACAATATAGGGGATACACCTGCACCTGCTTATAATAGAGGTGATGGTGGTTCGCCTTCTAATGCGCATGGAAACGGTGGAGGCATTGTAGCAAAAGAAATTTAAGTGAATTTACAGTAAAAGAAGAACGTTTACCCTCACTACAAGGCGTTCTTCTTTTTTGCCATCCTTCTGTTTTAGGACTTTGTTTTACATGTTCGATTCCGAATCCCATACCTCAACAAATTCAAAACCTGTTAAATCACTTTCTAAAATTGCATTTCTGAACTTATCTGATACAAAAACTGAAATTGAATAAACATGATTATTTAAAAATACTTTGAAAATATCTTCGTTTTCTACAACATTGGATATAAAGGAATATTTTTCACAACCTACTATTAAGCCGCTTCTTAACTTTTTAAAGATTGAATTGGTATTATCAATTGCATCTAAATGATTTAATACATGAACGGCATAGTAGGGTTCATTAGTAGCATTATGTATTAAAGGAAGAAATTCAACATCATGCCCTATTAAAGCCTCTAAAAGTTTTTTTGCCTTATTACTAATAAGTAATGTACCATTCCTTCCCCAAAAATGTGGACAATCACTTTGTTTACCTTCTTCTACACATTCAATCAGTATATCTCTCCATGAATTAGATAAACTTTTTGCTAAATCAAATTTCCCATCAAAATATTTTTCATGGTCTTGATCAAAATTTAGTAGTTGAAAAGATTCATAATCATTCACAGAGCCTCGTAATTCCCAGATCTTCATTGTATCCTCCTGAAAAGTCATTTATTTTTTGGTGTATTTAGTTTTAATGTGCCCTTCAATAGTTGTTCTCTTATATCATGTAAGGCATCAACAGCATCAGCTTGAGTACCACCAATATCTTTAATATATTGAAGTGTTCTTTCTACTTCTCTTATATATTCTGGGCCATGGCTACCTATATGTAGCACTTCAGTAGTTACATATTTATGCCCTTCTGCCCCATACCCTGGAAGAAACACTCCATTAGCAGCAGAATCATGATGTATCTTGAAATATTCCAATAATTTTTGAGCTTGCTTCGCCCTTTTATCATTCCAAGGGGCAATGTGATGTGCTGCATTAGGATATGGAGGCGGGTCAATCCCTGCGTTCTTAAGTTCTTCATATGTTTGTCCTTGTAGAGCAGTATCAATTGCAAAAGCATCAATCGACTGAATGGCTTGTTCCATACCTTGAATGGTAGCGGTACATACAGCATTCATACTTTGTGTTTGGGTATGTACTTCCCCTAAATACATATTTAAACTCAAAAATCTCCCTCCTTAATAAGTAAATAATACCAATTTAAGGAGATAAATGTAAATGTTACATTCTTATAACATTACTTTAGAGGTTTTTAGCTCGTCCAAGTAAATCAATCACTTGTGTATGTTTCTCTTTTAATTCCTCATCATGTTTATATATAATAGAAGAAATTGAAAAAGTAAATATTTTTGTTGTCATCATGTTGGTGTAAACCTTATGCGTTTAATGGCGACAAAACATATTTATTTTGTGCCATTTGGGCAAGATGCACCAGAAAAAAAACCAAATTCAATGGTAGCTCGTATGGAACTTCTTGAAGATACAATTATAGAAGCAATAGAAGGGAAGCAATTACAGCCAGTTGTTGTAGAAAAATTCAGATATATGAATTAAAAAACGAAAAAAAACAGACAATTTTTTACGAAACCATCATTCTTATCGCAGAATATGATAAAATTAATGTTATTAAGATTAGAAGGAGTACTCTATACTCCTTCTAATTCTAAGTATAGAAGGATTGGTATCTAGAAAGGGGCATAGTGATGGAAAAGGAAAAATCTTTTCATGTCGCTGTAGTTGGAGCAACCGGCGCAGTTGGTGAACAAATGTTAAATACTTTAGAGAAACGAGAATTTCCAATTGGGAAGTTAACGTTACTTTCATCTAAACGTTCTGCAGGCAAGAAGCTTGTATTTAAAGGAGAAGAATTCACAGTACAAGAAGCAACTCCTGAAAGCTTTGAAGGAGTCGATATTGCACTCTTTAGTGCAGGTGGATCTGTATCGAAACAACTAGCACCAGAAGCAGCAAAACGTGGTGCAATTGTTGTTGATAATACAAGTGCATTCCGTATGACAGAAAATGTACCACTTGTTGTACCTGAAGTGAATGAAAATGACTTAAAAGAACATAGTGGTATCATTGCAAATCCAAACTGTTCTACAATTCAAATGGTAGTTGCTCTTGAACCAATTCGTCAGCAGTTTGGTTTAAAACGAGTAATCGTTTCCACATATCAAGCGGTGTCAGGTGCAGGTGCTGCTGCAATTGAAGAGCTTCATGAACAATCACAAGCAATCTTAAATGGAGAAGAAGTAAAAGCAAATGTTTTACCTGTATCAGGTGACAAAAAACATTTCCAAATTGCTTTTAATGCCATTCCACAAATTGATAAGTTTCAAGATAATGGATTTACATTTGAAGAAATGAAAATGATTAATGAAACGAAAAAAATTATGCATATGCCCGAGTTAGAAGTAGCAGCGACATGTGTACGTTTGCCAGTTGTATCAGGTCATTCTGAGTCCGTTTACATTGAAGTGGAAAAAGAAGGCGTAACTGTAGAAGAACTGAAAAACTTGCTTGCGGATGCGGAAGGAATTGTACTGCAAGATGATCCAGCAGAACAATTATATCCAATGCCATCTACTGCGGTAGGGAAAAATGAAGTATTTGTTGGGCGTATTCGTAAAGATTTAAATAATGAAAAAGGATTCCATCTTTGGGTCGTATCTGATAACTTATTAAAAGGTGCTGCATGGAACTCTGTTCAAATTGCAGAACGATTAGTAAAATTACAATTAGTGTAAACGGCTAAGAGAAGGTGCAAAAAATGAAAATTATTGTTCAAAAATTTGGTGGTACATCGGTACGTGATGAAAACGGACGTAAGCATGCACTTCACCATATTAAAAAAGCATTAGATGCTGGTTATAAAGTAGTTACGGTTGTATCAGCTATGGGACGTAAAGGTGAACCATATGCAACGGATACATTATTAAGTCTTGTAAATCAACAGGAATCTAGCATTTCAAAACGTGAGCAAGATTTATTATTATCATGCGGAGAATTAATCTCGGCAATCGTCTTTTCAAATATGCTAAATGAAAATGGTGTGAAAGCAGCAGCACTAAATGGTGCACAAGCTGGTTTTGTAACAAATGATGATTTTACGAATGCAAAGATTATTGAAATGAATTGTGATCGTATACATGGAGAGTTACAAAACGTAGATGCTGTTGTTGTTACTGGATTCCAAGGGCGAACTAAAGAAGGCGATACGACAACACTTGGACGCGGAGGTAGTGATACTTCAGCTTCAGCACTAGGTGTTGCGCTTCAAGCTGAATATATCGATATTTTTACTGATGTAGAAGGTGTGATGACTGCTGATCCAAGGATTGTAAAGGATGCGCGTCATCTTCAAAACGTAACATATAATGAAATTTGCAACATGGCTTATCAAGGTGCAAAAGTTGTTCATCCGCGCGCCGTTGAAATTGCAATGCATGCAAAAGTACCACTTCGTGTGCGCTCCACGTACTCTGATAGTGAAGGGACACTTATTGCTGCATATGATGGTGCTACAAAAGGCCGTGATGTAGAAGAACGACCTGTTACAGGTATCGCTCACGTATCAAACGTGACGCAAATTAAAGTGCTTGCAAAAGACGGATCGTATGATTTACAAAAGCATGTTTTTAAAGAGATGGCAAATGAAGGAATTAGTGTAGACTTAATTAACATTTCGCCTACAGGTGTGGCTTATACAGTAAATGATAATGTATCAAGTCGTGCTGTTGAAGTTCTTCATAAGCTTGGATATGATCCGATCGTGACGGAGCACTGTGCAAAAGTATCTATTGTAGGAGCTGGAATGGCAGGTATTCCAGGGGTTACTGCGAAAATTGTCACAGCATTGGCAGAAAAAGGTGTTCAAATTTTACAATCGGCAGATAGTCATACGACCATTTGGGTGCTTGTAAAAGAAGTAGATTTAGTGGAAGCTGTGAATGCATTGCATAGTGCGTTTGAGCTTTCAAAAGAAAAGCAACTGGAACAATAAGGAGTGAGACCATGATAGATTTTGGGACAATTGCGACAGCGATGGTAACACCGTTTGATAAAAATGGAAACGTCGATTTTGCAAAGACAACTAAATTGGTAAATTATTTAATTGATAACGGTACAACAGCAATCGTGGTAGGAGGAACAACCGGAGAGTCTCCTACATTGTCATCAGAAGAAAAAGTAGCGTTATATCGCCATGTTGTATCTGTTGTCGATAAAAGGGTGCCCGTAATCGCTGGAACAGGTAGTAATAATACACATGCTTCTATCGAATTAACGAAGAAAGCTACAGAAGTTGGTGTCGATGCAATTATGTTAGTGGCGCCGTATTATAATAAACCGAGTCAAGAAGGCATGTATCAGCATTTTAAAACAATTGCTGAAAGTACAGAACTTCCGGTTATGCTATATAATGTTCCAGGACGATCTATTGTACAAATCTCCGTTGATACAGTTGTTCGTTTATCAGAAATACAAAACATTGTTGCAATTAAAGATGCTGGCGGCGATGTATTAACAATGACAGAAATTATTGAAAAAACAGCGGACGACTTTGCTGTATACAGCGGTGATGATGGTTTAACGTTACCAGCTATGGCAGTTGGAGCTAAAGGTATTATTTCTGTTGCATCTCATGTGATTGGAAATGAAATGCAAGAAATGATTGCGGCATTCCAAGCAGGAGATTTCAAAAAAGCACAGAAATTGCATCAGTTACTTGTCAAAGTGACAAATGCATTATTTATGGCGCCGAGCCCAACTCCAGTCAAAACAGCGTTACAAATGGTTGGATTAGACGTAGGATCTGTACGTCTTCCACTTCTTCCATTAACAGAAGAAGAACGATTAACATTACAAGAAGTAATCCAATCGATTCCTCGCTAAATAAAAAATGGCTTAGTAAAAACTAGGCCATTTTTTATTTATCATTTTAACCGAGAAGACCCCCTCCTCTAAACGAAATGAAGGTGGGGGTAGTTCAATTTATATAAAATTTCTATGCTTCTCTTCTCTTTCTCGTAAATTAACTTGTGTTCTATTTCTGGTATCAGTTATAATATGGCTAAGTAGCTTAGTACGGGTATGCTTAGCAAAATTGGAAAAAATTATGGTTTAACGGAATTTTTATATCATATCGCATAAGATATTTGATTTATATAATGAAAGAGAGGTGAAACCTGGTTTAAAAAACGAACAAGAACATGATATCGCATAACGGTAAGGACATTCGTCTTGGACGGTGAATATATGGTGATTGTAGAGCTTCCCTGGTGTCTCTACGATTTTAGTGAAATCAGTGTTTGTAAGATTTTTAAACCAGGCAACAACATGAAGAGAAAAGAGATTGATTCTGTAAAGGTATTTGCTCTTGGTGGAGTAGGTGAAATCGGGAAAAATATGTATTGTGTGGAAATTGGTTCCGAAATTTTTATTGTGGATGCAGGATTGATGTTCCCGGGAGACGAAATGTTTGGAATTGATATTGTTATCCCTGACATTACATATTTAGTAGAAAATCAAGAGCGAGTAAAAGGTTTATTTATTACACATGGTCATGAAGATCATATTGGTGGAATTGTTTATGTGCTGCGCAAACTTTCCATCCCGGTGTATGCAACGAAGTTAACGGTAGGTCTTATACAAGAAAAGCTCGGTGAAGCGGGGATGCTAGGCCGTGTAGACTTAAAAACAATTGATTCGAATTCGGCTGTAGAATTTAATACGACAACGGTTTCATTCTTTGGAACAACACACAGTATCCCAGATTCTGTTGGTGTGTGCTTCCATACATCACAAGGAGCCATTGTATATACAGGAGATTTTAAATTTGACCAAACACCAATTGGCAACAGTGGGGCAGACCTTGGAAAGATGGCGCAAATTGGAAATGAAGGCGTTCTTTGTCTGTTATCAGATAGTACAAATGCTGAACGTCCTGGTTACACGGGGTCTGAAAAAGAAGTTGGTATAGAAATTTCAAAAGTATTTTATAATGCAGAAGGACGTATCATCGTTGCTTCTTTCGCATCTAATGTACATCGTATTCAACAAGTATTTGATGCAGCTGCTGAAACAGGCCGTAAAGTGGCCGTTGTAGGTCGTAGTATGGTGAAAGTGGTAGATATTGCAAGGCGTCTTGGATATTTAGACGTTCCAGATGGTATGGTTATTTCATTGCAAGAGGTAGATAATTTCCCGGAGAAGAAGGTAGCGATTTTAACAACTGGTAGTCAAGGGGAACCGATGGCAGCTCTTTCAAGAATGGCAAAGCAAGCTCATAAACAAATTTCAATCCGTAAAGGAGACACAGTTATCATTGCAGCTTCTCCAATTCCGGGAAATGAAATATCAGTATCTAAAATTATTGATTTATTATTTAGGGCTGGTGCAGAAGTTGTTTATTATGGAGAAAGAAAAGTTCATGTTTCGGGTCATGGTAGTCAAGAAGAATTGAAATTGATGCTGAATTTAATGAAACCGAAATATTTTATACCCGTACACGGCGAATTTCGTATGCAAAAAGCACATGCGTATTTGGCGGAAGATGTTGGTGTCTTGAAAGAAAACATTTTTATTGTAGAAAAGGGCGATGTAATTGCTTTTGAGGGCGAAGAGGCAAAGCAAGCTGGTAAGGTACAAGCGGGTAATGTTCTTATTGATGGATTAGGTGTAGGCGATGTCGGAAATATTGTCTTGCGTGATCGTAAGATGTTATCACAAGACGGAATTTTAGTCGTTGTTGTAACGCTTGGAAAAGATGAGAAAAAGATCATCTCTGGACCAGAAATTATTTCGCGTGGTTTTGTGTATGTTCGTGAATCTGAAGCGTTAATCGAAAGGTCTACAGATATTGTACGTACAATTGTTGAACAGTCCATTAAAGAGTATTCTATTGAATGGTCCATGCTAAAACAAAATATTCGTGAATTATTAGGACAGTTTCTGTATGAGGAAACGAAGAGAAAACCGATGATTTTACCAATTATCATGGAAGTATAAGAAAAACCACCTTTATCGGTGGTTTTTTCTTTTTTATCCCTATCGCATGAAATTTGCAACTTAAGAAATAATAGTTGTATAAGAGTGAAAGGGGATGCGACATGACAGAACGTGATGGTTTAACAAATGAGGAAAAAGAAGCAGAACCGAAAGAGGATTCAAAAGAGGCGTCAGTAATAGAAAAAATCCAACAACTTGGTCAAACGAATGTTCCGCAAATGAATGAATCACGTATTCACTGCTTAACGATTGTTGGACAAGTAGAAGGACATGTACAGCTTCCACCGCAAAATAAAACGACGAAATATGAACATGTAATTCCACAAATTGTGGCAATTGAGCAAAATCCAAAAATTGAAGGGTTACTTTTATTGCTAAATACTGTTGGTGGTGATGTTGAAGCTGGGTTGGCAATCTCTGAAATGGTAGCTTCATTATCGAAGCCAACTGTATCTTTGGTTTTAGGTGGAGGGCACTCGATAGGTGTGCCAATTGCAGTGTCAACAGATTATTCGTTTATTGCTGAAACTGCAACGATGACGATTCATCCAGTTCGTCTGACGGGTCTTGTTATTGGTGTGCCGCAAACATTTGAGTATTTGGATAAAATGCAAGAACGTGTAATTCGATTTGTAACAAAACACTCAAAAGTGACGGAAGATCGTTTTAAAGAGCTTATGTTTGCGAAGGGAAATTTAACACGAGATATTGGAACAAATGTAATTGGAATAGATGCAGTAAAGTATGGCCTTATAGATGATGTCGGTGGTATCGGGGATGCGATTCGAAAGTTGAATGAATTAATAGACATGCGAACAGATGGAAATCAAGACGGGAAGTTGCTGCAATGATTTTGTATACAATTATGCCAGAGCAACTTGTTTATCAGGCTGATTATTCACAGTATGAACAACAAAAAATAGTGAATGTAAATGGAGTAGAGATGATTGTATCTGAAGAGGGTAGTCAATATTATTCCGTTGTTCGTGTGCTAAGTACAAATCCATCCCACTACTTACAGTATGAACCAGGCCAGAAAATAACCTTTTAGCAAAAAGCAGGATTTTGTGTAGAAGCTATGGTATAATATAAAAAACAAGACGGTTGAGCAGCCATGATTAGGCTGCTTTCTTCTGTTTATTTGACATTTTACAAGAAGTGTAAAATGTCAAATGAACAGATCTAGAAGATGTGATGAACAACATGTAGAGAATACTTTCAATGAATGAAAGTCGTACTTAATTTTTGGACTTGGGGTGAAGAAATGGCAAAACAAAAGCAAAGAGGGACGAAATCAAAAGCAAGACGTACGATAAAGCCAACTTTGTATTACGAAATCGTCGGATTGACTCTTTTTGCACTTTCAATCATTACAATTTTACAGCTAGGTATTGTAGGGAAATCGTTTGTTTTCTTCTTTCGCTTTTTCTTTGGTGAATGGTACATAATTGGTGTGCTTGGTGTGATTGCATTATCGATTGCATTTGTTATAAAGCGCGCATGGCCAAACCTTTTAAATAAACGGTTAATCGGTGTCTATTTAATTGTATTAGCAATAGTAATGTTTAGTCATATTACATTATTTAATTTGCTTTCAAAAGAAGGAACCGTAGAAAATACATCTGTGATTGTCAGTACAAAAGATTTATTTTTTTATGAGATGAAGAAAGGTGTAGTAGAGTCCGTTCACTTAGGCGGGGGGATGGTTGGTGCCCTTATGTTTGCTACATGCTACTTTTTGTTTGATGAAGTAGGAGCCTACATTATAGGTATCATTCTTGTTATTCTTGGTATACTTTGCATTACAAACAAACACATTGGGGAAGTGTTAGCCCCGATTGGACGAATACTCAGAAGTCAATTTCAGGGGATGCAAGGGGATTACAAGGATTGGAGATCGAAACGTACTGCTGAACAAACAGAAAAGAAAAAAACGACAAGGCGTACGCGTAGTGAACGTTTTGATAGCGAAGAAGAAATTACTGAGCCGTTAGAAGAGATAGAAATTGGACCGCCAATTATTTCGAATTTTACAGAGAACTATCCAGTTAGTGAAGAAAAAGATAAGGAAAGTGAAGATGAGATTGCAAATGAGTTGATTGCGCCGCCTTCTATGGCAGAGGAAGGGATTCCATCTGCATCAAAAGAACGAACACAAAAGAAACGAGGAGAAAAAATTGTTGAATCTCTGGAAGGAGAAACAAAAGCTCTTCCAATGCAATTTTCAAATGTGGAAAACAAAGATTACAAGCTTCCTTCTATCGATATATTGAAGTTCCCAAAAAATAAACAGGTTACAAATGAAAATGAGAAAATTTATGAAAATGCTCGTAAGTTGGAACGTACTTTTCAAAGTTTTGGTGTAAAGGCAAAAGTAACGAAAGTGCATAAAGGACCTGCAGTTACGAAATATGAAGTGTATCCTGATATGGGAGTAAAGGTAAGTAAAATTGTTAGTTTGAGTGATGATTTAGCACTCGCATTAGCTGCGAAAGATATTCGTATTGAGGCCCCTATTCCTGGGAAATCCGCGGTAGGGATTGAAGTTCCAAATTCAGAGGTTTCTATGGTAACGCTTAGAGAAGTACTTGATTCGAAAGCGAATAATCATCCGGAAGAAAAGTTGTTAATTGGTCTTGGGCGTGATATTACTGGTGAAGCAGTATTAGCACGTTTAAATAAGATGCCCCATCTATTAGTAGCTGGAGCGACTGGTAGTGGAAAGAGTGTATGTATTAATGGTATTATTGTTAGTATTTTAATGCGTGCCAAACCACATGAAGTCAAATTAATGATGATTGATCCGAAAATGGTAGAGTTGAACGTATATAATGGTGTTCCGCACTTATTAACACCTGTTGTAACGGATCCGAAAAAAGCATCACAAGCTTTGAAAAAAGTTGTGAGTGAGATGGAGCGTCGCTATGAATTATTTGCTCATAGCGGAACGCGTAACATTGAAGGATATAATGAATACATTAGACATCATAATGAACAATCAGAAGCAAAACAGCCTGAGCTTCCATACATTGTTGTTATCGTGGACGAGTTGGCCGATTTAATGATGGTTGCTTCTTCAGATGTAGAAGATGCAATTATGCGCCTAGCACAGATGGCACGTGCTGCTGGTATTCATTTAATTATCGCGACGCAGCGCCCATCTGTTGATGTTATTACAGGTGTTATCAAAGCAAATATTCCATCACGTATTGCGTTTGCTGTGTCTTCACAAACTGACTCTCGAACGATTCTTGATGGCGGAGGCGCTGAAAAATTATTAGGACGAGGGGATATGCTGTTCATACCAATTGGAGCATCGAAACCAGTTCGTGTACAAGGTGCATTTTTATCAGATGATGAAGTGGAAAGAGTTGTGGAATATGTTGTTGGACAACAAAAAGCGCAATATCAAGAGGACATGATTCCACAGGATGTACCAGAAACAAGACAAGAAGTAGAAGATGAATTATATGATGAAGCGGTTCAGCTTGTTGTAGAAATGCAAACGGCTTCTGTTTCTATGTTACAACGTAGATTCCGAGTGGGATATACACGTGCGGCGCGTTTAATTGATGCGATGGAGATGAATGGTGTAGTTGGACCTTATGAAGGTAGTAAGCCGAGAGAAGTTTTGATTAAAGATATACAAGAAAAAAGTTCTTAATAAAAAAGCCCAATTGTTTACAACTGGGCTTTTTTATATGGAGTTTTTGTTATATACTAGAACTATCACGGAAGAAAGGGCTTTCATTTATGGTAGTTCTTTAGAATACGAATGCTTTCAATATTATTTTTGAAAAACGTTCGATATTACTTGCAAAAAAATGTTGAATTGTGTTGACACATATGGGAGCAGGTGGTACGATTACTTCGAAAAGAATCACTGCCTCATATAATCTTGGAGATAAGGTCCATAAGTTTCTACCTGGCAACCATGAATTGCTAGACTATGAGGGGAAAAGTGTGTAACAAAGGATGTAAGGGATCTTTGTATCTAACTTTTTCTCTATATGAGGAATGTTGGGGTGCAAAGTTTTTTTTATGAAATAAAGATAGAAAATTTCATTTTGAAAAATTATTAACATTTATTCGACAAATTTTATTTTATCGTATCGTTATGTAAGGTATGTCATGTATTGGTTGAAAATCGAGAACAGAAGTCTTACATCAGAGGTCGAATAATTGGAATGCGGGGGAGTCTTATGTCAGTTAAATCCGATAGTCGACACTTATATTTACGGGTGATCGATCATATTAAAGAGAAAATCAAAAGCGGGGCATATAAAGAAAAACAAAAATTGCCTTCAGAGTTTGATTTAGCAAAAGAACTTGGCGTAAGTAGAGCGACTTTACGGGAAGCATTGCGTATTTTAGAAGAGGAAAATGTTGTTATTCGCAGACATGGCGTTGGTACTTTTGTGAATGCAAAACCGCTGTTTTCTTCTGGAATTGAACAACTTTCTAGTATTACAGATATGATTTCTAGTGTGGGGAAAACACCGGGAACAATCTTTTTATCATCATCTACTACGAGTCTAACAGAAGAGGAAAAAGAAAAGTTTAATAGTGATGAAGGCTTTGAGGCTGTGATGATTGAGCGTGTTCGTACAGCAGATGGGGAACCTGTTGTCTATTGCATTGACAAGTTGGCAAAAGAAGTATTACCAGATTTGTCTGATTATAATGAGGAATCGCTACTTACTGTTATTCATAATAACACGCATAAACGCATTACATACGCGGTTGCTCATATTGAACCAATTGGTTATCATCCAAAAATATCACCAATTTTACAATGCGAACCAGAAACAGCGCTGCTGATTCTAAAGCAAATGCACTATGATCAAAATGATGAGCCGATCTTATATTCTATTAATTATTTTAGAGCAGATAAATTTAGCTTCCACGTATTACGAAAACGTATGTAATTCGTTCCTTTTTAGGGAGGTGACAGCAAGAAGAAGGGGACACTAGCATATTAATAGATACATATATCATTTAGGAGGGGTTTCTAGTATGAAGAAAAAAACAGGTCTTTTATTATCATTAACGTTAGCGGCGAGTACAGTGTTAGGTGCATGTGGTAACTCGGATAAAGCAAGTGGAGATAAAAAAGATGGAAAGAGCATTAAAGTAGGTATGGTTACAGACGTTGGGGGCGTTGATGATAAATCATTTAACCAATCTTCTTGGGAAGGTTTACAAAAATTCGGTAAAGATAATGGGCTAAAAGAGAAGACGAACTATCGTTACCTTCAGTCTGAAAAAGAAGCAGATTATATTCCGAACTTAAAGAAATTTGCAAAAGATAAATATGATTTATCTTTTGGTATTGGTTATAAATTAGAAAAAGCAATTGAAGAAGTTGCGAAAGAAAATCCAAAGCAACAGTTTGCGATTGTAGATACTGTAGTAAAACAACCGAACGTAACAAGTATTACATTTAAGGATCATGAAGGATCATTCCTTGTAGGTGCGGTAGCAGCGATGTCAACAAAAACAAATAAAGTTGGGTTTGTTGGTGGAATGAAGAGTGATTTAATTAGTAAGTTTGAGAATGGATTTAAAGCTGGTGCTAAAGCTGTTAACCCAAATATTGAGATTGTATCTGAATATGCAGAAGCATTTGATAAACCTGAAAAAGGTGCTGCACTTGCATCAGCAATGTACGGACAAGGAGTAGACGTAATTTATCATGCTGCTGGTGGTACTGGTAACGGCGTGTTTACTGAAGCGAAAAACCGTAAGAAGAAAGGTGAAAATGTTTGGGTAATCGGTGTTGACCGTGACCAAAATCAAGAAGGTATGCCTGAAAACGTAACGCTAACTTCTATGGTAAAACGCGTTGATGTTGCGGTTGAAAAAGTAGCACAAGAAGCAAAAGATGGTAAGTTAAAAGGCGGAAAAGTAGAAGCGTTTGGTTTGAAAGATGAAGGTGTTGGCATTGCGAAAACAACTGATAATGTGAAAAAAGTAAATCCAGAAATTTTACCAAAAGTAGAAGAGTTTGAAAAGAAAATTACTGCTGGTGAAATTAAAGTACCTGCTACTGATAAAGAGTACAAAGAATACGAAGCTGCTCTTAAGAAATAATAGAGAAATAGCAAAGGTTAGTTCTTAGAACTAACCTTTGTATATATAAAATTACTTTTAATAGAGTGTAATTGGGGACTGTTCCCTGCTAAAAGGAGGAACAAAATGGAATACGTAATTGAGATGAATAATATTACAAAAGTATTCCCAGGCATTGTAGCGAACGATAATATTACGCTGCAAGTAAAACAGGGAGAAATACATGCTTTACTCGGAGAAAATGGTGCAGGGAAGTCAACGTTAATGAACGTTCTTTTTGGATTATATCAGCCAGAACAAGGAGAAATTAAAATTAAAGGGAATCCTGTAAAGATTACAAACCCTAATATTGCAAATGACTTCGGGATTGGTATGGTTCATCAACATTTTATGCTTGTTCATAATTTTACAGTTACAGAGAATATTATTCTTGGAAATGAACCGAAGAGAAAAGGGAAAATTGCTATTGATGAAGCTGCAAAAGAGATTCAACAATTATCAGAACAATATGGTTTAGCTGTAGATCCGTATGCGAAAATTGAAGATATTTCAGTTGGTATGCAGCAACGTGTTGAAATTTTAAAAACGCTGTATCGCGGAGCAGAGATTTTAATATTTGATGAACCGACGGCAGTATTAACTCCTCAAGAAATTCATGAGCTTATTCAAATTATGAAAAAGCTTGTGCGAGAAGGGAAATCTATCATTCTTATTACACATAAGTTAAAAGAAATTATGGAAGTTTGTGATCGTTGTACGATTATTCGTAAAGGAAAAGGAATCGGAACGGTTGACGTTGCAAATACAGATGAACATAAACTTGCAGAACTAATGGTCGGACGTCAAGTGAATTTTAAAACAGAAAAAATAGATGCCAGACCTAAGGAAGATGTACTTTCTATTGCAAATCTTGTTGTTCATGATGTGCGCCAATTGCCTGCTGTAAAAGGCCTTGACTTAACTGTTCGTGCAGGAGAAATCGTCGGTATTGCAGGGATTGATGGGAATGGACAAAGTGAATTAATAGAGGCAATTACTGGTTTACGAAAAGTTGAGTCAGGTTCTATTGCAATTAATGGAAAAGAAATCACAAACTGGCCTGTTAGACGAATTACGGAAGAAGGAGTCGGTCATATTCCAGAAGACCGTCATAAACATGGACTCGTTCTTGATTTTTCCGTTAGAGATAATATTGTTTTACAAACATATTATAAGAATCCATTTTCAAATAAAGGAATTTTAAATTTTAGTAAAATAACGAAAAAGGCAAAAGAGCTGATTGAGCAGTTTGATGTACGTACACCTAGCGAGCAAACAGTAGCTCGTGCATTATCTGGCGGGAACCAGCAAAAGGCAATTATTGCACGTGAAGTAGATCGTGATCCAGATTTATTAATCGCAGCGCAGCCGACACGTGGTTTAGATGTAGGTGCGATTGAATTTATTCATAAGAAATTAATTGAACAGAGAGATAAAGGAAAAGCGGTGCTTCTTCTTTCTTTAGAACTCGATGAAATTTTAAATGTGAGTGACCGCGTTGCTGTTATTTATGAAGGGAAAATTGTCGCGATTGTTAATGCAAAAGAAACAAATGAAAAACAATTAGGTCTTTTAATGGCTGGTGGAACAGGGGAAGCGAAGGTGAGTACAAATGGCTAAAAAGTTTTTAACGGAGCGAACGATTAATATTTTAGTTCCTGTATTATCCGTTATATTTGGGTTGCTTGTTGGTGCCATTGTTATGTTAGTTAGTGGGTATGATCCAATTGTTGGATATAGTGCACTTTGGACTGGTATGTTCGGAAGTCCCAGTGCAATTGGAGAGACGCTTCGTACAATGATTCCGCTTATTCTTGCGGGGTTATCGGTAGCTTTTGCGTTTCGTACAGGTTTATTTAATATCGGGGTAGAAGGACAATTGCTAGTTGGTTGGCTTGCTGCTGTTTGGTTTGGTTATGCAGTATCATTACCTGCCTTTCTTCATATTCCATTGTCTATTTTAGTGGCAGCTATAGTTGGTGGACTATGGGGATTTATTCCGGGATATTTGAAAGGGAAATTTAAGGTTAATGAAGTTATTGTAACGATTATGATGAACTACATTGCATTATATGTTACATATGACATCATTAAACGCTTTTTACATGAAGGCAATGACAAAACATATGATATTCAGCCGAGTGCGTCATTAGCTTCAGATTGGTTAGCTTCTTTAACAGATGGCTCTCGTCTTCACTGGGGAATTGTTGTCGCAATTCTTGTTACGATTCTTATGTGGTTCTTATTAGATAGAACAACTTTAGGTTATGAATTGAAATCAGTTGGGTTTAACCAACAAGCGTCTCAATATGCTGGTATGAAAGTGTCTCGTAATGTTGTGTTATCTATGACAATTGCGGGTGCATTTGCTGGTATTGGTGGCGCGATGGAAGGGCTTGGGACATTCCAAAGTATGACAGCGATGGCTACATTTACCGGAATTGGATTTGACGGGATTGCGGTAGCGCTTCTTGGAGGGAATAATCCATTTGGTATTATACTTGCTGCGTTATTATTTGGAGGTTTAAAAAGTGCAGCGCCGCAAATGAACTTTGAAGCAGATGTACCATCTGAGTTAATTAATGTAATTATTGCATGTATTATTTTCTTTGTTGCTTGTAGTTATATTTTACGCTGGACACTTACGCGCATAAGCAAGGAGGGGAAATAAATGAGCTTTCTAGATGTTTTAGCCATTCTTGTGACGGGTACGTTATACACGGCAGCACCTCTAATCTTTACAGCGTTAGGTGGCGTATTTAGTGAGCGTTCTGGTGTTGTAAATATCGCATTGGAAGGATTAATGTTATTTGGTGCATTTGTTGGTGTTGTTACCACGCTATTAATGGGGGATACTTGGGGGGCTATGACTCCTTGGATTGCACTTATATTTGCAGCAATTGGTAGCGGATTATTTGCACTTCTTCATGCAGTTGCATCGATTACATTCCGTGCGGATCAAGTTGTTAGTGGAGTAGCAATTAACTTTTTATCTCTTGGTTTAACTGTTTTTGCGATTAAGAAAATCTTTGGTAAAGGACAAACTGATTTTATTCACTACCGTATTGAGAAAATTGATGTTCCAGGACTGTCGGATATTCCGGTTATTGGAAAAATCTTTTTCTCAAATGTACCATTAACATCGTATATTGCCATTATTTTAGCATTTGTTGTTTGGTATATTATTTATAAAACACCGTTTGGTCTTCGTCTTCGTGCGGTTGGTGAACATCCGATGGCTGCGGATACAATGGGGATTAATGTATATAAAATGCGTTATATTGCTGTTTGTATTTCAGGGATGTTTGCTGGAGTAGGCGGTGCAACCTTTGCACTGTCAATCTCAAACAACTTCTCAGGTGCAACGATTACGGGACAAGGTTTCTTAGCGTTAGCTGCTATGATCTTTGGGAAATGGAACCCAATTGGTGCACTAGGAGCTGCTTTATTCTTTGGATTTGCACAATCACTAGGGGTAACTGGTGGTACAATCCCTGTATTAAAAGAAATTCCGAGTGTTTTCTTAGCGATATTACCATATGTGTTCACAATTTTAGCGCTTGTTGGTTTTGTAGGACGTTCAGAAGCTCCAAAGGCACTTGGAACACCGTATGAAAAAGGAAAAAGATAAGCGTTTTACAAGTATGGAAAAAGCTCGCACATTAGTGCGGGCTTTTTTACATAGAATATGTTTAATACAGAAAATTACTTTCTCTTTTTAATTAGTAAACTGTTTGAGGGAAAAGTATGTAAGGGAGAAAAGTTGATTTTTCGTTTCTAAAAACTGTATATTGAAGAGGAATATTCCTACATACGTAAAGGAGGGCTATAAAATGAAACTGATGGAACAGCAAATGCATGAACTAGGTGGTTTACGTGTACATATGATTCCGACAGATAAATATAAAACAAATACATTTGTATTTCGCTTTAAAGCACCTTTAAATGAAGAAACGGTTACAGAGCGTGCTTTATTACCATATGTATTGCAAAGTGCAACAGAAAAACTGCCATCTGTAATTCGTCTTCGCCAATATTTAGAGGAGTTGTACGGTTCTTCTCTGGCGGTAGATGTAAGTAAAAAAGGGGAAGATCATATCATCTCTATTTATGTGGATATTGCCAACGAAACATATTTACAAGATGCACCGCCGTTGTTTGAAAAAGCACTATCTATGCTGTCTGATATTGTATTACACCCAGCAACTGAAGGGAGCGGTTTTTTATCATCAATTGTAGAAAGTGAAAAAAGAGCGCTCGTGCAACGAATTGAAGCTACATATGATGATAAAATGCGCTATGCGAATGAACGATTAATAGAAGAAATGTGTAAAGTAGAACCATATCGTTTAAGTGCAAATGGTCAAAAAGAGCGCGTTGCCTCCATTACAAATGAAACTTTATACCGCTATTATCAAAAGGTGTTAGCGGAAGATGAAATGGATCTATATATCATTGGTGACATAGATGAAGATGCGGTTGACTTAGTGGGTAAATACTTTTCAATCACGCCTCGTACAGCAAAAGACAAAAATGTCATTCTTCATAAGCGAAATAATGAAGAACAAGAAATTGTTGAAAAACAAGAATTAAAGCAAAGTAAATTAAATATCGGATATCGCACATATATTACGTACCGTGATGAGGATTATTTTGCGCTACAGCTGTTTAACGGGTTATTTGGTGGATTCTCACATTCGAAATTATTTGTGAATGTACGTGAAAAAAACAGTTTAGCCTATTATGCAGCGTCGCGTTTTGAAAGTCATAAAGGTCTTCTCTTTGTTATGTCGGGAATTGAAGCGAAAAATTATGAAAAAGCAGTCGAGATTATTAAAGAGCAAATGAAAGCAATGCAAAACGGTGACTTTTCTGAAGAAGAAATTCATCAAACAAAGAGTGTAATTCAAAACCAAATTTTAGAGGCAATTGATACACCGCGTGGTTTCGTAGAAATGCTTTATCATGGCGTCATTGCAGAACGTACCCGTCCAGTAGAGGAATGGTTAACTGGAATTGAACGTGTTACAAAAGAGAAAATTGTAAAGGTTGCCAATAATATTGAGCTAGATACGATTTACTTTTTACACGGAACGGAGGGAGAATAGATGGAGAAAATTTCTTATGAACAATTAAAAGAAACACTTTATTATGAAAAGCTTCCAAATGGTTTAGATGTATATATATTGCCGAAGCAAGGTTTTAATAAAACTTTTGCGACGTTTACAACAAAATATGGTTCCATTGATAACACGTTTGTTCCACTTGGAAAAGAAGAAATGGTTCGAGTGCCAGATGGGATTGCTCATTTTCTTGAGCACAAATTGTTTGAAAAAGAAGATCATGATGCGTTTCAGTTGTTTAGTAAACAAGGCGCTTCTGCGAATGCGTTTACATCATTTACGAGAACAGCGTACTTGTTTTCATGTACATCAAATGTAGAACAAAATTTAAATACATTATTAAATTTTGTTCAGGAACCTTATTTCTCTGAAAAAACAGTTGAAAAGGAAAAGGGAATTATTGGTCAAGAGATTCAAATGTATCAAGATAACCCGGATTGGCGTTTGTATTTTGGCTTAATCGATAGTTTATTTGTCAAACACCCAATTAAAATCGATATTGCAGGAACAATTGAGTCCATTAGTAAAATTACAAAAGACTTATTGTATGAGTGCTACGAGACATTTTATCATCCTAGCAATATGTTGTTATTTGTTGTAGGAGCAATTGACCCAGAAAAAACAATGAACTTAGTACGTGAAAATCAGGCGAAAAAAGATTATAAAAATCAACCAGAAATCGTACGTTCGTTTGAAGATGAACCAGAATCAGTAAATGAAAAGAAAAAAATTATTTCTATGCCTGTTCAAACACCGAAATGTTTAATAGGCATAAAGGCGACTGGTCTTAAAGAAAAAGGGCAAGAGCTTTTAAAACAAGAGATCGCGCTTACATTACTTTTAGATTATTTATTTGGGAAAGGATCAGTTCATTATGAGTCTTTATATAATGAAGGACTTATTGATGACTCATTCTCTTATGATTATACAGAAGAAGGTAACTTTGGTTTTGCGATGGTTGGTGGTGATACGAAGCAACCTGATGAGCTAGCTGAACGTTTAAAAGGTGTTTTACTACAGACTAATTATAATGAATTAGATGAGAATGCGTTAGAGCGTGTAAAGAAAAAGAAAATTGGCGGCTTTTTACGATCGCTTAACTCACCTGAATATATTGCAAATCAATTCACAAGGTATGCGTTTAATGAATCTAGTTTGTTTGATGCTCTGTCCGTTTTAGAGGGATTAACTGTTCAAGATTTACAAGAAGCAGCCAAAGTATTTTTATCTGAAGAAAGAATGAGTATTTGCCAAGTCTTGCCAAAGAAATAAAATGAAACATGAATAAGTGGGGCTTAAGCCTTACGATTTAGAACTTTACGGACAGTTTATCCCCCACCTAACCTTTTGGCTATTGCTGAATTGTAAGGTGGGGGTATTATTTGTTTGTGAATACATGATAAGATTAGTGTTTTGAAAGAGTTTCTCTGTAGAGGAAAGATAAGAGAGGATACATATGACAAAGTTTGCATTAGTGACTGGAGGAAGCGGAGGAATTGGCTCTGCAATTTCGAAACAATTAGTTGAAGATGGTTATACGGTGTATGTCCATTACAACAAAAGTGAAGAGAAAATAAAAAAATTAGAACAGCAACTTGGTGCAATTATTCCAGTTCAAGCGAATTTAGCAGTGGTAGATGGCGTGCAAAAGCTCTGGGCGCAAATTCATTATCCGATTGATGTTATTGTGTATGCAGCTGGAAAAAGTATATTTGGTTTGGCGACAGATGTGACAAATGAGCAATTGAATGAGATGGTGGAATTGCAGGTGAAGAGTGTTTATAACCTTCTTTCACTTGCGCTTCCATCGATGATCCGCCTGCGAAGTGGAAATATCGTTGTTATTTCATCTATATGGGGACAAGTAGGAGCGTCTTGTGAGGTGCTGTATTCTATGGTAAAAGGTGCACAAAACTCTTATGTAAAGGCGCTCGCAAAAGAGGTTGCGCTAAGTGGTATACGTGTAAATGCAGTGGCACCAGGGGCCATAGAGACGGAAATGTTAAGTGTGTTTTCAGAAGAGGACAAGAAAGAGATCGCAGAAGAGATTCCAGCTGGAAGGATTGGATTTCCAGAGGAAGTCGCCAAAACTGTTTCTTTCCTTGTATCACCAGGGGCTTCCTATATAACAGGGCAAATTATTGGAGTAAACGGTGGCTGGCATTGTTAAAATAAAAATATGTACATAAAAAGTGAGAAATTGTACAAATTAAGTATGATTCTATTACTTAATAGTGAGGTGCTTAAACATGTCAGTATTAGAGAATTTTGACCAGTGGAAAAGCTTTTTAGGAGAACGTTTAGAACAAGCGCAAGGAAAAGGGCTTGATGGTGGTGCAGTTTCAGATATGGCATTCCGTGTAGGTGATTATTTGGCAAATGAAGTAGAGGCGCGAAATGATCAAGAAAAATTATTAGCTGAGCTTTGGAAAGTGGCTGATGAACAAGAACAACACATGATTGCTAACTTAATGGTAAAGTTTGTACAACATAAGTAAAAAAGAGAGGAGAAAATCCTCTCTTTTTTTTAGGTATTGAAAATACCGTGATTCATTATACATTTATCTTCCCTATTAACGTAAAATCATATAATATAGTACGTAGGTATAAAGTAAGCAGGGGGAGTGACATTTGATGATTGAATGGTATTTTGAATATGAAATACATAAAAACCGACCTGGCTTGCTTGGTGACGTTTCTTCGTTAATCGGTATGCTTGGTATTAATATTGTCACAATTAATGGTGTAGACAACGCTCGGCGTGGGTTGTTGCTTATGTGTGATAGCCAAGAGCAAATCTCTAGACTTGAATCAATTTTGAATACGATGGATAATATAACGGTAACGAAATATCGTCCGCCAAAGCTCAGAGATAGGTTGGCAGTTAGGCACGGTAGGTACATACAGCGAGACGCAGATGATAAGAAAACATTTCGTTTTGTTCGTGATGAATTGGGTTTACTCGTTGATTTTATGGCGGAACTAATGAAAAAAGAAGGGCATAAACTCATCGGAATAAGAGGAATGCCTCGCGTTGGAAAAACGGAATCTATCGTTGCTGCAAGTGTTTGTGCAAATAAGCGTTGGCTATTTGTTTCGTCTACTCTTATTAAACAAACTGTACGCAGTCAACTGATTGAAGATGAGTATAGTGACGATAATATTTTTATATTAGATGGCATTGTTTCAACAAAGCGTGCGAATGAAAGGCATTGGCAACTCGTTCGTGAAATTATGAGATTACCCGCAACTAAAGTTGTCGAACATCCAGATGTATTTGTGAGTCAATCAGAATATACACTTGATGATTTTGATTATATTATTGAATTGCGTAACGATTATGATGAAGAAATTCAATATAATTTAGTAGATGAAATTGAGCAAGGAGCGCAAAATAATTTCTCTATGTTTGACTTTTAAAGAAATATTGAGGTGTTAGTAGTGACGGAATTAGGACAAAAGCTGAAGGAAGCAAGAGAAGCGAAAGGCTTATCTATTGATCAGCTACATGAGGTAACGAAAATTCAAAAACGGTATTTAGTAACAATTGAAGAGGGCGATTATAGTATATTGCCTGGTGCATTTTATGCACGTGCATTTATTAAACAATATGCGGACGCGGTTGGTCTGAACGGAGAAGAGTTGATTGTAGAGTATCAAAGCGTAGTACCACAATCTGAATCTCATGATGTACCGCAAATATCAAAAGGTCAAAAAACACAAGAAACTATGCAAAAAGCAGCATCGCTTCCAATAGCAGATCATATGTCTAAAATATTGATTGCATTATTGGTAATTGCAGTAGGGGTAGCTGTGTGGTTTGTTTTCCAATGGTTAATTGGAAAAGATGAAGGACAAGTAAAACAAACGAAAAGTGAACAAATAGAAGTACAGAAGGCGAAAAATTCTCCGCTTGATGAAAAGAAAGAAGAAGTAAAAGCAGAAGAACCTAAAAAAGAAGAACCTAAAAAAGAAGAGCCAAAGAAAGAAGAACCACCAGCACAACAGCCACCTGCTGGACAAGAAGAAGTGAAGCTTGTTGGAACAAGTGGTAAGGTATCTACTTTGGAAATTCATAATAATAAAGCACTGGAGTTAGAAATTACAGCGAAGGGTGCAAGTTATGTAGACATTAAAAATGAAGGTGGAAATGTCGTTTTTAATGGTACACTTCAAGAAGGTCAAACAGAAAAACATGATTTAACAACAGCAAAAGAAGTACTTCTCAACATTGGAAGTGCACCGAATGTTGAAATTAAACTGAATGGCCAAGTTGTTGCTTTCCCACTAGATCCAGAAAAGGAATATCACCAAAGATTAGTGATTAAAAATCTAGGGATAGGACAACCTGCACAATAACAGTCATCGCTTCGATGACTTTTTTCCAATGAACAAATGTTTTTGACATGATGGAGGAATAGCTGTGAATTTACCAAATAAAATTACAATATCTCGAATCTGCTTAATTCCAATTTTTTTAGTAATTATGTTAGCTCCTTTTAACTGGGGAACATATACAGTTGGAAATGTAGAGTTACCAATTCAACATTTAGTAGGAGCGATAGTTTTCATTGTTGCTTCAGCTACAGATTGGATTGATGGACATTATGCAAGAAAGTATAATCTCGTGACGAATCTAGGTAAGTTTCTTGATCCATTAGCTGATAAGTTACTTGTTTCAGCAGCGCTTATTACATTAGTAGAAATGCAATATGTCCCATCTTGGATTGTTATTGTAATCATTAGCCGTGAGTTTGCTGTAACAGGATTACGTCTTATATTGGCTGGAACTGGTGAGGTTGTTGCGGCGAATATGTTAGGGAAAATTAAAACATGGACACAAATTATTGCGATTTCAGCATATTTATTACATGATGTACCGTTAAATTTAATCCATATTCCGGTTGCGGATATTTTCATATGGATTGCACTTATCTTTACGGTTATTTCTGGCTGGGACTATTTCTGGAAAAATAGAGCTGCTTTTGTAAATTCAAAATAACAGCTTATGGGGGAATCGGAATGAATGCCGAAATTATTGCGGTTGGAACAGAATTGTTACTCGGGCAAATTACAAATACAAATGCGAAGTTTTTATCTGAAAAGTTAGCTTCCATCGGAATTAATGTGTATTATCATACGGTTGTAGGTGATAATAATCATCGTTTACAAGAAGCAATTCAAATTGCTGAGAAGCGTGCAGATATACTTATTTTTACTGGTGGATTAGGACCGACAAAAGATGATTTAACGAAAGAAACAATTGCTTCAACCTTACAAGAAGAACTTGTTTATGATGAAGAGGCTTTAACGTCAATTGGCGAGTATTTTAAACGTACAGGACGCGAATTCACAGAAAATAATAAGAAACAAGCACTTGTTTTGAAAGGATCGACTGTATTTGCAAATGATCATGGTATGGCACCGGGTATGGGGCTAGCTAAGAACCAGAAGGTTTATATTTTATTACCGGGCCCGCCAAAAGAAATGAAACCGATGTATACAAGCTACGTAGAGCCGTTTTTACGTAACTTTACAACTGAAGAGCATATATATTCCCGTGTTCTTCGTTTTTTCGGCATTGGAGAATCCCAACTGGAAGTGAAAGTTCAAGACTTAATTGATGGGCAAACGAATCCAACAATTGCTCCGCTAGCTTCAGATGGAGAAGTAACGCTTCGTTTGACCGTTAAACACCATGATGTAAAGCATGCGGAAGTGTTAATTCAACATATAGAAGATTTGATTTTAGAACGAGTAGGGGAGTTTTTCTACGGATATAATCAAGATTTTCTTCATAATAAAGCGATTGATTTATTGAAGAAAAAAGCTTTAACTTTAGCGTGTGCAGAAAGTTTAACAGGCGGTCTGTTTGGAAATCAAGTAACAGAAAATGCCGGCGTATCTTCTGTTTTTAAAGGCGGCGTGATTTGCTATCATAACGATGTGAAACAACATGTTTTACAAGTGCCTGAAGAAACCTTACAAACAGTCGGTGCTGTTAGCGAACAATGTGCTCGTTATCTTGCTGAAAATGTAAAGACACTATTGAAGGCGGATATTGGGATTAGCTTTACTGGAGTGGCAGGACCGGGTGCTTCGGAAAATAAAGAGCCTGGTACTGTTTTTGTAGGTTTAGCGATAAAGAATGAACCAACGTTTGTTTTTCCTCTTAAATTAAGTGGAAGTCGTCAGCAAATTCGAGAACGCTCTGTGAAATATGGATTTTATCATTTATACAAAAAACTAGAAGAGATGTGAGTTTCTTCTAGTTTTTTTGTGATGAAAAATGAAACTTTTTCCATGGAAAACAAAAAAACGAATAAACGTTCGATTTTTGTTGGCAAATTGATATGAAAATAGGTATAATAAGATTAGCAATTCAGTTAAGGAGGAATTTTGAATGAGTGATCGTCAAGCGGCATTAGATATGGCGTTAAAACAAATAGAGAAGCAATTTGGTAAAGGTTCCATTATGAAATTAGGAGAACAGGCAGAACGTAGAATTTCTACAATTCCAAGTGGTTCATTAGCACTTGATGTAGCTTTAGGTGTTGGTGGTTACCCGCGCGGACGTGTTATCGAAATCTATGGACCTGAAAGCTCAGGTAAAACAACGGTTTCCTTACATGCGATTGCAGAAGTGCAACGTCAAGGTGGACAAGCAGCATTTATTGATGCAGAACATGCAATGGATCCTGTATATGCACAAAAATTGGGTGTTAATATTGATGAGTTACTATTATCACAGCCTGATACAGGAGAACAAGGTCTAGAAATTGCAGAAGCTTTAGTACGAAGCGGTGCAATTGATATTATCGTAATTGACTCTGTAGCGGCTCTTGTACCAAAAGCGGAAATCGAAGGAGAAATGGGTGACTCTCACGTCGGTTTACAAGCACGTCTAATGTCACAAGCACTTCGTAAGCTTTCCGGTGCGATTAACAAATCAAAAACAATTGCAATCTTTATTAACCAAATTCGTGAAAAAGTTGGGGTTATGTTCGGGAACCCAGAAACAACTCCAGGTGGTCGTGCGTTGAAATTCTATTCAACAGTTCGTCTTGAAGTGCGTCGCGCTGAGCAATTAAAGCAAGGTAATGATATTGTTGGTAACAAAACAAAAATAAAAGTAGTGAAAAATAAAGTAGCACCTCCTTTCCGTGTTGCTGAAGTTGATATTATGTACGGAGAAGGGATTTCAAGAGAAGGCGAAATTTTAGATATGGCTTCTGAACTTGATATCGTTCAAAAAAGTGGTGCTTGGTATTCTTATAATGAAGAACGTTTAGGACAAGGGCGCGAAAATGCAAAACAATTCTTAAAAGAAAATCCAGAATTAAGAGATGAAATTGCATTCTTTATTCGTGAACATCATGGTATTGGTGAAGATTCTGGAAACTTAGAAGAAGGTGCTATTCTAGATTAACAAAAGACACGATTTCGTGTCTTTTGTTTTTTATTTCACAATAATATGTAGCAAGGCCTTTCATTCAAGCGTTCTCCCTTGTTAAAACTGATTAGGTAAGGGGTGTCATCTTTGGTGAATATAAACTTTTTTCGTTAAAAGGAGATTTATATGACAAAGGTAAAGAAAGTAAAAGTAGACAACGCTTGACAATGAAAATTGCGATAGATACAATGAGAATGTATATTTTTTCTTATATACGATACACTCTTCTCTAGAAGAGAAGTAACATTCGGAGTAGGTTCTATACCTTTTCGAAATAATAATATGACATTTTAATTGTGAAATGAAGAAAGTCCCTTAAAAAGCGGGGCGACGGTCTTTGCTGTACGTTGCAAATTAATGTACATGCCGACAGTCTTTTTTCATTCATGGCAAGGGGAGGTGAAATCATGAGTAGTAGTACATTAATTTGGATACTCATCTCCATTTTGCTTGCAACAGTCGGTGCAGTTGTTGGCTTTTTTGTTCGAAAGTCTATTGCAGAAGCGAAGATTAATGGTGCAGCAAACGAAGCGAGACGCATTTTAGAAGATGCAAATCGTGAAGCAGAGGCACTTAAGAAGGAAGCGCTTTTAGAAGCAAAGGATGAAATTCATACACTTCGTACAGAAGCTGAATTAGAAATTCGTGATCGTAGAAGCGAATTACAAAAACAAGAAAATCGTTTAATGCAAAAAGAAGAGAACCTTGATCGTAAAGACGAGACGCTCGATAAACGTGAGCAGATGTTAGAAAAGAAAGAGGAATCTCTTGTAGCGAGACAACAACAGATTGAAGAGTTGGAAAGCAAAGTGGGAGAGTTAGTTCAAAAGCAACAAACGGAATTAGAGCGCATTTCCAATCTGACACGCGAACAAGCGAAAGCAATCATTTTAGGGAAAGTGGAAAGTGAAATTTCTCATGAAATTGCCGTTATGGTAAAAGAAAGTGAAGTTCGTGCGAAAGAAGAGGCGGATAAGAAAGCAAAAGAGATTTTATCTCTTGCAATGCAAAGATGTGCAGCTGATCATGTTGCTGAAACAACCGTTTCGGTTGTAAATCTTCCAAATGACGAAATGAAGGGACGTATTATCGGGCGTGAAGGTCGTAATATTCGTACGTTAGAAACGTTAACAGGTATTGACCTTATTATTGATGATACGCCAGAAGCGGTAATCCTATCAGGGTTCGATCCAATTCGTCGTGAAACAGCTCGTATCGCTCTTGATAAGCTCGTACAGGATGGACGTATTCACCCAGCACGTATTGAGGAAATGGTCGAAAAATCGAGACGTGAAGTGGATGAGTATATTCGCGAAGTTGGGGAACAAACAACATTTGAAGTAGGTGTCCACGGATTACATCCAGATTTAATTAAAATCTTAGGTCGTTTGAAATACCGTACAAGTTATGGACAAAATGTGTTGAAACACTCTATGGAAGTAGCGTACTTAACAGGACTTATGGCAGCGGAGCTTGGCGAGGATGAAAAACTAGCAAGACGTGCAGGTCTATTGCATGATATCGGAAAAGCAATTGACCATGAAGTAGAAGGTAGTCACGTTGAAATTGGTGTTGAACTCGCAACGAAATATAAAGAGCATCCGGTTGTTATTAATAGTATCGCATCTCACCATGGTGATACAGAACCAACTTCCATCATTGCAGTTTTAGTTGCAGCAGCGGATGCGTTATCAGCTGCAAGACCAGGAGCTCGTAGTGAAACGCTTGAAAACTATATTCGTCGTCTTGAAAAGTTAGAAGAGATTTCAGAATCCTATGAAGGAGTAGAAAAATCTTTTGCAATTCAAGCAGGACGTGAAGTTCGCATCTTGGTAAAACCGGATACAATCGATGATTTAGAAGCCCATCGTTTAGCGCGTGATATTCGAAAACGTATTGAAAATGAACTGGATTATCCAGGACATATTAAAGTAACAGTTATTCGTGAAACACGTGCAGTGGAATACGCAAAATAAAGTGGTGAAACACCACTTTATTTTTTTGTGTTGGGATTGGGCAATATAAAATAAATCGTTTGCAAATCACTTTATTCGATTTCCATTCTAGTTGGCTAGAATGGAAGAAGAGTTTTAATGAGCAGTTTGTTTTTCTTATCAGTGAGTAATAAAATAAGTAGTACATAGAAAGGGTAAGACATATGAGAATTTTATTTGTTGGAGATGTAGTAGGATCCCCTGGAAGAGGTATGATTCAACAATACGTACCGGCGTTAAAGAAAAAATATACGCCTACTGTAACAATTATTAATGGAGAAAATGCTGCAGGTGGCCGTGGTATTACAGAGAAAATTTACCGAAACTTTTTAGAGTGTGGTGCACAAGCAGTTACGCTTGGGAATCATGCTTGGGATAACCGTGAAGTGTTTGAGTTTATTGATGATGCAAAATATCTTGCAAGACCAGCCAATTTCCCAGAGGGAACACCGGGAAAAGGACTTATTTTTGTAAATTGTAACGGTACCGAAGTAGCGGTAATTAATTTACAAGGACGTACGTTCCTTCCGCCAATTGATTGCCCGTTCCGAAAAGTAGATGAATTAATTAACATTGCGAAAAAACGTACAAATATTATCTTTATTGATTTTCATGCTGAGACAACAAGTGAAAAACAGGCGCTTGGTTGGTACGTAGATGGGCGTGCTACGGCAGTCGTAGGGACACATACGCATGTTCCAACAGCAGATAATCGTATTTTGCCAAGCGGAACAGCTTATATTACAGATGTTGGAATGACTGGTCCGTATGATGGGATTTTAGGTATGGATCGTGAAGCTGTACTGAAGAAATTTTTAACGAATTTACCTGTACGTTTTGAAGTAACAAATGGAAGAACGCAACTAAGTGCAGTATTAATTGATGTGGATCCAAATACAGGAAAAGCGAAAAAAATTGAACGTATTTTAATCAATGATGATCAGCCATTTTTCGAATAAGATCATTTAAAAGTTAGAAAAAACATTATATTTTAATTTTTTAGAAAAATTACAGAAATTTAGCAGGAATACATGTCTCCCCTCGTGAATATAAGTTAAAGTGAAATCAATCGCTAATACTTTTTAAAGAAACGAGGAGGAAACGAGGAATGGAAATATTAAAAGTTAAAGCAACTTCGGTCCCTAACTCTGTAGCCGGTGCACTTGCTGGAGTTATTCGCGAACGCGGAACAGCAGAAATCCAAGCTATTGGCGCAGGTGCATTAAATCAAGCTGTGAAGGCAGTAGCAATTGCAAGAGGGTTTGTAGCGCCTAGTGGTTTGGATTTGATTTGTATCCCAGCTTTTACAGACATTATGATTGATGGTGAAGAACGTACAGCAATAAAATTAATTGTAGAACCTCGTTAAGTTTGAACAACCTGTTTGCTTTTATGCAAACAGGTTGTTTTTATGGGGAAGGGGAAATGAAAGTGAAAGTGTTTGATGCGCACTGTGATGTACTATGGCAACTATGGAGTGCAAAAGGAAAGAAGAATTTTCAAAATGATCCGTCTTTACATATTACATTTGAACAATTGGAGCAAAGAAAAGGAAGCGTACAATGCTTTGCGATATATGTACCTGAAATCGTACCGTATGAACAACGTTTTGAAGCTACGTTAGCTATGATAGATATATTTTATAAGCAGATTTTATCGTTACCAAACATGAAATTGATTCAGACAAAAAAAGATATAACGCAGTTAGAATCAAATGAAATTGGCGCGATTTTAACATTAGAAGGCGGCGAAGCAATTGGAAAAGAAATGATGAAATTGCGCACGCTCTATCGTTTAGGAGTCCGATCTATGGGACTCACGTGGAATCATGCGAATTTATTAGCTGATGGAGCACTGGAAACAAGAGGAGCGGGACTTACTGCGTTTGGTAAGAAGGTTGTAGAAGAGCTGAATTCGTTTCGTTTATGGACAGATGTGTCTCACTTAAATGAAAAAGGTTTTTGGGATGTGATGGAAATTGCTCAATATCCAATTGCATCACATTCAAATTGTTATGGGCTTTGTCAGCACCCGCGTAATCTGAAAGATGAACAAGTACAAGCACTTATTCAAAAAGATGGTGTAATTGGTGTAACGTTCGTTCCAGAGTTTTTAACCAACCATAGGCCTGCTTATATGGATGACATATTACGGCATGTGGAGCGCATTTGTTCGCTCGGAGGAGAGCGCAATATAGGATTTGGTTCGGATTTTGATGGTATCACAGAAATGGTTGTCGGTGTGGAAGCGTATCGGCGTTATGAATATGTAATCAATGAACTGAGTAAGCGATACAGTGAAACAAATGTTCAAAGCTTTTTATATGATAATTTCATTAATCATATTTCTTTCTAGTTTCTTATTTTTTATTGTTTTTTTATTTAAAAATAAAAAGTTAGAAAAATTAAAAAATTCCAATGAAATTCAGGCCAAATTATTGCATTTTTTTCATTGTAAGGCTAGAATTGTAGACGAATTAAGATTATGCAAAACATTCAGGGAAGTCTGAAGAGGTATAATTTGTGTCCATTGTAGTTTCTTTGCATAAAAAGTGCTACACTATTACTGTAAAAAAATACACTACAATGAATGCAGCCAAAAGGGGTGTAGGAGATGATTAGTCAACTTTCATGGAAAGTTGGAGGACAACAAGGTGAAGGAATTGAAAGTACAGGAGAAATCTTCTGTATTGCATTAAACCGCTTAGGGTATTACCTATACGGTTACCGCCACTTTTCATCACGAATTAAGGGTGGTCATACAAATAATAAAATTCGCGTAAGTACAACTGAAGTACGTGCAATATCAGATGATTTAGATATTTTAATTGCTTTTGATCAAGAAACAATTGATTTTAACTTCCACGAACTACGACCAGGTGGAATTGTTGTTGCAGATGCAAAATTTAATCCAACTATACCAGAAAGTTCAGATGTAAATCTATATGCAATACCGTTTACAGATATTGCCTCTGAATTAGGGACATCATTAATGAAAAACATGGTTGCCGTTGGGGCATCTAGTGCAGTATTAGGGTTAGATGAAACTGTATATTTAGAAGTTGTTGAAGAAATTTTCGGTCGCAAGGGAGAGCAAGTCGTTAAAAAGAATATGGAAGCAATCAAACGCGGCTCTCAATATATGAAAGAATTACTTGGTGAGAAAGTGAATATGATGCAGCTTGAAAAAGCTGATGGTCAAAAACGTATGTTTATGATCGGTAACGATGCAATTGCATTTGGCGCAGTAGCTGGTGGAGCGCGCTTTATGTCAGCATATCCAATTACACCTGCCTCTGAAATTATGGAATACTTAATTAAAAAATTGCCAAAAGTAGGCGGAACAGTCATCCAAACAGAGGATGAGATTGCTGCTTGTACAATGGCAATTGGTGCGAACTATGCGGGTGTACGTACCCTAACAGCATCAGCAGGACCTGGTTTATCTTTAATGATGGAATCAATTGGTTTAGCTGGTATTACAGAAACACCACTTGTAATCGTTGATACACAGCGTGGTGGTCCAAGTACTGGTTTACCAACAAAGCAAGAGCAATCTGATTTAATGGCGATGATTTACGGGACACACGGTGAAATTCCAAAAATCGTAATGGCGCCAAGTACTGTTGAAGAAGCGTTCTATGATATCGTAGAAGCATTTAACCTAGCGGAAGAATATCAAGTTCCTGTTATTTTCTTAACAGATTTACAGCTTTCTTTAGGAAAGCAAACAGTAGAACCATTGAAATTAGACAGAGTAGAAATTCGCCGCGGTAAGCTTGATTTACAGGCAGAGTTACCAGATCGTGAAAATAAAGCTTACTTTAAACGTTATGAAGTGACAGAAGATGGTGTTTCACCACGTGTTTTACCTGGTATGAAAAATGGTGTTCACCATGTGACAGGTGTAGAACATGATGAAACTGGTAAACCATCTGAATCAGCACTGAATCGTAAAGCACAAATGGACAAACGTTTCCGTAAAATGGAGAATTTAAAGTTTAATACCCCTGTTTACAAAAATGCTAAGTATGATGAAGCTGATGTATTGTTAGTTGGCTTTAACTCTACTCGTGGTGCAATTGAAGAAGCAATGGAGCGTTTAGAGCAAGAAGGATTAAAAGTAAATCATGCTCATGTTCGTTTAATTCATCCGTTCCCAACTGATGAAATTCTTCCACTTGTAAAGGATGCAAAACGCGTTGTTGTAGTAGAAAACAATGCAACTGGTCAGCTTGCTAACATTATGAAAATGAATCTTGGCACTGGTGAGAAAATTTCTAGTCTGTTAAAATATGACGGGAATCCATTCCTACCAAAAGAAATTTACAACGAATGCAAAAAAGGGGTTGTATTAAATGGCAACATTTAAGGACTTTCGGAACAGTGTAAAACCAAACTGGTGTCCAGGTTGCGGAGACTTCTCGGTGCAAGCTGCGATTCAACGTGCAGCAGCTAACGTTGGTTTAAACCCAGATGAATTAGCTGTTATTTCTGGAATTGGCTGTTCAGGTCGTATTTCAGGTTATATTAATTCATATGGTGTTCATAGTATTCATGGGCGTGCACTTCCAATTGCACAAGGTGTGAAAATGGCAAACCGTGATTTAACAGTTATCGCATCTGGTGGTGATGGAGATGGCTTTGCAATCGGTATGGGACATACGATTCATTCGATTCGTCGTAACATTGACATTACGTACATCGTTATGGATAACCAAATTTACGGTTTAACAAAAGGTCAAACTTCACCACGTAGCGAAGCGGGATTTAAAACGAAAAGTACACCGCAAGGTTCAATTGAACCAGCGTTATCTGTAATGGAAATGGCGTTAACAGCTGGTGCAACTTTTGTGGCACAAAGCTTCTCTAGTGACTTAAAAGAATTAACGCAGCTTATCGAAGCTGGTATTCAGCATAAAGGATTCTCTTTAATTAATGTATTTAGCCCATGTGTAACTTATAATAAAGTAAATACGTATGACTGGTTTAAAGAGAATTTAACAAAATTAAGCACAGTCGAAGGATACGATCCATCTAATCGTATGATTGCTATGCAAACATTAATGGAAAACAAAGGTTTAGTAACAGGCTTAATTTATCAAAATACAGAGCAGCCTTCTTACCAAGAACTTGTAAAGGGATATAGTGAAAAGCCTTTAGTGCAAGCTGATTTACAAATGGATCAAAAAATGTTTGATGAACTCGTTGCTGAATTTATGTAATCATAATAAAAAAGCTGCTTAATGGCAGCTTTTTTATTTACATGGTGAGTAAACAAAATGAGTTAACTTTTTAATATATTTTGTTTACTCGGAAAATTCAGAATGATAAAATGATAGTGTATCGTCTTGTCAGAAAAAATTGGTTTGTGCGCTGTAGTACGTGGGTATGATACTGTCTCTTTGTTGTTAAATTTGGCTAAACACTTTATACTATGATAGTGTGTATAGGAATAAAATAACATGTTATTTAAAAGGACAAGGTTAAAACAACAAAAAAGGGAATGTCTATTGGTGTCGGGAAGACTCCATTCTTACGGATGGTTAGATCGATTACTCGAGTTTCAAAGGGGCAAGTTATCTCTCAAACTATCCTAATCTTTAAGATGGGTCTGATTGTCATTAGAATGGACTACAGAGTGTGTATAGTTAAGGTTGAAAGGAGATTACCCATGAACGAGCAACAACGATTAGCAAGTCAACAAGCCAATTCTTCTATGAAAAAAGGAGAAAAAGATTACAGTAAATACTTTGAAAGTGTATATCAGCCGCCTTCTTTAAAAGATGCGAAAAAACGCGGAAAAGAAGAAGTTAAAATTGAACGTGATTTTGGTTTGCCAGAAGAGTTTCGTAACTTTGGTGCCGGAAGAAAGTTTTATATCCGTACTTATGGATGTCAAATGAATGAACATGATACAGAAGTAATGGCTGGTATTTTTACAACACTTGGATATGAACCAACATTTTCGACAGAAGATGCAGATGTGATTCTATTAAATACTTGTGCCATTCGTGAAAACGCTGAGAATAAAGTATTTGGTGAACTTGGTCATTTAAAACCATTAAAACAAAGAAACCCAGATCTCTTAATTGGTGTGTGTGGTTGTATGTCTCAAGAAGAATCTGTTGTAAATAAAATTATGCAAAAAAACCAGCATGTAGATATGGTATTTGGTACACATAATATTCATCGTTTGCCGTACATTTTAAAAGATGCGATGTTCTCAAAAGCGACAGTTGTTGAAGTATGGTCTAAAGAAGGGGATGTAATTGAAAACCTTCCGAAAGTACGTCGTGGTGATATTAAAGCATGGGTAAATATTATGTATGGATGCGACAAATTCTGTACATATTGCATAGTACCATATACACGTGGTAAAGAACGTAGTCGCCGCCCAGAAGATATTATTAATGAAATTCGTCATTTAGCGGCAAATGGATATAAAGAAATTACGTTGCTTGGTCAGAACGTAAACGCATACGGTAAAGACTTTGAAGATTTAGAATATGGTCTTGGCGATTTAATGGATGAACTTCGTAAGATTGATATAGCACGTGTTCGTTTTACGACAAGTCACCCACGTGATTTCGATGATCACTTAATTGAAGTACTTGGAAAAGGCGGTAATTTAGTTGAGCATATCCACTTACCGGTGCAATCTGGAAGTACAGATATGTTGAAAATTATGGCACGTAAATATTCACGGGAACACTATTTAGAACTTGTACGTAAAATTAAAGAAGCGATTCCGAATGCAGTATTAACAACTGATATTATCGTTGGTTTCCCAAATGAAACAGACGAGCAGTTTGAAGAAACGATGTCGTTATATCGCGAAGTAGGGTTTGATAGTGCATTTACATTTATTTATTCTCCACGTGAAGGTACACCTGCTGCAAAAATGAAGGATAATGTACCGATGGAAGTGAAAAAAGAGCGTTTACAACGTTTAAATGCATTGGTTAATGAATATTCTATGGAAAAGAATAAACGATATAAAGGCCAAATCGTTGAAGTACTAGTTGATGGAGAAAGTAAGAATAATCCCGACGTGCTTGCAGGCTATACGCGTACCAATAAACTTGTAAACTTCGTAGCTCCAAAATATGCAATCGGTCAGCTTGTAAAAGTAAAAGTAACGGAAGCGAAAACTTGGTCTCTAAACGGGGAATTGGTTGAGGAGCCACTCGAGGTGAAATAATAGATGAAAGTTTATACAAAAGATGAAATTGTTGAGCAAGCGAAAGAATTAGCGAAAATGATTTCTGAAACAGAAGAAGTGGATTTCTTTAAACGTGCGGAAGCGCAAATTCATAAAAATGAAAATGTAAAACGTGCAATTGATGAAATTAAAGCGCTGCAAAAACAAGCCGTAAACTTACAGCATTATGGAAAATGGGAAGCATTGAAAAAAGTAGAAGCGGAAATAGATGCTCTGCAAGATAAACTTGATAGCATTCCGGTTGTACAGGAATTTAAATCTTCACAAACATATGTAAATGATTTACTGCAGCTTGTAGCAAGTACCATTTCTAATAACGTAACGGATGAAATTTTAATTTCAACTGGTGGCAATGTGTTAAAAGGTGAAACGGGTGCTGAAGTAGAGAGTAAAAAAGGGAATTGTGATTGTTAAGGGAGATGTCTTATGGACATCTCTTTTTTGTTTTTATTTTGCTCTATAGTCTTTTGTCAAAAAAAGAATGACACATTCCGCTATTGTCACGCATATGATTAAGTGAATATTGATTGAGGAGGGTTCCGAATGTCCGAATTTAGAGAGATTATTACAAAGGCAGTAGTGGGCAAAGGACGTAAGTATACAAAGTCAACGCATACATGTGAATCAAATCATGAGCCGACAAGTATTCTCGGATGTTGGGTAATTAATCACACATATGAAGCAAGAAAGAATGGGAAGGCTGTAGAAATTGAAGGATACTACGATGTGAATACGTGGTACTCATTTGATGAAAACACAAAAACAGAAGTTGTAACAGAACGTGTTAGTTACACGGATGAAATCAATATTGGATATCGTGACAAAAATTTTTCAGGTGAAGATTTAGAAATTATTGCCCGCGTTATTCAACATCCAAATTGTTTAGAAGCAATTGTTTCACCAAATGATAACAAAATTGTTGTAACGGTAGAGCGTGAATTTGTAACAGAAGTTGTCGGTGAAACGAAAATTTGTGTAAATGTAAATCCAGATGGATGTCCAGAGGATGAGGATAGCTTTGAAGTAGATGATGATGAATTTGAAGAGTTAGATCCAAACTTTATTGTAGATGCAGAAGAAGAATAATAGAAAGCTAGGGAGAATTTCTTCCTAGCTTTTTACATAGTATTAGTCATACTGGATGGAACTATTTTGTATTGAAAATGTGCTATAATGAAGAGAGACTCCTATAAGTGGAGAGGAAATTGTCCGTGAAGTGCGGCATATAAATATAGCACATTTTTATGAAGTATGGAGGAAACAAATGGCACAGTACACCCCGATGATACAACAATATTTAAAGGTCAAGGCAGATTATCAAGATGCCTTTTTATTTTTCCGTTTAGGAGATTTTTATGAAATGTTCTTTGAGGATGCTATAAAGGCAGCGCATGAGCTTGAAATTACATTGACAAGCCGAGATGGTGGGAGTAGTGATCGTATACCGATGTGTGGTGTCCCATATCATGCAGCAAAAAACTATATTGAACAGCTTGTTGAAAAAGGATATAAGGTTGCGGTTTGTGAACAAGTAGAAGATCCCAAAACAGCAAAAGGTGTTGTAAGACGTGAAGTTGTTCAATTGATTACGCCAGGAACGATGATGGAAGGGCGCACAATTGATGAGAAAGAAAACAACTTCTTAGCGGCGTTAACTCATTTTGAAGATGGTTCTTATGCACTGGCTTGTAATGATTTAACAACAGGACAAAATACAGTGACACTATTAACGGGTACGGTAGAAGATGTTTTATTAGAGGTGTATGCAACAGGTTCAAAAGAAATTGTTGTAGATTCTACATTTTCAAAAGATGAGCTAAACAAGCTAACAGAAACATTGAAAATGACAATTTCATATGAAGATGCAACGAAGATTCCTGAAGGGTTGGAACACCTTGTTAAAAGTGTGACGCAAACGAAATTAGTTACAGCAGTAGGACGCTTATTGAATTATGTATTAAGAACGCAAAAACGTTCATTGGATCACTTGCAGCCGGTAGATATTTATTATACAAATCAATTTATGAAAATTGATGTACATTCAAAGCGTAATTTAGAGTTAACAGAAACACTTCGAACAAAAGAGAAAACAGGCTCTTTATTATGGCTATTAGATAAAACAAAAACAGCTATGGGTGGCCGTATGTTAAAACAGTGGATGGAACGTCCACTTATACAAAAAGACAACATTGAAGAACGTTTAGAAATGGTTGAAACGTTTGTGAATGACTATTTTTTACGTGAAGATTTAAAAGAAAAATTAAAAGAAGTGTATGATTTAGAGCGTTTAGCAGGAAAAGTCGCATATGGTAACGTAAATGCGCGTGATTTACTGCAATTAAGACGTTCACTTCTGCAAGTGCCAGCTATTTTAGAGGCCATTAGTTTATTAGACAATTCTTATGCAGCAAGGTTAATTCAAGGCGCTGATCCATGTGAAAGTTTAACAGAGTTACTAGGAAGAAGTATTCAAGAAAACCCACCGCTTTCTATAAAAGATGGGGATATTATAAAAGATGGCTATAATGACAAATTAGATCAATATCGCTATGTTAGTAAGAACGGAAAAACGTGGATTGCAGAGCTTGAAAAACGTGAGCGTGATATTACAGGGATTAAATCATTAAAGATTGGTTACAACCGTATTTTTGGCTATTATATTGAAGTGACAAAGGCAAATCTTTCTGCTCTTCCAGAGGGGCGCTATGAGCGTAAGCAGACACTTGCAAACGCAGAACGTTTCATCACAGATGAATTAAAAGAAAAAGAAACATTGATTTTAGAGGCAGAAGAAAAAATTGTACAGCTAGAATATGATTTATTCACTGCACTTCGTGAAGAAGTAAAGGTGTTTATTCCTAAATTACAGCATCTAGCGAAAGTTATTAGTGAACTAGATGTACTGCAAAGCTTTGCAACAGTAAGTGAAGAAGAGCAATTTGTAAAACCAGTTTTAACAGATAAACGTGAAATCTTTATAAAAGATGGTCGCCATCCTGTTGTAGAAAAAGTATTGAACGGCAAATTGTATGTTCCAAATGACTGCATGATGCCTGAAAATATGGATGTCTTTTTAATTACGGGTCCAAACATGTCTGGTAAGAGTACGTATATGCGTCAATTAGCACTTATTACTGTTATGTCGCAAATCGGTTGTTTTGTACCAGCAACAGAAGCGGTGTTACCTGTCTTTGACCAAATCTTTACGAGAATAGGTGCAGCAGATGATTTAATTTCAGGTCAAAGTACATTTATGGTCGAAATGTTAGAAGCGAAAAATGCAATTGCGAATGCATCGGAAAGAAGTCTAATTCTATTTGATGAAATTGGACGCGGTACATCTACGTATGACGGTATGGCACTCGCACAAGCAATCATAGAACATATTCATGATCAAATTGGAGCGAAAACATTATTCTCAACACATTATCACGAACTAACTGTATTAGAAGAAAGCTTAGAGCAACTGAAAAATGTACACGTTTCAGCTATTGAAGAAAACGGAAAAGTTGTTTTCTTGCATAAGATTCAAGATGGTGCAGCAGATAAAAGTTATGGTATTCACGTTGCCCAGCTTGCTGAACTGCCAGATAGCTTAATTGCTCGTGCGAAAGAAGTGTTAGCGCAGCTAGAAGGACAAGAGGAAATCATCATTCCAAAACGAGTGGAAGTGAAAGTACAAGAAGAAATTGTCCAAGAACCAGTCGTTGTAAAAGAAAAATCAGAACCGCAGCTAGAAGAGAAAGAAGAACCTGCAGAATCACAGCTATCTTTCTTTACTACAGAACAGCCTGTGAAAAAAGAAGACAAGGCTATGTTTGATCAAAAAGAAACAGCTGTATTAACACAAATTAAAAAAATCGATTTACTTGATATGACTCCTCTAGAAGCCTTAAATGAACTGTATCGTTTGCAGAAAAAGTTAAAGAAAGGATGAGTAAGTAGATGGGGAAAATTCGCAAACTCGATGATCAACTCTCTAACTTAATTGCCGCAGGGGAAGTAGTCGAACGACCTGCTTCAGTTGTAAAAGAACTTGTCGAAAATTCCATCGATGCGAATAGTACATCTATTGAAATCCACTTAGAAGAAGCTGGATTATCAAAAATTCGCATCATTGATAATGGAGATGGCATTGCTGAAGAAGATTGTATTGTTGCTTTTGAGCGGCATGCAACAAGTAAAATTAAAGATGAAAATGATTTATTTCGCATCCGCACGCTCGGTTTCCGTGGTGAGGCATTGCCAAGTATCGCATCTGTTAGTGAATTAGAGTTAGTCACAAGTACAGGAGATGCACCAGGTACACATCTTATTATTAAGGGCGGAGACATTATAATGCAGGAAAAAACAGCGAGCCGTAAAGGGACAGATATTACGGTTCAAAATCTGTTTTTTAACACGCCAGCACGCCTTAAATATATGAAAACAATTCATACAGAGCTTGGGAATATTACAGACATTGTATATCGCATTGCTATGTCCCATCCAGAAGTATCTTTGAAATTGTTTCATAATGAGAAAAAACTGCTACACACTTCGGGGAATGGTGATGTGAGGCAAGTACTTGCTGCAATTTACAGCATTCAAGTTGCGAAAAAACTCATTCCGATTGAAGCGGAATCATTGGACTTTACCATTCGTGGATATGTAACGTTACCTGAAGTAACGAGAGCATCTCGTAATTACATATCTACGATTGTAAATGGCCGTTACGTTCGAAACTATGTCTTAATGAAAGCAATTCAGCAAGGGTATCACACATTACTTCCAGTGGGACGTTATCCAATCGGTTTTTTATCAATCGAGATGGATCCAATGTTAGTTGACGTGAACGTTCATCCAGCGAAATTAGAAGTGCGTTTTAGTAAAGAGCAGGAATTACTGCAATTGATTGAAAAAACATTGCAGGACGCGTTTAAAAAAATACAGCTCATTCCAGATGCTGGTGTTACATCAAAGAAAAAAGAAAAAGATGAAAGTGTACAAGAGCAATTTCATTTTGAACATACAAAACCGAAAGAAGTACCACTGCCAAATATCGTCTTACCGACTGGAATGGATGAGAAACAAGAAGAAATCCAAGCCAAACCACAAAACAAAAATTTACTTTGGCAACCACCGAAGCAGGAATGGCAGCCACCAGAATCTTTAGTAAAAGAAGAAAATGGTTGGCAACTTTCTAAATCAATGATTGGAAAATCTGTCCAAGACGGGAATGGATGGGATAACAGCGAGGAAGATTTTGAATTAGAAGAAGTAGCAGAAATCCAAGAAATCGAAATGAATGGAAACGACTTACCACCGCTTTATCCAATCGGGCAAATGCATGGAACCTATATTTTCGCCCAAAATGATAAAGGTTTATATATGATTGACCAGCATGCAGCGCAAGAGCGAATCAATTATGAATATTTCCGTGATAAAGTAGGACAAGTAACGAAAGAAGTACAAGAATTGCTCGTACCATATCGTATTGATTTATCTCTCACTGAATTCTTACGTGTCGAAGAGCAATTAGAGGAATTGAAAAAGGTAGGATTATTCTTAGAACAATTTGGTCATCAATCCTTTATCGTTCGTTCGCATCCAACGTGGTTCCCAAAAGGACAGGAAATAGAAATCATCGATGAAATGATGCAGCAAGTTGTCAAACTAAAAAAAGTCGATATAAAAAAACTGCGTGAAGAAGCGGCTATTATGATGAGCTGTAAAGCATCGATCAAAGCAAATCAATATTTAACGAACGATCAAATATTTGCTTTGCTAGAAGAACTGCGTACAACAACAAATCCTTACACATGTCCGCATGGTAGACCTATACTTGTGCATCATTCGACGTATGAACTGGAGAAGATGTTTAAGCGGGTGATGTAGGAGAGTTGTCCAACGGGAAAAAAGTTCGCTAATGGGAAATGAAAATTGTTTGTACTGTTTAAAGCTAGTATAAAGAATGAAAAATACCACTGAATTAATGAGTTTTTGTGTTAATATACTGAAAAAATAATAATGCACGAAAAGAATTTTTTAATAGGCAAAAAAAGCATGACAATTTTATGTCATGCTTTTTGTTAATTATCCATGTATATATTAACTCGACTTGCATATTTTCTTTGGGCAGGCAGTTTACTTCTTCTTCTCCTTGGGACATAAAAATCAATTAGGTTTTTATTCAATTATAGGGCGCTTTAATGGGGTAACGAAAAAAGCCCAATTTCTTAATATTAATACTAAGAAATTGGGCTTTTAAATATTGGAATTTCTTAACGTTGTAAATCCGTATTTTCCTGACGCTACACTAAATGATTGGATATTTGGATATCATTTAGTGTAAGTCATTTGTCTTGTAAAATGGGGTTTTTCTTCCTTTGAATTTGCAACAATTATGGTCGTGTAAATACATTGATAAAAATGAGAAACTGTGGTAAATTTATATAGATACACCATTGATATGTTTTTGTGTAAATTATCCCTATTTTAATTATATATCATAAAATCCTTTTCAGTCAACCTCTATTTTTATTTTTTTAAAGGAGTGTTTGATATGAACATGGAACTTCGCGAGGAGCAAGAACGAGTGGACAGCGTAATTGGTTGATCAGATGAACAATTTTTGTCATATGATTCGTCTTAGTATTGAGCGATAAATGGGAGGGAAAGAAATGAAACCATATGTACTAGAGTTTCGTGAGATCGATAAAACGAGACAAATGGTGGTCGGTGGTAAAGGGATGAATTTGGGCGAATGTTCGAGGATTGAAGGAATACTTGTACCAGAGGGATTTTGTGTTACCACTGAGGCATATAAAAGAGTCATTGGGAAAAATGAGGAGCTTCATCAATTACTGGATCAACTAGCAGTTCAAAAAGTGGACGAACGAGAAAGAATTAGTGAAATTAGCAGGAAGATTCGTGAGCTGATTGAGGGGATCGAGATCGAGAAGGGGATCGAAGAAGATATCGATCGATGTCTCTTAACTTTTGGCTTCGAGCATGCATATGCTGTTCGTTCAAGTGCTACAGCCGAGGATCTTCCATTTGCCTCCTTTGCTGGTCAACAGGACACCTATTTAAATATCATCGGAAAAGATGAAATATTGCGATATATCAGTAAATGTTGGGCTTCCCTATTTACTGATCGCGCAATAATTTACCGAATCCAAAACGGATTTGATCACAGCCAAGTTTATCTATCCGTTATCATTCAACGGATGATTTTCCCACAGGCTTCAGGAATTTTATTTACTGCTGATCCGATTACTTCCAATCGAAAGCTACTATCGATCGATGCTAGCTTTGGACTAGGAGAGGCTCTTGTCTCAGGCCTGGTATCTGCGGATTGCTATAAGGTGCAAGAAGATAAAATCGTCGATAAGATGATAGCAACCAAAAAATTGGCCATCTATGGACTAAAAGAAGGCGGAACAGAGACACAGCAGATTGATCCTGATCGGCAAAAGACGCAAACACTTACTGAACAACAAATTTTACAGCTCGCACGCATAGGCAGAGAGATTGAAGCTTATTTTGGTTGCCCACAAGATATCGAATGGTGTTTGGTTGATGATACATTTTATATTGTCCAGAGTCGTCCAATCACTACTTTATACCCCATCCCTGAAGCAAATGATCAGGAAAATCACGTTTATGTATCTGTCGGTCACCAACAAATGATGACCGACCCCATGAAACCATTGGGATTATCTTTATTCCAGTTAACATCTTTTGGACCCAGGTTTAAAGCTGGTGGAAGGTTATTTGTTGATATCACACATAATCTGGCTTCGCCTGTCAGCAGAAAAACGATAATAGATACCTTGGGACAATCAGATCCGCTCATAAAAGACGCACTCATGACTATAATAGAGCGAGAAGATTTTATAAAATCGTCACCAGATGGTAAAAAAGTACCGAGTCCCAGTAAAAGCAATAAAGGTATATCGTCTTCGGGTTTTCAAGCACAAATCGAAAACGATCCGACAATCGTTTCTGATTTGATTAAGAGTAGTCAAACATCGATAGAAGAGTTAAAACAAAACATCCAATCGAAATCAGGATCAGATTTATTTGATTTTATTCTAGAAGATATCCAGAAATTAAAGAAGATTTTATTTGACCCACAAGGTTTGGGTGTGATTATGGCTGCTATGGATGCTTCAACATGGATCAATGAAAAAATGAACAAGTGGTTAGGTGAGAAAAACGCAGCAGACACGCTTTCTCTATCTGTACCAAACAATATTACTTCGGAAATGGGTCTGGCGCTATTAGATGTCGCAGATGTGATTCGTCCTTATCCGGAAGTAATCAATTATTTACAACATGTAAAAGATGATAACTTTTTGGATGAACTGGTTAAGTTTGATGGTGGGCAGGAAACCCAAGGTACTATCTATGATTATCTCAGCAAATACGGAATGCGATGTACCAGAGAAATCGATATTACTAAAACTCGTTGGAGTGAAAAACCAACTACACTTATCCCCATGATTCTTAGTAATATCAAAAACTTTGAGCCTAATGCTAGCAATCGGAAATTTGAGCAAGGGCGACAGGAAGCTTTGAAAAAAGAACAAGAGTTATTAGATCGATTGAAGCAATTACCGGATGGTGAACAAAAAGTCAAAGGAACAAAACGAATGATCGACCTAATCCGGAATTTCATCGGTTATCGGGAATATCCAAAGTACGGCATGGTTAATCGATACTTCATTTATAAGCAGGCTTTACTGAAAGAAGCCGAACAACTCGTACAAGCCAACGTTATTCATGAAAAAGAAGATATATACTATCTCACTTTTGAAGAACTTCACGAAGTCGTACGCACAAATAAACTAGATTACCAGATCATCAGCAAACGAAAAGACGAGTACAAATTATATGAAAAACTAACTCCCCCACGTGTTATCACGTCTGATGGTGAAATTATTGCGGGTGAATACAAACGAGAAAATCTCCCAGCCGAAGCTATTGTAGGTCTACCGGTTTCTTCCGGAGTTATAGAGGGCAGAGCACGCGTCATCTTAAAAATGGAAGATGCAGATTTAGAAGATGGAGATATACTGGTTACAACCTTCACCGATCCTAGCTGGACACCATTGTTTGTATCCATAAAAGGACTTGTCACCGAAGTTGGCGGACTGATGACCCATGGAGCAGTCATCGTACGTGAATATGGCTTACCTGCCGTTGTCGGTGTTGAAAATGCCACCAAGCTGATAAAAGATGGGCAACGAATTCGAGTAAATGGAACAGAAGGTTATATAGAAATACTATAATCCATTACATTTAAATCATAAAAGAAGAGCATTCGAATTAGGAGAATCATTGACATCATGGTGCTTTGCGGTCTATGGTAAGAACCCTGTCACTAGGACATATAAGGGGACAGTAACTGAAGATCGATATTAATGTCTGTTAAGATTATCTTGAAATCGAGTCTTCTGTTAAAGAGCGCTATTGTTGAATAAGAAAGGACATTACATATTAGTCATATAAAATATGTAATGTCCTTTAATTTATCTATCTTTTTTTATTTTAGGTCTTGATAAAAGATCTTTCAAAATGGTTTCTTTTTGTGTATTGCATAGGGATTTAGTAGGGTCATTTTAATTAAACTTTATTCCAGTGCTATAGATAACGGCGCACCTTGAAATAAAATAGGGTTTGATGTTTTTGTGGTTTTTACATTTTAATAATTGTATATAAATAAAAAATGCTATAGAACACCGAGATATAATGGTGTCATATTACTGTAATTCATAATTTATACAGAAAAGAGTTGAAGTAGAATATGTTATATTCCAAAAATTTAGTAGGTATGAGTTTGATAGTATCACTTACAATAGGTGGGCTTCTATGATAAAGATATAGACAAAATGAGTAAATTAACAGGTGGAGATGGAAAACAATTTAATGAAGCGATGGCGGAAAAGGTTAGAAAAGCAGTCCTATATAATTATGAGGGCGTATCTAGTATTACAGAAGAATCAGTAGATAACTATTTTAAAAATTTTAAAGAAGTAATACGGCAAAAAGTGAAATTTGAAACGAATGTTGTATATATAGATGGAGAAGGTAAAACTGCAGAAGTGGAAATAAAATCAAAGCCAATATTGGTATCAAGTTTGAGAACAAAAGTTGAAGATGAGCAAAAAAGAATATTAAGTGAAAACCCATCAATACCTAACCCAAAATTAATAAAGCAACTATATGATTATTCATCTTCAATATTACTTGAAGCAGAAATATCTTCTACGGAAGAATCGCTAAGGGTTGGTATGTATAATAAAGGTGACGATAAGTGGCATATAAATGGAGAGGATATAAAGGATCTTCCAAGGGTTTTATGGAAACCATAATATATTATTAAACTCTTTATAAAAAAGATACTATTAATTCGATATACAGGTTTACTCAGGTGATTTTTGAATTTTCTGTATTAGGAATCTTGGTGCTTTGTTTAAGAATAAAAAATTGTAGCTGTTTTTATAACTTTTTGATATAATTTCGTTACATTCATTTATAATGAAATTTAAATTTAATAGGTAGGTAATAGAGTTATATGCAAGATATTAAGGTAACAAAGACACATGAACAATTAACAATTGAATGGCAAACTGCAGAAATTAATATTCTGTTAGAGGACATTGTTGAGATTATTGAAGATAATGACTATGTTCCTGAAAAGAAAAAGTTAGTAAAGATAGGAACACAAAGTGGTGAATCAGATTGTATATTAATTAGAACTACAACTTTAGATTATGCATTATTTACACTTAATAAGATTTCATTTTTAAATAAAATTAGATTGTGAGCATCTCGTGAACTACTCACCTGCTATGCTAACGCTTAGAGAATGAACAAAAAAGAGCGGTTTCCGCTTCTTTTTTTGCTATTAGTTATGTTAATTTTCGTTGTTAATTTTTAACGAATGCAGTTCTTATTTAATGCTTGTACCTACACCTCAACCGAACCAGTTAAAAGGATCTAGAAATATATTTATTTTATAAATATTTCATGAAAAAAGTTCTGTATAGGTTGATATATAAATATAAGAGGTGAAATTATAGAATTTTTATTTTTTACATGTATTACTGTTTGCTTTTGTAATAATGTCACGTATTTCACTTTGTTTCATCATATGAATAATTAATTTATCTAGATCTTGGCTAAATTTTAGCACCCTAGGATGACAAAAACCATAGTGTTTAACAAGCTCAATTAATTCTTCTTTTCTTTTTTCAATTAAATAATGTAACTTTCTCATCTCCATATTCTTGCATAAACTCCTCTATCCCCATAATATTCCTTAGAAAATTATAGACTAATTTCTTGAATAAGGAAATAGCATAATTAAACATATTAAAACATTTTTATGAACTTTTAAAGGAAAGAGTTTGAAGCCTAACCTTTTAACTATAATTTGTAAAAAGAGAAAATATTGTTGGTTTGAAACATAGTTAAATTATTTGTAAAAAAGTTTCACCAAATGGCTACCAAGGGTTCTGTTGCAAAGTTTTCTAAATGAGACCACACTCTAGAAAAAAAGAGTAAGGAGAAACATAAATGCAATATTTTAAAGGAAAACAGTTCAAGAAAGATATTATTTTGGTAGCCGCCCTGTACTACTGTCGTTTTTCTTTAAGTTATCGTGATGTCTCTGAAATTTTAAAAGAACGTGGAATCTCAGTTCACCCAACAACTATCATGCGCTGGGTTCATGAATACGGAAACCTTATCTATCAAATTTGGAAGAAGAAAAATAAAAACGTCCAATTATCTTGGAAGCTAGATGAAACCTATATAAAAGTCAAAGGAAAATGGTGTTATTTATATCGTGCAATAGATAAAGACGGGCATACATTGGATATTCAACTTCGTAAAAAACGGGATTATCCGGCTGCTTATGCCTTTATGAAAACATTTGGCGAACCAACGGCTCTAACAACAGACAAAGCGCCGGCATTACTTTGCGCATTTAAGAAATTAAGAAAACAAGGTTTTTATTCAAATACAACTCATTGTACAATCAAACATTTGAACAATCTCGTTGAACAGGATCATAGGCATTTCAAAACCTTCGGCATGCTTCACGTACGATAAAAGGAATCGAAACCATTCATGCTCTATATAAAAGAAACTGAAGTCTTGGCTCAGACTTCGGTTTTTCAACGTATAATGAATGACAGGAATTATTAATGGTTGCATAACCATTTAACGATGCAATCCTAGATTCTCTATGTTTTGGGTAACTTTGCAACAGAACTTTTTAACTTAATGGGCATGCCATAAAACCCCAATAGTGTATTTTTTTATAAAAATTAAAATAAAAAACAGTGAATATTCCATTTTTTATTTCTAAAGTTCTAAACATTTATATGATTATGAAAACAACATATATTTTAGTTGTACCAAAAATCTAAGCAAAAAGGGGATGGTTGTATGTTCAAGAAGTTAGTAGTAGGAGCATTAGCAGCTGGTTTTGCATTAACTGGAGGATCGGGAACGGTATCAGCAAGTGCAGAAGAAGATTACACGATTAAATCGTTCGAGTATTTAACTGTAGATGAACAGAGTGTGGATTCCCTGGCCAAAGTGAATAACAAATCTAACGAAGATATAAAAATAACCATGGTTTTGCCTAAACAGAATAACAAGGGAGATTGGTTAGCGTATGGTTTTACGAGCAGAGAAACCTTGGAGGCTTTCATTAAAAAAGATAAGCAAAGATTTAAAAATGTAATAAAGCCTCAACTTAAAAATGTAATAAAGCCTCTAGGTAGTGGTCCTGAAAGTACGGATTTCTATGAGCATATAAATAAAGGTGGACAGTATATTTATTGGAGCAGTGGGTTTACAAACTTATCTTCTGGCTGGAATGACAGAATTTCCTCCTTAAGTACGGCGTCACCTTCTGCAAGCTACTCAACGACGCTGTGGGAGCATACTTCATCTCAGGGATATGGTCAAGGAGTCATGTTTAGACATTATGAGTGGTATGGTAAAACTGCTAATATGGCTGCGGATTGGAATGATAGGGCTTCAGCAATTGAAATCACGATGAATCCATAATAAATAACGGGAAATTTCAATTGAACAGGTGAAGAAGTTTCAAAATCACTATCCTCTCATCGGTTTAGAAGAAATGGGAGAATAGTGATTTTTTAAGGGTATTAAATTTGGTCGAAAGAAAATTGAGATTGATAATAGATTTATATCCGTATATCAAGAATGGAAACAGCGTAAGTCAACCATTCCTACAAAAGCATTGGATATTTCACATGTTTGTCCTGGTTGAAGAGAGTTCATTAAAACCTCCATATCTATCTGGATATACTCTGTACCTTTCTTGATTCTGCCATCTTGAAAATAATCAGGGTTAGGATTTTTTTGATAAATACGTGTATTCGATTTGATACCTGAGATATAATAAGCCTTTTTATCTTGTATATGTTGAAGATCTTTCAAGTGAAAATAACCTAAATCCCGGATGCATAAATCTCCTGGGCATAAAGTATCTAAACAATCTGTACCAAAGGTTTTATCATTATTTTCACCTGGATCCATTTGAAAATTGAGGGATTTTCCACTATGTAAATCATACTCTAGCTGAATTTTAATACCGGCTGTTTGTGCACATCCTCCTGAACTAGGATAAATAGCAGCCAAATCTCGTGCGCCATACTTACTCTTTCGTTTTACAAAACCTGTCTCTTGTGCAAGTTGTTGAAGAATATGTGGAGATAGATATCGCTGTAATTCTTTAGCGAACAAATAAAACTCATCTTGAATCGATAGATTCATACAAAAACGCCATCCTTTCTGTATATTTCTACAAAAAGAATAACGCTTTCTATGAATTATGGATACAAATTCCTCTTAGGTTGATAGTAATGTATGGTGACCCCTATAGTCTATATTCCATTTGTTTAAGTGTTCATGCATTCTTGGTCAACAACCTGAGAACCAAATAAATGAGCTCTATTTTCAAGTTCACAATAGACTTATTCCTTCTTAATTAGCTCTTTTTAGAGGTAATTTCGCATTTTGCTTCCGAGTTCCAAGCCCTAATGCGATGGCAGCACCAATACAGCTAGAAAAGCAACCAGCAAACAAATACAATGATGGATCTGACTCACCGATTAAAACGGAAGCTATTCCTCCAATTACCGGGAAAAGTGCAACCATATAGCCACTTTGAGCTCCTCCAATTTTTTCTACAAGCTTCAAATAGAATAACCATGCTACAAATGAAGCAACCAGGGTTAAATATAGCAACACAGATAAGTATGAAAACGATGTTGGAAATATAAATTCTTGTCCTTGAAATAATACAATTACTCCCATCAATATACTGCCCACTGTAAATCCAATGGCATTTGCATAGATAGGATTCACCTTGTGACTTGCATTTCGTGCCGAGCTGGCATCACCTACTGCTGTAAGAAGCGTACCTAAGATCGCAACCATAATTCCTTTTATGTCATTGGACCCTTGAAAGTTGTTCAAATTCGGATAGATGAGAATACATACGCCTAATACACCCCAAATCCCCCCAAACAAAACGCGTGAATGTAACTTTTCTTTTAAAAAAATCCGGAGAGTAATCGGGGTCAAAATCACCTTTAATGAAAAAATCAATGTTACGATTGCTGCAGAACTCAAAATTGTGGCGTAATAAAGGCATAAGTAGCTTAATGCAAAGTTACATACACCAAAAACTATTACAAATGGGATATCTTTTCTTGTTGGCCTCCCTCTTGGTCGAAGGGACCAAACAAGAATCAAAAATAAAAAGGCTGTCATAACTAAACGATAAGTTAAGGATAATTCCAAGCTGACAGGAGTTCCTTGAATTTTTACTGCAATAAAGTTGAGTCCCCATACAATCAAACAAAATATGTACATAAATATTGTCATAAGTTATCTCCCAGATCAAAATTTTTTCTAAATTCATTATTCATTTATACTGTCATTTCTAAAAGGTACAGTTTACAATAAACACAAATGACAGATGAGGTATTTCAATGATGAATGAACTAATATTTAATATCAATCGAGAAAGTAACACTCCTATGTACCAACAAGTTTATCAATACATACGTACCCAGATTTTATCTGGTAAATTAGAAAGGAATACAAAGTTGCCATCGATTAGACAACTTGCTCTCCAATTAGAGGTCAGCAGAAACACAACTCAGGTAGCCTATGAACAATTGCAATCGGAAGGATATATTCGAAGTGAGAACAAAAAGGGATTTTTTGTAGAGGCCACTATATCGGATGAGACGCTTAATTATGAACCCATTAGAGAACAGCATCATGAAAAAAATCAAACTGACATGAAAACTATTGACTTTAAGATTGGGACAGTGGATCAAGAGAACTTCCCTTTGAAAAAATGGAGAATGCTTACAAACAAAATCGTTAAAGACTCTAGCATGTTTTCATACGGAGAAAAACAAGGCGATATTAAATTAAGAAAGGTACTAGCAGATTACTTGTTTCAATCAAGAGGGGTTAATACTTCTGCTGAACAGATTATTATTGGCAGTAGCACACAACACTTGTTATTACTTTTGTCGCTGTTGCTAAAGCAAGACTATCATTATCTGGCAGTAGAAGACCCTGGCTATGATGTGGCAAGGGAACTATTTGCTCTTCAGTCATTTATCATTGATCCGATTCCGGTAAAAGAACAAGGCATCCAAGTCGATCGCCTTTTAAAGTCGCCTTCTAGACTTTTATATGTCACTCCTACTCACCACTTTCCATATGGAGTGACTATCCCCGTCAATGAAAGATTAAAGTTAATTCAATGGGCAAAAAGGGTGGAAGGATATATTATTGAGGATGATTACGATAGTGAATTTCGATACATCCATCAACCTGTACCGTCTCTTCAAAGTTTAGATTCTAATGATAGGGTGGTTTATTTAGGAACTTTTTCAAAAGCACTGCTACCTTCTATCCGTGTCAGTTATATGGTTTTACCTAGGAGGCTAGTAAGTGAATATAAAAAGATACTCCCTTTACTTGAGCAAACATCCTCATCTATTCATCAGCGAACACTGGCGACCTTTATGGATGAAGGATATTGGTACTCACACTTAAGGAAGATGAAAGCGTTGTATAAACGTAAAATGAATCTATTGAATAGGGAATTACTAAAACACTTTAAGAATTATGTTGAAATAAAAGGTGGTAGCTCCGGAATTTTCGTTATTATTGAAGTTAAAACAAAAATGAGTGAAAAAATGCTAATTGAAAGGGCATATGAATACGGAATTGCAGTTTATCCTTGCTCGAAATATTTCTCGAAATGTATACCACGATATCCACATATTCAACTTGGATTGGGTAATTTATGTGAAGAAAAGATAATAAAAGGAGTATCTCAACTAGCAAAAATTTGGTTGTAATCTTGATTTTTTCCCTAAAAAAGTTTTTTCGTTTTTCCTATTAGCGGTAGCACCATATCGCTATCAAGCTAAGAAAATACAACTACCCCCAGAACGAGATTTTGTACTAATTCGTAATAAAAAAGCTCATTTTTTCGTTTTGGGGTGGATTTGTTTTCTTAAGTTGATGGGCATGGGGCGGTACGCCATTATGATGAAGATGTTCATCCAACTGAACAGTTTGCTCTTTCCCTTGCGCATTGTGTGGGGATTTTTTCATAAAGAAAAGACACTCCAATGAGTGCCTTTTCTTTACTAGTAAGTAAATCAGCAAAAGCAGCTAGCTCCAACTATGATTAATAATATAAAGAGCACAACGACTAAGGCGAATCCACCACCAAAACTACTGCAACTACCTCCAAAGCCCATAACAGTTCCTCCTTTTAGATAAGAGGGGAGAACATTGGGTCATTCTTGTGTTTTAACGGGTTTACATTACTTTATGTTTTATAATGATGAATGAGCAGGTCCTTTAAGAAATAAAGAAAAGACACCATAAGGTGCCTTTCTCCGACTTGAACCACTTTAATTTTAATAATATGTATTGGACTCCCATCCAATTACCATTTTACCATATTTATCTACATTTATTTTTGAGAAATATGATTCAAATCAGTATTTCATTCAAAAAACACTTTTTTGAGTTCTTTTGACTATTCAACTTTTAAATCAATCTCTTTATCCAACATATCACCATTAAATTGTAAAACTAATCCTTTAGCATATTTCGGTATATCGAATACAATTTTTCCTGACGAACTTGAATCTGGATTAAGAGTATCAAATTTAAATGTAGCATTATTCACAGCTTTAAGTGCTAATTGAGCTTCAGTAGTACTGTAATATTCTCTTCCTAGATCATCAATTAATTTAAAGTTTTTGCTATTTAGTGTAATAGGTTCCTCTTGACGATTCATAACGTAGACTTCTAAAGCTTTAAATATGCCCTGTGCTTTTACATCTTCATTACCTATAACATTTAGTGTCGGCTTTTTTCAATTAATGTACAATAATAGTATGAATATTCATTCTATATAAGGTGAGGACAGAATTCTTTTCATATTTATGATGAAATAAAAGTGAAACTATAAATTCTGAAGGGGTGATTGGTATGAAAATTGCAATAATGGCTGATATTCATGGAAATAAAGATGCCTTACAAGCTGTACTAACAGATATTAATAACCGAGGGATTCAATCTATTTATAATTTGGGGGATAGCTTATATGGTCCTTTATTTCCACTGGAAACCTATGATCTTTTAATGAACCAAAATATTCAAAGTATTAAAGGGAATTGCGATCGAATTTTATTAGAGCCTAATACGTCTAATTTAACAGTTCAATATGTACAGAATTTATTAGAGGATAAGCATAAAACGTGGATTTCTAATTTGCCTAATTTCTTACAAACCGATGATTTCTATTTTTGTCATGGAACACCGACAAGTGATGAAATATATTTGTTAGAGGAAATGAACTCTAGTGGATCAGTACTTAAAAAGACAGAAGATATTATGAAATTAGTAAGTGGTATTCCACAAAGGCTTATTTTTTGTGCACATACACATATACCAAGAGTCATTTCTCTTCCAAATGATAAAATAATTATTAATCCAGGAAGTGTTGGGCTACCCGCCTATGAAGATGAATTACCAATCTATCATAAAATGGAATCAGGTTCACCATTTGCTAATTATACAATTGTTACAAAACAAGAAAATGATTGGATGATAGAGCAATTACATATTCCTTATAATCAAGATGGAGCAATTAACAAAAGTGAAATAAACGGTCGCTTAGATTGGGCTAGAGCAGTGAAAACAGGAAGAATTTAAAAATAAGAGAACTTTAGCAGAAGATGTGACATGTCGACTTAAAACAAAGTTGTACTGTTTATAAAAAAGTCATGCCATTTTGAAGAAAGTTAAACTGTTTATAAAAAAGATGTACCAAAATTAATTACACTCTGTTATTTCACTAAAGGTGCAGGGTAGTTGTGCGAAATGTTTCTAGCTTAAATGGAGAATGGTCACATTACTCTGGTAAAGGCTAGACCGTTTCATCTTGATGAAACGGAAGGATTATATCGAAGAGTCGAATGATAGGGTAACGCCTTGAAAGGCTCTCTCTGCGTCGAATAGCACGACATTGAGTAAGAAGTTTCGTGTTATAAGCTCGGCAAATAGGCGTGAGAATTTACCGTAACAGTATCGGCTGACGAAAACCTTACCCGAGGGGGCGGTGTAAATTATGATGCTTGAGTTGAACAAATATGGTGAGAATGCAATGCACCTTACAATAAGAAATGGAGTTTCTGACGAACTTTCGAATGTACGGGTCTAGACCTGCAATACATAGAAATGTGTATCTCACCTTGTGGGAAGTTAGTAGTGGATGAGTAAAACTAGCTAATATGAAAATCCATGATACGTTACAGGCGTATGAAGATTAACAGGCTCACAGGAAGCACCTACGTTTGTTCTATAATAGATATAATTCAACGTTGTAAGCTGATAACGTGGAGGGCTTACTCCCTTTGAAGCGTTGAGTTGGAAAGCATTTGTGAGATTAGTGAATGTATAACTTCTCTTTATATCAGTGAAAGTGGTGGCACAGTATCGATGAAATGTCCAATCCACATGGAGGGATAGCCACTAGACTAATGAAGGATTATTTGTTCATGCAAGGCAAGTCTTTATCGATTAATAAGGTTTTTGTGAGACTAATAGAGGTTCACCTTTTGCGAAAGGCACCGACTTATTAATACGGAAGAATTGAGGCTCTGAAGATACACAGTATCAGAAGTGTCAATGAGCAAATAAATTTGGATTAGTTGGGGCGCCGTATGTGATGAAAGTTGCACGTACGGTGCTAACGGGGGGAAAAGGGAGCGATAACTTCAAACTCTTACCTATTCGTATGAATAAAAAAATAATATTGAAAATTGGTTATAGGGAGGAGAAATATCCGAATGGTTATTTTATGAAATTAGATAGGCAACACATATGCACCTGATTTTTATTAAGCTGCTAATTTAAAATGGAGGTGATTGTCTTGGATATTGATGTGAAAATTGAACAATTATTTTTAATTGAAGAACATCTTAATGAGCTTTCAGAACTTTTAATAAAGGTCGTAGAAGATGGGGCTTCAATTGGATTTTTACCACCAATGGGAAAAGTAGATGCAGAGAAGTACTGGGAAACCGTTCTTAGCCCCGAAGTGATTTTATTTGTTGCTAAATCAAACAATCAAATTGTTGGAAGTGTACAGTTACAATTATCGACGAAGCAGAATGGAAGCCATAGAGCTGAAATCGCAAAATTAATGACACACCCCAATTATCGACGTAATGGTATTGGTCGTTTACTTATGCAAAGGGCTGAAGAAATAGCAAAACAGAAGGATAGGTCATTATTAGTTCTTGATACAAGAGAAGGAGACCCTTCCAATAAACTATATACTTCATTAGGTTATATTCAAGCTGGGCGGATTCCTAACTATGCGAAATCTGAGAATGGTGAATTAGCTGCTACCATCTTCTACTATAAAAATAACAATTAATCTTCTTAAAACAGAGTTCGTTCGTGATCGTCATTTCGCAAGTTTAGAAGAATTGATTTTAGAATTGAACGACTACGTAAACTGGTTTAACAATGTTAGAATCCAGGGCACACTAGGCTATTTGAGCCCTGTTCAGTACAGGCAGGAACACCTTAAAAAAATTGTCTAGTTTCGTGTTGACATACCAACCTAAATTCTGAGAATACTTGAAAAATAAAGGAGCTTACATATTAGACATATCTAATATGTAAGCTCCTTTGATTTAGAGGTCATCATTCAAAAATGAATCCATTATTTAAAAGAGCCAATTTTGAAGGGAAGCACTGATTGTTTACTTTTTATTCACATGATAGTATAGTTCGAGAAGGTCTTCCACAGGAATGTTATTTATTTTCATACCCGTTATATCACTCTGCTGTATTTCCACGTTCCTAAGGTTACTATTATTTATTTTACTACCTTTAAGGTCACACCTTTCAAATGTGATTGGATTACCTTCATCTCCAAGACTTGTATCAACGAAACGAACCCCATCTAAAGTCACCAAAGCCATTTCACTATTAGAAAAATTTAGATCGGCAAACAATGTATTTCTAAAATTTATATTGTGGAACTTTGAATGACTAAGATTACAATTATTAATGTGGCTGCTCATCAAGTTACTATTGCTAAAAGAACTACCCTCTAAAGTTACTTGATAACACTCCGTTTTAGCCATACTACAGTTTTCATATTGAGTACCTGAAATGTCCTCATTTTCAACTGATTTTTCTATCCCTAATGGGGTTTCTATTCTCTTTATATAACAATATTCATCTTCGGTTTTAAAGGTTGCTTGATATCCCATTTTTTCATAAAAGTAGTGATTGTTTAGCTGTCTACTAGATGTTTCAAGATCCCAGGCTCGCACATTCGGAAACTCTTTTTCTATCAAATCTATGACCTTTGAGCCTATGCCTTTACCTTGAGAGTCAGGGTCTACAAAAATACGGTCTATTCTTCCGAAAGACTTACCGGAAATCGTGACAATAATTCCACCCACAATTGTTTTGTTGTATATAACCTTGAAGTAATTTAACTCCTTAATCATATACTTAGTCATTTCAATTGAAGAGTACCCTGGTGGCTGAATATTATAGTCAATTATATTCTCTTGATTTGGAAGCCATTTTTTTGCTTCTTCATCAAAAGTTCTTTTCTTAATTTCTGTTAACTTTTCAGCATCCGTAATAGATGCTTTCTCGATCCTTATCGTTGACATTTAGACGTCCCCTTTAAACTTATCGTTGGGTACCTTTAACCCTTATATTACCATATCTGAACTGGTTTAATTTTTCAACTGGGCTACTTCAATAGTTTAAGAAGCTATACTAAACTAGCCCCTAAGAGTGAGTTATATATGCTTATAAATATCTGCGTAAGCAGCCTTTAATTGCTTACGTAATTGCTTGTTCCCACCTCCCAACTTCTTGAGACGGCGTTGTAGCTACATAATAAACGAACTAGACTAAATATGTAAGCTACTGTTTATATTTCTAACATCTATAAAAAGAGAGGATATTCGTCTCTATATTGAACGAACAATCCTCTCTTCATAATACTCTAATTAACGTACAATTTTCCCGAAATGATATAGTGACCCCTACTAGAAGAATAATGGCTTTTATGTTGATTAATGTCTTCTTCTAAAATTTTAAATTTATTATGTCTATTTTTTTGAAATTACAGTAAACATCCCCGTCATGTTGGGTGAGTAATCTTTAAAATCATATTTTTCATAGAATGATTTTTTACCTTGTGATGCAAACAAACCAATAAACGCTTTATCTGGGGCATTCCGATTTAAGTATTCAACCAAAATATTCATTATTTCCTTTCCAATACCATTCTTTTGATAATCTGGATGAACCACTATATCTTGAATATAGAAATAGATAGCCCCATCGCCAACAATTCTCCCCATACCCACAATTTGATCATTATCATTGACTGTGATGCAGTGAATAGAATTTTGAAGAGATGTTTCCACCACTTCAAAATTCATATAATTAGTCCATCCCACAGAGTCACACAAATATTTGTATTCTTCCAATGTTGGAATGTTATTTTTAATCTCATATTTCTTCAAAATGTATCCTCCAAGACTTCAATTTCACCAAATAAAGTATATTCGACACAGTTTTATCTAATCCTCTTACTTACCAACTTAACCTGCCCCGTTAGGTTTTCCGCTTAACGTTGTAAATCCGCATAAACCTGACGCTACCCCATTCTGTAATTAAGAATTCTAGTTATAACATACACTTAGTAAAATCAGTGTATGTTTTTTGTGTAGTTCAACTATTCAGTTGAAATGTATAGTTGAACTGTATATAATAAGTATTAAGTTAAACTGTATAGTTGGACTTAATACTAGGAGGTGAATGAATGAAGCATAGATTACTGCCGTTATCCGAAACGATGCATTATATCTTATTAGCGTTACGAGAGCCGTTACATGGCTATGCAATTATGCAAAAAATAGAACGAATGAGTCAAGGGAATGTAATTTTAGCAGCTGGCACTCTTTATGGTGCAATCGAAAATTTGAGTAAACAAGGTTGGATCGAACCGGTAACAGGTGAAACAGGAAGACGTAAAATATACCAGATTACACATACTGGAGAAGAAATTTTAGGAATCGAAAAAAGAAGGTTGCAACATGTATTATCACTCTATGAAATGAGGTAGTTCGATGAAGAAATTTAAGTTATTTACAAATGTTTTAAACGAACAATTTTGGTTAAACGATATGCTTGCTCAAGGCTATACATGTACCAGTGTCAATCCGTTTGGGGTATATACATTTAAAAAAACAAATATCAAAAAAGTAATGCGCCTTGACTATCAAGATTATATGAGCAAGGAAAAATACGATGAATACGTTGCAATACATGAAGACTTTGGCTGGGAGCATGTTTATGGTAGTCGCTTCGGTAGCATGCACTATTGGCAAAAGGAAGAGGATGGGCGTGATGAAATGTTCTCTGATCAAACGTCCCGAGTCGCTTTTTACAAGCGATTATCGAACTATTCGTTTACGTGTGCGATGATGTCTTTTATGTACACAATTGTGTTATTTAACGGTCCGTCATTTATTCGTTTATTCAATCCTAAAGTGAGCTATTTAACAGAGGGATTATGGGAAAAGGAAGGGACAGCGTTTTGGAGTACTTTTTTATTTGAAACTCCATTTGCTATGCTTCGCTTTTTATCACCTTGGATTTTTATCATTGCATTCCTTTTCTTCTTGTATTCCTATTCACAATATAATAAGAAAAAGAAAGAATTAACTTAAATTGAAACATATGAATGTTACATAAGGAAGCGTTTATGCAATATCCGGTTTCTGAAATGTTTTTTAACCCAGGCATCATCAAAAGTGTATTGTCCACTTTTAGTGATGCTTTTTCATCTGTACATTTAGAATAAGTTTAAAAATAATGTAACAAAAAAATGAATAAAATTAATATATAATATATTTTATTTCGATTAGATAAAAAATATTTCATTTTTGTTACAAAAAATATTGATTATATTTAAATATCATAATATAATTCTGTTTATGGAAATAAAGACTAAAATTATTCATTATTTGGAGTATATGGAAAATGAAGAAAGCTATTTTACCAGTTTTAATGTCTGCAATGCTTGTAGTTCCTGCGGTATCACATGCTGAAAAACAAGATAATGTGAAACAGACCACTGCAAAGGCAGAACAGACAATGCAAAAAAGTGGTTGGGTAAAAGAGGGAGATACATGGTATTTCTATGATCAAAAAGGTATGAAGAAAATAGGTTGGCTACAAGATGGAGGAAAATGGTATTATTTTGATGCAAGCGGAAAAATGCAAACGGGTCCTATTGAAGATGGAAATAATAGATTTTACTTATTAGAAGCAGACGGTGCACTGCATACTAATGAAGGATGGGTTCAATATGAAGGAGGTTGGTATTACGTTCTCCAAGGCGGAAATCTACACACAGGTCATCTTGAATATAATGGTAAAACATATTTTTTAAGTGGATATAGTAATGGGAGAATGCAAACAGGTTGGATAGGAGAATACCGCACTGCTAGCTATTATTTTGAAGATGGATCCATGGCAACTGGGTGGAATTTAATTAAGAATGAGTGGTACTACTTTAATAACGAGGGTATTAGCTATAATGGCTGGTTACAGTACAAAGGAAGCTGGTATTACTTTGTTGCTGGAAAGATGCAAACAGGCTGGGTACAAGATAAAGATAATTGGTACTATCTAAATGAAGATGGCACGATGAAAACTGGCTGGATACAAGATAAAGGGAATTGGTATTACTTAGATGAAGATGGACGGATGTCTTTAAAGTTAAAAACTATTAATGAAAAGACATATTACTTTGGTTATGAAGGGGTTATGTCTACAGGATGGATAAGTTTTGGTAAATCCGATGCTGATGCAGTATGGCGTTATTTCATAGAAGATGGTTCTATGGCTACGGATTGGAGAAAAATTGAAGGTAACTGGTATTACTTTGATAACTATGGATATATGGCTACTGGATGGAAGAATATCAATGGAAAATGGTATCAATTTGCCGATAATGGCGTTATGATATAACAAAAGGCCTTTTAAATTGAATATATGACACCAGATATCTATTTTAAGATATTTCTATAATGAGAAAAGACACCTGAGAGGGTGTCTTTTTGGGTGTTATCCCTTCTTATTAATCTAGAAGGAATAATGTTTTTAACAATAATGGGTAGTAAATCTTCTTAAGTTGATGGATGTGGCGAGACCCCTTTATAAATAAAATTTGGATATAAACGTTGAATTTTAAAATTAACCCCTTTGTTTTATATTTATTTTCCAGAATGCCCCTCATTCCTTGAATCGTTTCAGTACCCCTTAAAGGCTTGCTTGCAATGCGAATATCTAGGGAAAGAAAAAAATATTAAAAGGGTTCGTTTTTTTGTGTGAGCGCTTACATATTGTGATACTATTAAATTGTAATAATAAATTATAATGATAGTTTATTATTACAATTTAATACAGGAAGTATAGGAGTAATGAAGGATGAAGAACGAAACATTATTACAGCAATACTATCCGTTCGTTACATTTCTATGGAAGGTAATGGGAAGAAATTGTGAAGTCGTATTGCACGATTTATCAAGGCCGGAAAGCTCTGTCATTGCTATTGAGAACGGGCATATAACTGGTCGTAAGATCGGGGACGCACCTACAAACTTAGTGTTAAAGGTACTTCAAGAAAAAACATATTTAACGCGTGATTTTATCGCTAATTACAAAGCAGTAAATAAGGATGGAAAGGTCTTTCGCTCCTCTAGCTTTTTCATTAAGAATGATAAGAAAGAGTTAGTGGGGATTCTATGTGTAAATGCTGATGTGGCGAAAATGTTAAAAACATCTGAGCCAACTATATACCGTTATTTACAGAAGATTAAAGATGAAAACAATTAATTTTTGTGAAAACTTATTCATCATTTCACATGATGGGTGGTTGAAAGATAGGGGGGCAATTTGTGAACAAGAATAGTATATTACGTGTGTTAGAGAAAGAATTAGTCGTTGCTTTAGGGTGTACAGAGCCAGTGTCGATTGCGTTAGCCGCAGCTACTGCAAGAGATTATATGAAGGGCGACATACAGTCAATTGAAGTACTTGCAAGTACAAATGTCATTAAAAATGCAATGGCGGTTGGTATACCAGGAATGAAGGCTACTGGAATTGACTTTGTTGCTGCTTTAGGGGTGTTAGCAGGAGATAGCAAAAAAGATTTAGAAGTGTTAGCCGGAATCTCAGAAGAAGATGAAGAACAAGCAATCTCTTTAGTAGAAGCGGGGAAAGTGTCTGTAGAATTAGCAGATACGTCTAAAAAGCTATACATTGAAGTGAAGTTTACGACAGACGAGGGATATGCAAGGGCTATTATTCAGGATAATCACACATTTATCGCATTAGTAGAAGCGAACGGGGAGCTTGTTTATAAGAATGGATGTGGAAATACACACTTTTCCACTTCTGAAGAAGAACGTGATGAACTAACGATTCCAGAACTATATGAATTTGTTACGACTGTAGATGTAAAGGAATTGGTACTTGTAAAAAAGAGTATTGAACTGAATCGTAATGTGGCATTAGATGGTTTGTCGAATGAATATGGCTTACAAGTTGGAAAAACATTAAAGGCAAATGTATTGAAAGGAATTTTATCAGATGATTTAACAACTCATGCGATGGCATTAGCAGCTGCTGGTTCAGATGCACGTATGGCCGGTTCGACAATGCCAGTAATGGCTAACTCAGGAAGTGGTAATCAAGGGATTGCCGTAACGATGCCTGTAGTAGCCGCAGGTGAGAAATTAAATGCTTCGGAAGAAGAGCTAATTCGTGCTGTTACGTTAAGTCATTTATTAGCGATTTACATTAAAAATCAGTTTGGACGTTTGTCTGCACTTTGTGGTGTAACAGTTGCTGGTGCAAGTGCATCGGCTGCTATTACGTATTTATTAGGTGGAGATATTGAAAAGATAAAGTATGCAATCCAAAATACACTTGGAAATGTGACAGGGATGATTTGTGACGGAGCAAAAGCAGGATGTGCGATGAAGGTTGCAACTTGTTCAAGTGCAGCTGTACAATCTGCACTGTTAGCCTCACAAGGAATGTGTATCTCTGCTACAGATGGATTTATCGAAGCAGATGTTGATAAAACAATTGAGAACTTTTGCCGATTAGGAAATGAAGGTTCATCGAATATGGATAAGATCATGCTAGAGATGATGATTAATAAAAGAAAATAGTAGTGATGTATCACTGTGGATGTTATTAATAATCAGTAGAGTCCATGTACATCCTACTGAATAAACCATAATCATACAGCAAATATTTCATTTGAAATTGTATTATCCGACCAATCCATCGGTGGAGTAGCAGCTGGTATGAGGGGCCACTACGAAAGAATTTTAAATTAATGCAATAAAAACCGTAGAAATTAATCATTTCTACGGTTTTATGTTTATCTAAATGTAGCTTTGACATAAAGTTTGAGCAAACCGGATTCCTCTTTAGGGGTCACAATACCATGCCCATCAACTTAAGAATATTCACGATCCTAAAAAGTAAAAACGTTATTCTTTCTAAGCAAGCTAGATTATTAGACAGGATACCGTTTTTTGTACTTATAGTTATTAAAATCTCTTAAGTTGATAGTGATATGGTGACCCCTATTATATCTCGCGTATCAAATCGAATACACGTATTGATCTTTCTAAGTTAGAACTTGGACAAGAAGATTTTTATCCAAGTTTCACACATATGGATCGTATTCTATTAGAAGTACTAGATTCACATTCTATTTTATTAGAAGAAAAACAGATCTATTTGCAATTCCAAGTTTCTGATACATTGCCTAAGCTCTGGATTATGCCTTGTAAGATAGCACGGGTTATCAGTAATTTGTTACATAATGCAATTCGATATTCTCCAGTGTCTGGAACGATTGAGTTAATTGTAGAGGAAAATAAGTAGAAGCATCACGTTCAATTCATTGTACGTGATGAAGGAGAAGGCATTGTTTATAGTGATCAACTGCGCATATTTGAACGCTTTTTTAGAACAGATTCATCAAGAAGCTCACAATCTGGGGGATCTGGACTTGGATTAGCCATTGCACAATCATTAATTGAAATGCACAAAGGCGAAATTGGTGTACGAGATCGTTCAGGCGCTAAACAGGGGAGTGAATTTTGGTTTACTCTTCCCGTTACATCAGCAAAGAAATAAGATGATTGCAAGACTTTTGTAACATTTATGAAAGCAAATTGAAAGGGATATATAATAAGATGAATAAAGCAAAGTTGATTTTATTTTAACTCAGAAGTAAAAAGTATAAGCAATGTACAGTATAATCTTATGTTTTATAGTTTCATTTACCTCAACAAGTGCAATTAAAACATAGGATTTAAAATTAATTGGCTCAGATGTGCTAGAAAAATAAGCTTGAGCAATCCCTTTCCCCCTTATTTTCGAAATCACTTTGAAAAATGACATGGAATTCATATTCCATGTCATTTTTAGTGTAATGAATAAAATTTTTGTTTTATATATTATTATATTGTTATGTTATTTTGTTACCTCTTACCTATATAAATCCATTTTCATTTTTTTACATATAAGTTTTTGATATGCAGAAGAAGAGATGACTTGAACTCAAGTTCTTTCTTTGTTTTAACCCTCGCATGTGGCAGAAAAAGCTCTCAAACGCGCTCAGATGTCCTGATCCTCTTAAAAAAAGCGGGGTTTTTATGTTGTTCTTCTCCATAAATACTTCTAATTTATTATATTTTCTCCCACTTATTAATGTTTAATATTTCTATTTATTACAGTTTGCGTAATATAACACAACCGTTGCAAGACTTTTGTAACCTTTATGAAAGGGAGATGAAAAATATTTAAAATAAAATGAATTTCCCGGCACCTATTTTAGATAAGTCGGTAATAAAAGGTATAAAAAAAGAGTGAAGAACAACGTGATGAATGAAAAGACAAAAAGACGTTATGATAATTTCTCGGTGCTTATTATTTTACAGTATTGTGTTTAAGAAATCTAAATCTTACTAAGGAAGGAAAACAAAAATGAAAAAAACATTTAAAATAAGTGGATTTGGAAAAAAAGTGATTCCTGCCACAGCGGCATTAGGTATTCTTTTTTCTGTAGCTCCTGTTGCAGAGAACCAGGCAAGCGCAAAAATAAGTGTAGGGTTTATAGCTAAGTGCTGGACGTGACTATTACTTCATTAGGAGCAGCGAAAGATATTTATGAAGCAGTTGGCGAAGAGGTGGGGGGGTGCTGACCTAACTAATTACGCGGGTCCATATGCAGAGAATGTATCTTACAGAGCTCCTAACTTTAAATCGGGGGAATTTAATATTTCTGTGCATCATACGAAAGATGATGAGAATTTTACTAAATCGATTAAAGTTCTCTATCCAAATGGGAAAAGTGAGATTCACAACTTAAGATCGGGGCAGCAACTTCAGATTACAGAAGCAGGCTGCAATCGTATATTACAGCTTAGAAGAAGGGGATTCCTATTCTGGTTGGAAGGAAATTGACGGAAAAAAATACCGCTTTAAAGATGGCATACACTATACTTTAGATGGTCATGAAACCATTGAAGGAAAAAGATATTATTTTAATAATGACGGACAAGCTATGATGACAGGGTTTGAAAAACCAAATGGTAAGATATACCATTGCGATGATAAAGGCGTAAAGCAGACAGGGTGGCAAGAAATAGATGGTAAATGGTATCGCTTCGATGATTCTGGAGCAGCCAAGATAGGATGGTTCAATGGTGATTATGAAACGCATCATGGTCAATATGGATATTTTAGGTATTATGCTAAAGAGGATGGATCAATTCACCAAAATACCACTGTTCAAATAGATGGTAAAACATGGACGTTTGATGACAAGGGACACAGACGTTAATAATACCAAAAAGTTTATTTTTTACTTATGAAAGAAATCTTACAAAACTGTCATCTTTATGTAAGGTTATTAGATAGTACAACTATTATTTCAATGTAATAATAAAGGTATAAGAAATACATACATAGAAAAAATATAATAGGCAGAGGTAATTATAAGATGATTTTAAAACTATCATTTATACTTTTTGGAGTACTCTTAGTATTATGGGGTATATATAGTACTAAAAAATATGAAACATTTTTAGACAAAATCACTGGAATAGGACAATTTTTAGCCGGAATTGCATGTATAATTATAGGGATTTTAAACTTTATAATTAAATAATTTATAATAGACAAAAAAAGATCCTTAATTAGGATCTTTTTTAATACCATAAATGAAAGTGAACTTTTGAATATTAGTTTACATTTACATATCATTATAAACTCCGTGATATAGTGACCCCACTTAGAAACAAGTGATTTTAACAACGTTAGGAGTGTTTCATGCAGCACAATGTCATTTATGTTGTATCGCAAGAAGAAAAATTACATTAGAAAAGAGCCGGAATTCACCCTGTTAAGAGTAAACCAAATCTTTAATATTTAAAGGACGAAAAAAAGAAACATAGAAGTGAAAAACTTCTGTGTTTCTTTTTGATTCATATATTTATTGGAAAATACTTTGAACTTTCAGGCACAGATACTCCTTCTACCCCATTATAGAAGCTATTTTGAACGTAAGGGATTTGTAAGGAATAGATAAGGAAAAAGAGATTTTCATTGTGTATGATCAAAATATAAAGAAGCATGAAAGGCGGAACAGATATGACTTATATATGAAAAACAAACCAGTTAACAAGAGTGTTTCAAGGAAAAGAAGTAATTTCTGGGGTTAACATACATGTAAAAAAAGAGGGATTTACCGTTTGTTAGGACAGAATAGCGTTTGTAAAAATAATCATTATGAAGATGATTACAAATTCAATGTTGACCTTTTGTCATTGGTGGAGATGATAGCTGTGTGGTTAGTGTGAAACAGCAAGCAACCACCTATCCAATATGAATAGAGGAGAGGAATTCCTTATGAAAACACGTAGTCAAATTACATGTGCAAGTTTGGCCCTTTTAATAGCTGGAAGTTCCCTGTTATACACAACGCCAACCTCAATTGTAAAAGCAGAGTCCACTCAAAATGTATCTAGTTCGTTACAAACAAGCACTCAACGAGATCGTAATTCCGTCAAACAAGCAATGCGGGATACATTGCAACTTGGATTCCCGGGGATACTTGCTAAAACTTCCGAGGGTGGAAAAACGTGGAGTTATGCCGCTGGGATAGCGGATCTGAGAACCAAGAAACCAATGAAAACAGATTTTCGCTTTCGCATTGGCAGCGTGACGAAGACGTTCATTGCAACAGTTCTACTTCAATTAGCTGAAGAGAACCGCTTGAATCTAGACGACTCCATCGAAAAATGGTTGCCTGGTGTCATTCAAGGAAACGGATATGATGATAAACAGATTACTATCCGGCAGATATTGAACCATACAAGTGGTATCGCTGAATACTCAAGATCAAAAGACTTTGATCTTATGGATACAAAAAAATCGTATACGGCTGAGGAATTAGTAAAGATGGGGATTTCTCTGCCCCCAGACTTTGCCCCAGGAAAGGGCTGGTCTTATTCAAATACAGGATACGTATTACTGGGTATCCTTATTGAAAAAGTAACTGGAAACAGCTATGCGGAAGAGATTGAAAATCGGATTGTTGAACCACTTGAATTGTCGAATACATTCCTACCTGGCAATTCAATCGTTATTCCAGGCACCAAGCATGCCCGTGGATATTTCCAACCAGACGGAGCAAGTGAGCTAAAAGACGTTACTTATTATAACCCAAGTATGGGTAGCTCGGCTGGAGAGATGATTTCTACTGCTGACGACTTAAACAAATTCTTCTCTTACTTACTCAGTGGCAAATTACTGAAGGAACAGCAACTAAAACAAATGCTTACTACAGTTCCTACAGAAATAGCTGAATTAGGAGAATGTGGTCTTGGAATCTTTGAAACTAAGCTTCCAAACGGTGTCTCGATATGGGGACACGGAGGTAGCATTCCAGGGTTTCTTACTTTTGCTGGAGGTACAATTGGAGGCAAGCATACGTTGGTCGTCAATTTAAACAGCATGGGTAAAGCTAACAGTCCTGCCCCTTTTAAAAATATTTTACTTGCTGAATTTAGCAAGTAGGCAAAAAAGGAAAACAGGATGAATTTTTTCATAGTTTTTATAGTTGAAAATATACCTTTCTGGTTCAAAAACCCCCAACTTACTCTCAAAAATAATTTTTTGGGTTTTTGGAATTACGGTGGCACTTCAATGCTATTAAGCTAATAAAACAAAATCTTCCCTAAAATGAAAAAATACGTCATCCGCTCCTATTGGAGTGCCCCCTGAGAAAGAGACAATAAAAAACACCTCTCTAAATCGTAAGTATCAGTTATGATTTTAATGGAGGTGTTTTTCGTATTATGGATACAATTTCGCTTTAGTTTGATTGGCATGGGGTACCGCCACATCGCTATCAAGCTAACAAAAAGAAATCTTCTTAAAGTGAAAAAAAATACGTGTTCACGAATAATAAAGTTGTTTAAAAAATAATAGAGTCATTTAAAACTGCAACTTCTATATTGAGTGGTGTTGAAGCCATGCATATGATAAAAAAGGGACAGATTGATTTACGGAATCAGTCTATCCAAAATCAAAAAGAGTTCATCCACCAAGTGTTTGGACTTATAGCATAAAATACGATTTCACTAGGAATCTACTATTATCCGCGTTCTTCTTCATATATTTGCACCAGAACCCATAATAACGCCTCCATTTCATTCTATTTTTATGATAATTCACTGGTATTTGTTAGCAAAAAACCCCCTAATAATCCCAAAAATAAATATTTTTCGAAAAATTTATAAATAAAAAAATCAACAAAAATTTCTAAAAAAGGGCTCTATACTAGGTTTTTTAAAAAATCTTAATATATAAATTATGATAATAAAAATACCCATAATTATTCCTGGTATTGTTTTATCAGGAAAAAATTTACTTAATTTTCTGAATGAATTTTATCCACAAATATAAATTTTTTATTAATCAGAAAATTCTATTTTTATGGTAGTATTGGTGGTGCAGCTCTGTTGCAAATATTTGAATTACACAATTATCTATATAAGGGGGGAATGTGAAATGGAAAAGGAATATATTCATGAAGAAATGTTAGAGCTTGAAGATCTTGAATTAGATGAAGAGGATTTACTAATTCGTGCAGGCAAGACATTAGGTTAAGTTTTAAAATAAGGAGGTTACATATGCAGTTTAACTGTATATGTAACTTTTTTTAAGGTAGGGTATACAGAATGAAAGAAAATAAGATTATTTTATTATATGAAAGATTTATTGAATTAGACTATGAAGAAGAGTTAGATAAAGTACCAAAATTAAAAAACAGAGGGGTACTTTTGAATTTTTGGAAAAAATGGTATGAAATTAGTGAAAAACAATTCGAATTTATAATTTGGAAGTCCATTAATACTGTAGATACTTTAGATGATCTAGTCAAAATAACTGGGACTTTAAGTTTGGCTTTAAGATTATTAAAAGTATTAAAAGAAAGAAATTTAGTTGGAATTATAGAAAATAAAATAAGGTTTTCACAAGAGTTAACAAGTAGTATTTTATATGAACCAACCCCTCTTCGTAATACAGGATATGAGAATAAAATAAACAAAAAAAAATATGCTCAATTTAAAGCTACTTGGGATAGTTCGTTGAGGAGAGCTGAAATAATAAATCAAGAGTTATCGTCTAATAAAAATATCTTTTTTTGTGGAGATGATGATTATACAAGTTTAGCCCTTAAACAATATAAAAACAGAGAAATAGATGTAGGAGATATTGACGAAGAGTTGATTGAATATTTGAAATATACAAACGATGATATTAAGTTTTATAATTTTGATGTTAGAAATGAAGTTATGGAAGATTTAAGGAATAAGTATGATGCAATACATTGTGACCCTATAGATGATGGTAGAGGGTTAGATTTGTGGTTAAATAGAGCTAATGAATTATTAAAAGGTCAAAAGGGTGATTTAATTTTTTTAAATATAAGTGTTAAAAGATTAGGTAATAGGGTGGTTTATTTGCAGAATTTTTTGACATCTTTAGGTTTTTATTTAAAAGAAATTATTCACGATTTAAGTTCTTATAAAGTGGCTGAAGAGCCTTACATTGATGAAGAATTAATAAAAAAGGACTTAGATGGCATTGGTTTTTCTAAAGATACATATCATAATTTGCATATTCAAACAGATATGTTAGTTTTTGTACGATTAATAGATAAACCAACCCTCTTTCCGCAAGAATATTATGAGATTAGAAGAAAAATATAAAATAACTGCGAGGTAAAATAATGTATGTTTTAGGAGTCAATGGGTGGGACTTTGATATTCATGATGCAAGTGCGTGTTTATTTTATAATGGTAAATTAATAGCTGCAGCTGAAGAAGAAAGATTTATTCGTCAAAAAAAGGCATTAGATAAAATTCCATATAATTCAATAGCTTATTGTTTAAAGGAAGCTGAAATTACTCCAAATGAAGTAGATCATATTGTTATGGGTTGGGATGTAGAGCAATTATATTTTGAGAAGTATTCAAAGAAGCTTAACAAAGAAGATTGTCTTGAAAAGGTTTTTCCGAAGGGAATTTTTAAGAGAGATAAAGATCCCCAAATTCATATGTGTTCTCATCATTTGGCACATGCTTCTGGTGCGTTTTTTAGTTCGGGATTCAATGAAGCTACCCTAATAGTTATTGATGGGAGTGGAGAAGAAGAGTCAATAACGATAGCAAAAGGAAAAGGTAATAAAATAGAAGTACTAGAAAAATACCCGCTGGAACATTCTTTAGGTATTTTTTATGAAGCATTAACTGTATTTTCAGGTTTAGGGAGGCATAATGAAGGGAAGTTAATGGGCCTATCTTCATATGGGGAAGAAATATTTGAATTTCCTGATATACTGGAAAACCCTTTGAAACCAAATAAAAATACAGTTAGTATGAATGGTAAATATTTTTTGGTATTAAAAGATTGGATGAAAGTTATTAATAGTATAACAAAGATTGCTCCTAATTATATTAAGTATGAATATAATCCAATAGATTCAATACTATTAATGAATTCATCGGTAATGGGATATAAAAATATTGCAGCCTCAGGTCAGGCAGCCTTGGAAAGAGCAATTGTTAAGCTTGTAAAAAAAGCTATTAATCTAACTGGAATAGATAATTTGTGTCTTTCGGGAGGAGTAGCATTAAATTGTATAGCGAATAGAATGATAGCTGATTTACCAGAAGTGGATAGTTTGTACATTCAACCAGGTGCTTCAGATAGTGGGGTAAGTATTGGAGCAGCTTCATGGTTTCTTGCCGAAAATGGTATAACGCCTAAGTTCACTGAAGATCATGTATATTCTGGTCCGGAATTTCCTGATTCTAGTATCTTAAATATATTAAAAAAATATAATCTATCATATATAGAATTAGGCTCTAACAAATATGATAAATGCTCCGAGTTATTAATTCAAAATAAGGTAATAGGAAGATTTTCTGGAAAGATGGAATTCGGCCCTAGAGCTTTAGGAAATAGAAGCATAATAGCTAGCCCTCAGAGGAGGGATATGTTAAATAAAGTAAATACTATTAAGAAAAGAGAGCAATGGAGACCATTGGCTCCTAGCATCATAGATGAAAACGCTTCTGTAGTATTAGAAGAAAAAATAAATAACCCTTATATGCTGTTAAATTCTACTGTTAAAAAAGAGGTACATCATTTAGTTCCAGCAATTGTTCATGTTGATGGATCAACAAGGGCTCAAGTAGTTACGAGGGGTATGAATTCTGATTATTATGAAACAATCCGCAACTTTTACCAGAAAACAGGAATTCCTGCAGTTATGAATACATCGTTTAATGTAGGAAAAGAACCAATTATTTGTAACCCAAGTGATGCTATTAGGTCATTTTATGGATCAGAGGTGGATGCCCTTTTATTAGGTTCATTTTTGATTATTAAATAAAGGAGGAGAGATTTTGAGAAATAGAAATTATTCTAATCTAAAAGATGGAATGATAGAGGATTTGTTACTTAATAAAAAAAGTTATCCTAACTACCCAGAATATATACTATTAGATTTAATAAAAGAGGAAACAATTTTTAAACGAGGAGCTTGCTCAAAGTATATTCAGCATGAAGAGTTCAATACATGGCAGGAATATTTTTGTGGGGATTATTACGAAAAGCCTCAGGGGAAAAGAATTGCTTTTTTACAAGTTTGTACTTGGGCTAAACCATATGACTTTTCATATATTGGTAAAAAAATTAGACAAGTTACAAATAAATACCCTATGGTTCATCCAATTATTCTATCAAATGCGGGAGTTATACCATATGAATACCAAATGAACCCTACTTTTTGTGCATACGATTGGATGGAAGATATTGAGGATCCAGTAATTTACGAAGAATTGATGAAAGAATATAGGGATGTATTGATACAAAGAATTAGGAGATACCTAGAATCAAATTCATACGATGTAGTAGTACAATATGGTGTACCGGTAAAAAAATATTCAATGGCTCCTGCAATTAAAGATATTTGTAAGGAATTAGGAATTACTTTTCTTTTAACCCCAGATATAGAAACATATAGAAATAATAAAGATAAATTAGTCGAGTTAAAGGATTCAGGGGAATTTTATTGTTTAGATGAAGTTCTGAGTAGTATGGATAATTGTTTAAATAAGGTGAGTAGATATGTTGAATCTATCGATTGTAATACCAGCTTATAACGATATTAGATTAGAAAAGTGTTTAAAGAGTATTGATGAAAATGTAGAGGTTGTCGTTGTTTTAAATGGTGCAACCGAAGAAGTAAAAAAAATCGCCTATTCTAGCGATGCAGTAATTGGCGAATTACCTACACCTAATTTAGCAAAAGCATATAATTATGGAATTGAAATTTCTAGTAAAGATAATGTGTTAATTATGGATTCAGATTGTGTTTTTATGCCAGGTACCATCAATAAGTTATATAAATTATTAGATGCAGGATCTTTAGCTAAAGGAAGAGTGATGTTTTCATTTAACAGCAAAATTGGAAAAATCATTGCACGTGCAAGACATATACATACTTGCAAAAAAAATGCATATTCACCTCCATTGGCATTTAATAAAGGAATCTTAGCGAAGGTAAATGGATATTATTTTGATGAGAATTTATCTTGGACAGAGGATTATGATTTTGATATTAGAGTTAAATCTGCAAGTCTTAAGATTTTATATGATGATAATGCAAGAATTATTCATCCAGAGTTAAGCATTAAGCAAGATTTGAAAAGTTCATTTAATTATGGGATAGGTCATGCACGTGGGGTTTTACAACAAAAAAATGGTTATTATGAACCTAAAAATAAATTAAGGTCGATTATTAACTCATATAAGTATATCAAGAAAAAATACGATTATTTAACTGCTTTCTATCTCATATTTTGGCAGATTGCCTTTTATAGGGGATATGAAAAAGAAATACATTAAGGAGGAAAACAATGCAGCAACAATACGATGAAATTTCCGAATTATACGACATTATCATCCCAGAACCTGATGGTATTTTTGATTTTTACAGTGGTTTGGTAAAACCAAATGATGAAGTTTTAGATTTGGGGTGCGGTACTGGTAGATTATCTTTTATTCTTGCTGAAAAAGGCGCTAATGTAACTAGTGTTGATATATCAGCAGGAATGATTGAAAAAGCTAGTAAGAAGCTAGATGAGATGCCAAATATTAAGGATAAAATAGAATTTAAGGTTTCTTCTGCTACAGATTTTAAGTCTGAAAGAAAATTTGATTTTATATTTATGTCTGGTGGTGTATTTGAATATTTACTTACATCGTCACAACAAAAATTAGTTCTTAGAAATATTAAATTACTATTAAAAGAAGGCGGGATTTTTGTTTTCGATATTATTACACCTCCAACTATTCTTCCTTATTCTAAGAGAGTGAGTGATGGAGGAAATAGTCCTATTAAAGGGGAGAATTTTAAAAATTATAAAGTTAAATCATGGGATGTCGTAAAAGCAGATCATTATAAGCAAATAATTGAAACCACTTGTTATTTTGAGGTTTATGACATAGCAGATAATTTCTTAAGTAAAAAAGAATTTAGATTTCTTGCAAAATATACTTTACCATCCGAAATGCAGTATCTCTTAGAAATAGAAGGATTCAATATAAAAAATTTTTATGGTGATTACAATAAAAATCCTTTTGGGAGGAATAGTGAATTTATGGTGTATGAATGTAGGAAGTAAGGGTAGAATTTTAATGATATACAGTGCGAATAGACGCTCTTAAAAAAGTATATTTTTCTAGTGGAAATAAAATGTATCCAGTTAGTATAGGGACTCCAGAGTAAATAATTTTTAATTAAAATAATAGGTAAATGATTTACCTGTTCAATAAAGGTGATGCTGAATGAAGGATATAGTAAAAAAACATTTAGTTATAGCGCCACACCATGACGATGAAGTCATTGGCTGTGGTGGAACAATTGCTCAAGCTATTAGTAAGGGTGAACATATAAAAGTAATAATAATTACAAAAGGAGATTTATCTGGAGGTGTAGGGGATTTAAATGAAATTGTTTCAAATAGAGAGAACGAATGTATAAAAGCTTGTAATACATTAGGGATAGAAAAAGAAAATGTTAAATTTTTAAAGAAACCAGACAGATCACTTGTGTATTCTTTAGATTTTGTGGAAGAAATTATTCACGAAATCTCTCTATATAAGCCTAATTTTATTTATTTCCCCCATGATATGGAAAGTGATAGGGATCATCGAATAGTAAATGAAGTTGTATCAGAAGCAATATTCCTGTGTCAATCAGGGTTCTTAAAAGAGGATTGTGCTCCTTATATAAGGATGTGTTTACAGTATGAAGTATGGACTCCCATGAAAAACTATCAGGTTGTAAAAGATATTACCAGGTTTATTGAACTGAAAAAAGCATCAATTAAAAAATACGAATCACAACTTAAAACATTAAATTTGGTTGATGGAGTTTTGGGGTTAAATTCTTATAGAGGTATGCAGGCAGGAGTGCAATTTGCAGAAGTTTTTAGAGTGGTAAGTAAGTAGTAAGAAGGAGAGAGAAGATGGATATCATTGAAATTGAAAATGTATCAAAAACTTTTGAAAGAGTAAAAATTGAAGAAGGATTAATAAACTCTTTCAAGAGTTTATTTAAAAGAGAAAAGGTCAAGGTTACTGCTTTAAGTGATGTGTCATTCAAAATAAAAGAAGGTAAAATAATAGGGCTTATTGGCGCGAATGGTGCTGGTAAGTCTACCTTAATGAAAGCAATGGTTGGGTTAATTAAACCAACTTCCGGGAGAATTTTGGTAAATGGATTTAACCCCCATAATAAGAAGAAAGATTTTTTAAAGTCAATTGGCGTTGTTTTAGGCCAAAAAAATCAGTTATGGTGGGATCTTTCCCCTTACGAAACATTTTTATTACATAAAGAAATATATGAACTGTCTGATACAGAGTTTAGAAAGAATGTAGATGAATTAGCTGAAAATCTTGGGGTATCAGAAATTCTTAAATCGCCAGTAAGGAATCTATCGTTAGGAGAGAGAATGAAATGTGAGTTAATTGCTTCAATCTTACACTCACCTAAGATATTATTTTTAGATGAACCGACTATTGGATTGGATTTTCTTGCTCAAAAGAATATTAGAAATTTTCTCAAGAATTATTGCAAAGAAAGAAATACAACAGTTATAATAACTAGCCATTATTTCCCAGATATATATGAGTTATGTGAAGAATTAATAATATTGAAGAATGGAGAAGTTGTTTTTAATAACAATTTCAAAAAAATAAAAGAAGAAATTAAGAGTTATAAATATATATCTCTTAGCTTTGAGAATGAAATAAATTCTCAAGATCTTAAGAAATATGGAGAAGTTAAAGAATCGGATAAATTTAGTGTAACAATAAAAATTCAAGATAAGCTAGTGAACGAGACCATATCTAGCATATTAAAAGAATTCAATGTTATTGACTACAATTTGACTGAAATGTCATCACAAGACCTCATTGAAGATATTTATTCAATGGAATCGACTGGAGTGAAAATAACAGTATGAAGAAGTATTTAAAACCAATGATGCTTTCATTTCAAGCGGTTTTTCAGTATCGCATGAATGTTGTATTATATATGATTTTTGGTTTAATACCGCTTGTGGCTTTAATACTATTGTGGCATTCTCTCTTTGAAACACAAAACAATATTCAAGGCTATACTCTTGAAATGATGATTACTTATGTAATAATTGCTAAGTTAATTGAACTTTTACTAATTCCTGAAATGCACTGGTCGATAAATGAGGAAATACAATCCGGTGAGTTATCAAAATATCTTACAAAACCATTTTCATATTTTGGATATTGGTTTAGTCATAATTTAGGAAACAAAATTATTCAGGTACTGATGTCAGTGATACCGATAATACCGATAATATTCCTGAACAGGGATTATTTCCTTTTGCCTACTTTAAAATATACTTTCCTGTTCATTCTTTCAATAGTAGGAGCATTAATACTATATTATATGATTTATTATTTGATATCACTCTTCTCATTTTACTTTGTAGAGATATCATCCTTTTTCTTTACTGTAGATATAGTATTAGAATTATTATCTGGATCGCTTATTCCGCTTGAATTTTTACCAGCCCCGTTAAATACAATAACTCAGTTTTTACCTTTTTCATACTTGATTCACTTTCCGGTAAATGTATATTTAGGAAATTTAAGTGGCACTGAAATTGTAAATGGATTAATTTTACAAGTGATATGGTCTTTAGTTTTCTATGTCCTTATTAGAGTACTTTGGAAGAAGGGGTTAAATAAATATGAATCTGTTGGTGCATAAATATGATTAGATATTTAAAAATGTTAAAAGCAATTCTTAAAATTAATTTAAGTAATATTATGATGTATAGAGTTAACTTTTTTTTAAATATATTAGATAGCGTTGTTTGGTTCATTGTTACATTAATATTTTTTAATAGTATATTTGATAGTTTTGGTAATATTAATGGTTGGAATACAAATGATATTTATTTGCTAATTGGAACAAGTGAGTTGATAAAATCTTTGATGTTTACTCTTTTTATTAATAATCTACCGTATATACCGAGTTTAGTTAACCAAGGAAGTTTAGATCATATATTGTTTAAACCTATCAATAGTCAGTTTCTAGTTTCATTAAGAAAGCTTGATTTAGGGAACTTAGGGAACTGTTTACCAGCCGTACTGTTAATTAGTTATGCATTATTACAAAAGGGAGAGAGTGTTAGTATTGTAAATGGATTTTCTTTCTTGGGTCTATTGTTTTTAGGGATTTTACTCTCGTATTCTCTGTGGTTTATTTTAATGACTTTATCTATATGGTTAACCAAAGTTGAAGGTATGCATGAGTTATTTCTTGGTACTATGACATTACTTAGATACCCATCTTCCTTATATAAAGGAATAAGTCGATTTGTTTTTTTATTTGTTTTTCCTATTGTTATTGTTAGTAATATTCCAACTTATGCTTTAATTGGTCGATTAGAACTAAACGATGTATTCGTGTTAATGGGTTATTCTATTGGATTTTTTATTATTTCAATTTATTTTTGGAAGTTTGCCTTAAGATATTATAACAGTGCAAGTAGTTAAGGGGAGAATAAAATGTACTCTAATGATAAAGCAATAGTTGTTTTTAGTGGTGGGCAAGATAGCACAACATGTTTATTTTGGGCAATGCAACAGTTTGCGGAGGTGGAAGCTGTAACATTTAACTACAATCAACGTCATAAGTTAGAAATTGATTGTGCAGCGGAAATTGCGAACGAGCTTGGCATTAAACATACAGTGCTAGATATGAGCCTACTAAATCAGCTAGCTCCAAATGCGTTAACAAGAACAGATATGGAGATTACACACGAAGAAGGTGAATTACCATCGACATTTGTAGATGGGCGAAATTTACTATTCTTATCATTTGCTGCTGTATTAGCAAAACAAGTTGGGGCACACCATATCGTAACAGGTGTATGTGAAACTGATTTTAGTGGTTATCCAGATTGCCGTGATGTGTTTGTGAAATCGTTAAACGTTACATTAAATTTATCAATGGATTATCCGTTTGTCATTCATACACCACTTATGTGGATTGATAAAGCAGAGACATGGAAAATAGCAGATGAACTTGGAGCATTCGAGTTTGTTAGAGAAAAAACTTTAACATGTTATAACGGAATCATTGGTAATGGTTGCGGTGAATGTCCAGCGTGCCAACTTCGTAAAGCAGGTTTAGATACGTATCTACAAGAACGCGAAGGAGGGAATGAATAATGGAAAACTTTTTCGGATTTCGCATTGTAGAAAATTTGCAAAAAATGGACAAGGATATTCAGCGTGAGCAATTAAAATACCATAATAAAAGAGTAATGGTCAGCAAGGAATTTACATTTGATGCAGCACACCATTTGCACTGTTATGAAGGGAAATGTAAAAATTTACATGGTCATACATACAAAGTTGTATTTGGTATTAGTGGATATGTAAATGACATTGGACTTGCAATTGACTTTGGAGATATAAAAGAAATTTGGAAAAACGAAATAGAGATTTATTTGGATCATCGCTATTTAAATGAAACATTACCAGTGATGAATACGACTGCGGAAAATATGGTCGTCTGGATTTATGAAAAGATGGCGGAAGCATTAACAAAAGGGAATCGAGCAGAAGAATATAAAGGAGCTCGTGTCGAATTCATACGGCTCTTTGAAACACCAACGAGTTATGCAGAAGTAAGACGGGAGTGGATACTCGATGAGTAAGATTCCTGTTTTGGAGATATTTGGTCCAACCATTCAAGGAGAAGGAATGGTTATCGGGCAAAAAACGATGTTCATTCGCACAGCAGGTTGTGATTATAGCTGTTCTTGGTGCGATTCAGCCTTTACATGGGATGGCTCAACAAAAGAACAAATTAGACAAATGGCGCCAGAAGAAATTTGGAATGAACTTGTTGGAATTGGTGGAGAAAATTTTTCTCACGTTACAATTTCAGGTGGGAATCCCGTTTTGCTGAAAAATATTCAGTTTCTTCTTACTGTATTAAAAGAGAATGGAATTCGTACAGCGATTGAGACGCAAGGGAGTAAGTGGCAAGAATGGTTACTTCAAATTGATGAAGTGACCATTTCGCCTAAACCACCAAGTTCGAAGATGAAAACAGATTTTACGATGCTAGATTCTGTTATTCATAAATTAGAAAGAAAAGATTTTAGTTTAAAAGTAGTCGTATTTGAAGATTATGATTTTGAATATGCAGTAAAGGTGCACAAGCGATATCCACAAGTACCATTTTTCTTACAAGTTGGGAACGATGATACGAAAACGGTGGATGATGCAGCGCTTATTAAAAACTTATTACAGAAATATGAGCGGTTGATTGAAAAAGCTGTACAGTGTAAAGAAATGAATGATGCGAAAGTATTACCTCAACTTCATGCTTTAGTATGGGGAAATAAACGAGGCGTATAAATAAGAGCATTTTATAAATAAATTAATAAGGTGGAAATAATATATGAGCTTAAAAACAATCCAAAGTGTAGAAATAGATACTGACAAAATTGAAGTAGCAGTAAAAATGATTCTTGAAGCAATTGGAGAAGATATTAATAGGGAAGGTATTTTGGAAACCCCAAAGCGAGTAGCAAAAATGTATAAGGAAGTTTTTCAAGGTTTAGGTCAAAACCCTTCTGAACATTTGTTAAAAATATTTAATGAAAATCATGAAGAATTGGTATTAGTTAAAGATATTCCGTTCTATTCTATGTGTGAACATCATTTGGTACCTTTTTTTGGAAGGGCCCACATAGGTTATATTCCTAATAATGGAAAAGTAACTGGGTTAAGCAAATTAGCTAGAGCTTTAGAAACCATATGTAAAAGACCACAGTTGCAGGAAAGAATAACCAATGAATTAGCAAATGTAATTTTTGAAACTTTAGAGCCAAAAGGAGTAATTGTTGTAATTGAAGCTGAGCATATGTGTATGACAATGAGAGGTGTGAAAAAACCTGGTTCAATGACTATAACTTCGTCATATAAAGGAATATTTAAAGATAATAATACACTTCGAAGTGAAACTTTAAATTTGATAGAGGGATAGAATTACATCGTTATTATGCTAAAAAAGAAATTCTCTTGAAATGAAAAAAGACGTTATTCTTTCTTATCTAATTAAAGAGGAATATGATATCAAAGGGTTTTGGTGCAAATATATAACGGAAAATGAAAGGGAGGGTAAATTCCTAACGGAATCATCCTTTATCCAGCTAATCCAAATAATTGATTGATAAAGATATTCTGATTTTGAACAGACTGGTCCCGTAAAATAAGTTTCTGTTTTTTATCATATGTATCGCTTCAATACCAGAAATCGTGGATTTAGCTGTGTAAAAAGATTTAAATCCTAACATAGGTTTAATCATAGGGTTCTTGCTGTAGATCGAAAAGTAATTATGTATATATGGGGTATGGAAACGATTCTGGAGGTTCTGGTGCAAATACTTAGGAAAGATATAAAGAGGCGAAAAGTTTCCTAGTGGAATCTAGTCTTAAGCAGCAATTCCAAATAGTTGATGGATGAACTTCACTTGATTTTGGACAGACTTGTCCAGTAAAACAAGTTGCCCCGTAGGTACCATCTTACTGTTTGCAAAATAATATTATGATGATAATGCTTCCACTTGAATAAATTTCGCTTTTCCATACTGATCACGCACCTTTTTAGAGTAATAGTATCAGTATGCCCAAGATTTAGAGATTACTTGCAATTATCTTGAAGTTTTCGCACCAGAACCCAAAATGATTGAAATTACAAAAAATGTTTATTTTAGAGTGCCTTCCTATGCTCATCAAACTAAGTTTATATAAACTTTGACTTCAAATAAAATTTTTAGATTTTTAAAGATCTATTGTAGGTTTTATAAGTTAAAAAACAAAAAGAACTTGTAGGAATCACTACAAGTTCTTTTTAAGGTAAGGTGACAAAAAGGGTAACACAAACTATCTTAACAGGCATATTAGAAAAACATAGGGATGTTTCTTGATAGGTTTATTATATAACAAATATTAACATTTAAAGAATTTAATTTTGAAAATTTTGTGAATTACGAAAACAAAATCGTTTATTACTCTTGTATCAACCAAAAAATCCCACTTGTTTATTTCGTGTAAAACACTTTAAATCAATGTCGATATCATAATAAATTAGTAAAAATATAGATATAGGTAAATAGAGAAGAATGAGGCATTCCTACTTAATGACCTATATTTATATTTGGGGTTAATTAACTATAATAAAATGAAACTCATGTTATTATTACATATAATTCATGAACATATTGAGAGTGCTATGATTCTAGCTGTGTATTTTGAGAAGAAGTAAATTTGTATATTTTTCACAAGAAAGCATAAAAAAGACTTAGTCCTTGTGAGGAAAATAAGCCTTTTTACTATTTAGACTCACACAAATGATCTGTGCATCAATTTAGCTTTGATAAACAGATCATTTGTAAGATAATAATTCATTGTAAAGAAGTAAAGATTACATGAATGCTTTTAATAGAGTTGTTACTAACGGAATTACTCCACCTAAAAATGATAAAACTGCAATTGCGATTGCCATAATAATTCCTCCTCTTTAAATTTCTGAATATTAAGAATTATATAAATTCATTATATTACAGATTTAAGAATATGACAATATCTTTTTTTATTCTCTCTAAGATTTCGAAATACACCCATAACAACATTTTTCACGCCACATTTATTCATGACAATTAAGTTCACTTTTTTCGTTTTGGGGTGGATTTGTTTTCTTAAGTTGATGGATGTGGGGTGGTACCCCATATTGAGCAAAGGGAAATTATTGAGCGGAAGTATTTAAAGAGTGAAGTAATGAGCGATAAGGTGATAAAGGCTCAAATGATGTTAGCTAATGATTGGTATTATTATCAGAAAAAGAATGCGGTTATGGCAATTGCGATAGCATTACGGATTATTGAAAAAATGTATCAGTCATTTCAAAAACAAATGATGATATTAAGGTATGTGTCAAAGTTCTATAATGAAAATAAAAATGAAATCGAACGTTCAAGAGAATCTGTATTAAAATTTACAAAAAGAAATGTAGATTAAGTAAACTTACGGGAGTTTATTAGGCTGACAGGATGCGGATGTCATACAGGTTATCAGTAAATAACAATTTTTAATTTTGATGAGTATGTTGGCTTATCAAAAAATGATAAAATAGTTACCGCAATGGTAAAATTTTATAATGATAAAAAAGAAAGGGGAATCTCTATGAAATTGCTACGTTCATTTCTCATTCTCACTCTTGTTGTATTGTTAAGCGCATGCAATACAGCAACAAAAGTCACAAAGGTTCAAAAAAATGGCGAAACGACTTTAAAAATTGGCTCCCTGCAAGGGTATCACGATGTGCAAACGATTAAAGCTGAAAAAGGAAATGTGGAAATTCCTTATGAGGCAGCCGTTGAAGAAGGTACGATTTTATTGCAAGTCACAAAAGACGATAAGGTCATTTATGAAGAAGAAGTCACTTCTCAAAAAGAAGGTTTGCTTTCTTTTGAAGCGCCAAAATCCGGATCATATGATTTAATTGTACGCGTGAAGGGTGAAGAAGAGAAAGCGAAAGGAATTCAAATACATACGAAGCTATGAAAAAACGGCAAGCGGAGTGTACCCGCTTGCCGTTTCGCTCGTTCCTTAGGATTTCAAAGTCTTCGTCATGCCTCACGTACGATAAAAGGGATAGAAACGCTTCATGCCATATACGTCAATCAGACTCCGTCTTTTTGACGTATAACGAATTACAGAATTTATTATCGGTTTCATAAAATTTGACCACAATCTTCCCATGTCTCTATGTGTAAAAAAACTTTGCAACAGACCCAATAAAATTATCAAACTTTTTTATAAAGAAATGAATCGAGTATATTAAATAAGAGCATGTTTTGATCAATCTTTTTTCAAAACATGCTCTTTAGACTTGTCTTTATATCAAGGTTATTAGTAATAATTTAATCAAACTTTATTTTAAAGCTACAAGTATATCCAAGTTTAAGAGATTTTTTGCACCAGAACCAGATTTTTCTTATATTTTTTTAATAATCCTATTAAGTTTTTTGTAAAATTCACCTTTTGTTTTTACATGATTAAACTGATTCGGATTCATATTAACTTTTTGAGAGAGTGCTACAATCTCTTCTTTTGTAATTGAATCTTTAGTATTTATAGATGCTATATTTGTATATTTTCCATCTTCTGTTTTTGGAATTTCTAAAATTCCTTTATTTACAAGATCCACTACAGCCTTATGCTCTGAAGAATGTGTATCTACACCGGTAATTTTCCAATTATGCATAACTTTTGGCGTGTATACACCATTCTTTACCTCTTTTAAATATGTAATAGCAAGGTTACGAATGGTTCCACCTGTTTCTCCGAATGCATTCTCTTGTTTAGATGACCAAATTTGTTCAAACTTACGTCCCTCTAAAGCTCCCCCTTTTGCCTGAAGAGCCTCCATTCTATATGCATTCATTCCCAGCGTCATAACATCGCTCATTTTGATTGGTTTATTTGTACGAATAGATCTTAAATTTGTAATTCTACTTCCATATGGTTTTGTTAAGTCAATTTCGTATTTTACGCCTCCAAAGAAATCGTTCGTACTGTATTTAGACGCACGGCGGGTTTTATCAAAGCTAACTGTTACATCTCCGGCACGAGATGAGTTAAAATACCCTGCCGCCCATTCCATGTAGTCTTTTAAATCTTTCCCAGTTATCTTATATACTGTAATTTCTCCCAAAGCATATTGGTAATTATATGCAATATCTTTCTTCTTAATAGGACCTACATCCAAACGGGCATAATCGTTATCAATTTGATGGGCTACTACATCTGCTTTGCTGTAATAGAGCATGACTTCATGAAAAAAATCTGATAAAGATGTCTCTTGAATTTGCACACTTGGAATACCCTTTATTTCATTTTCAGGAACAAGACTTCTACCCTTTAATTGAGCGACTACAACATTTGCATCTCCTCTCGCATACTCGTGAAAAGGTGTTAGTGTTGCTTCAAGTGTAGGATCAGATAATACCGTTGTTCCATCAGCATTTTTTACAGGTAAAGCGGTAGCTGTTTTATCTTTTAAAACCAGCCTCCCATCTTGCTTTGTAAAAGTAAGGTCAATACGTGAGATATGCGTTCCATATTTATCTGGTTCTGTAATAATAACACCATTTACAACTTCTTTTTTAACAAGTTTATGCATATGAGCTGCAAAAATAGCGCTTATTTCCGGACAAGCATTCGCAATATCTTGAACCCCAGTACCAGGGATTCCATTCTCGTTTTCTAGTCCCATATGCATAAGCCCTACCATTACATCTACTTTACCTTCTAATTCTTTAATTACCTTTTTTGTCTCTTCTACTGGATTTTTCACTACTAAACCAGCCAAATGATCTGTCCCTTTTTCAAAATCACTAATCATTGGTGTATTCATGCCAATAATCCCAACTTTAATTCCACCTTTTTCAACAATCGTATATGCAGGAAGAAAACGCTCTCCATTCTCCTTATAAATATTTCCTGCTAACGTCTTTCCCTTATATTGCTCACTAACTTTTTTCAATGTATCTAATCCAAAGTTGAATTCATGATTTCCAAATGCCCAAGCATCATATCCCATTGCGTTCATCGCTACCATCATTGGAGATTGTGGCTTATCATTGAATAATTCTACTGAGTTTCCTTGAATTGTATCCCCGGCATCTAATAATATGGTATTTGGATTTTCTTGACGTACCTTCTTTATAACCGTATAAAGCTGCGTTAAACTTCCACTCATATTTGCACCATCAAGCGCATAATCCCAAGGCATAAATCTACCATGAATATCTGCAGTACCCAATAATGTAATATTAACATCAGATTCCTCAGCTTTAGAGATAGCTGGTTTGACTGTTACTGCTGTTCCAAGAAGTATAAGAATAACAAAATAACATACATAGTTCTTCCATTTCATTTTTGGCATAATAACAATATTTCTCCCCTTTTTGTATTGTCATAAAGTTGCTTGAACTTTAAAAATGTAACTTATTATTTGGAAAACTTCAACTACAAAAGATAATTTTGGAGGTTCTGGTGCAAAAAAATCTTTTAAACTTGGATATACTGATATTACTACTCTAGAAAAGGTGTGTGATCAGTATGGAAAAGGAAAATTTGTTCAAATGGAAGCATTATCAGCCGGAACTCATCTTATTAACAGTAAGGTGGTACCTACGGTACAATTTGAGCTTTCGTAACCTGGTGGAAATGATGGAGGAAAGAGGCTTATCAATTGCTCACACAACGATTATGCGCTGGGTTCATCAATATGGGCCTCAATTAGAAGAGAAAGTACGATATCACCTTAAATCAATAAATGACTCATGGAGAGTCGATGAAACCTATATTAAAGTAAAAGGACAATGGTGTTATTTATATCGTGCCATTGACAAAGAGGGGCAAACGCTTGATATTCAACTGCGTAAAAAGAGAGAGACACAAGCGGCATATGCTTTTATGAAAAGACTGGTTCGAACTTATGGAGAACCAACGGTTCTGACTACAGATAAGGCTCCTTCTTTAATTTACGCATTTAAAAAATTACAGAGGATAGACTTTTACAAAAATACCTTTCATCAAAATGAACCATTTTATTTGAATTTTCAGAAAAAATATTGTAAAAATGTTGATGATGTGGTAAGATTATAGATGAAAAAGAGTATGAATTCACGTTGTAGCGTGAATTCATAAGAAAGAAGCCAATTTGTATAGGAATTGGCTTCTTTCTTAAGTTCGAATAAAAACAGAATTGTCTTTAAATCTTTATTAGGGGAAAGTTTTAAAGAAGAATTCAGCTTGGTTATAGTTTTACATAATTGTTAGATAAAGTAAATTGATATTTTTCGAGCTGAATATTCAGAACATTAATTCGAAGTATATCCATCTACAAATAAGTAATTGATGAGTTTTATAAAAGTCAGGAAAGAGAAAACTGATGCGTTGCAATTTCTTTCATTCATCCATTAATGGAATGAATGAAAGAGCCGAGATTATTTACATTGGATAAGACTTCAGACAACATATGGTTACACTCTTCTTGCACACATTCTCTCTTGAACCATTCCGTTGTCTTCCCCTACTATTTTAACTTCAACACTGCGTTAACCGGGTTATGATCACTGTTTTCAAACTTCAAATCATGCCCTTGTACGCTCACAATCTCCACATTTGGAGACACTAAAAATCCATCGATAATCGTAACAAAGTTCTCATCTTCGACATAGCTCTTTACATTATCACGAACTGTCCAAACAGTATCATCAACAGCCCACTGGAATCCACCATCAGTGAAATCTTCTGGCAGCTGTACTAACCACTCTGGCCATTCTTCTTTAAACTTTGGATCTTTTAACTGCACATCAGATAATAGCTGATTCCAGTCTCCGCCAAGCACGAGATAATCGCCATTTTTATAATGCTTATTCATATACTCTTTCAAAAACTCAACTTGTTGCTTTCGAATGTTTCCGCCCTTATCATATGCAGATAAATGAACATTCACCATTCGTAAATATTTCCCGTTATCAACTGGAACCTTATGCTCAACAATCGCTCGATCTAATTCGAATAATTGACGAAGCCACATTTCTCTTCCAGGAAGCTGATATCTCGTCACTTCTTCTACTTTATATTTTGAGAACGAACCAAGTCCACTGTTCGTATATCCGTGCGGCTTCTTAATTGGCACCGGCACCCACTGCGCATTAAAGTTATAACCAAACGTAGACGCATGATCTTTCAGCCCATCTTGAAACGCCTTATACTGATTCACATCAAATGAACGAAGTGACTTCTCATCCATCTCTTGCACTAAAATAAAATCAGAATCTTCCTTTTGTAAGAAAGACAGCATATTGCTGATATTCTTTTCTGTTTGCTCTTTACTACTAGAGCGCGAACCCGTCCCTCCATCTAAGAAGAAATCTTGATCCTTATCTAAACCGCCGTAGCCAATATTAAACGTTGTCGCCTTAAACTCTTCCCCAACCTTAAGAATGCGCTCGTTATTATTTGCCACCTTCAACTTCTCAACATCCTTATGCTTCACATCCGTAATTACCACATACGTAATAAACGCCGCGAAAGCACCAAATATTGAGCCTGTACCCCATAATAAACCTTTCAATACCTTCTTCAAGCTCATGACTCCCTTATTCTCTTTATATAGTTTGCATACGTGGTTATTTTAACATGTTCTAGACGTAAACATAAAGTAACTCTAAAATATACAATAAAAGTGATTCTGTAGCAAAGTTTTCGAAATTCAAGTACACTTTGGAAAAAGATGACGTCACAATAAAAGGCATTGAAACCATTCATGCCCTATACAAACAAAGGCGAACTCTTCAAATAGGCTCCGCCTTTTCGGTGTATAACGAATTACAGGAATTATTAATGGTTGCATAACCATTTAACAATGCAACCCTAGATTCTCTATGTTTTGGATAACTTTGCAACAGAACCAATTACTTTATATTCGCTTAATTCCTGTTGTTTCTTTTTTATAAAAGAAGGAATTTTATCTTTTTTGTCTAATTATATCTAGGTTTGCAAAAAGGGATTCTACAACTTTGGAGGAATTATCATGGTAAAATATATTTCAATTCTTGGTTCAACTGGCTCAATTGGTACGTCTGCATTAGATGTAGTTACTTCTCATCCGGAACATTTTAAAATTATTGGTTTAACAGCAAATCACAATATTGACCTTCTTGAAAAATGAATATATACATTTTACCCTCGAATTGTAAGCGTAAGTACAAAAGAATTAGCAGATGCTCTTCGGAAGCGAATTCCTACAGATACAAAAGTCACATATGGAACAGATGGATTAATTGAAGTTGCAACTCACCCTGATTCTACTCTTGAAGCTCATCATAGCATTGTAAAGCCAGATTTGGAAACAGTATTAGACGCCGATCATTGGGCTCGTGAATATGCAAACGAATTATTAATTAGAAAATGAAAAAAGAGCTAGAACAGAACGCGTCTTTTTTAGCTCTCCATTTTACGTGTTCTTTTGTTTTAATACATTTACGTTCACGGAATTGTAAAGAAATGTATCTAAGATATCGCATACAGAAGGATTTATAGTGAGTATTAGTTATGGTCACTGGGAAAGTTCTTTTTAATTAATATAAGCTATATATGGAATACAGAAACCTAAAAAATTGGAGGTAATTATGAAAACTTTCATATATATGGTGAGACACGGAGATTCACCGAAATCTGGAAAAGAAAGAGCGAGAGGATTAACGGAAAAAGGAAAATTAGAAGCTCAACGGATAACAGATGTATTACAAGGTGAGGGAATTGACGTTGTTATCTCAAGTCCATACAATCGTTCAATTCTAACTGTTCAGCAATTAGCGAAGCAAATAGGACAAGAAGTTTTAGTATTTGAAGACTTAAAAGAGAGAATTTTTATTGCTGAAGAGGAACGAATGTCGGATAAAGAATTATTTCCTTTGATAACAAAGTCATTCTTAGAACCCGACTTTGCTTTAACGGGAGGAGAGTCTAATGTCGACTGTCAGAAACGTGCTATAAAAGTCTTAAAAGAATTATTAAACACCTATCGAGGGCAGAAAGTAGTATTAGGCACTCATGGAGCTGTTATGACTTTGATGATGGGGTATTATGACAGTAAGTATGATTTGAATTTTTTACTACATACATCAAAACCAGATATATACAGAATGGAATTCAATGGACAGGAATTGGTGGAGGTTAAAAGATTATGGGAAATTTCATAGATTGACTATATTCATCCATAGAGTCTCCCAATGACGTGTATTATAAACAATGGGGTTACTGCGGTAACTCTTTTTCTTATGGTACTAACGGGGGATTAAGTTCAACAATCTAAAAAATTCGGTTCCTTAGCGTACAAAATTCACGGTTTGTTCTTACTATCCCGAGATGAAATGGGAGGGAATAGTTTTTGGGCAGGATACCTTTAAAGTTATTTTTTAAATCAATCCTATTTTTTTTCTTAAGCGGTATTGTTGTTTATTCTATATTTCAGATTATTTTTGTCTGGAGTGTTTCGACAGGATTAGGGAGGGATGATATAGTCGGATTTTCTGATAATAAGTATGTAATTGGTCGTCCACCTGTTAGCTATAACTTATATAAAAAAGATAGTGGGGAAACTATATTAGATAATGTTATTGGTTATAAAAAGGGAAAAACTAAAAGCTATGTTCGGAATGAAATTGAATTTGTAGTGATAAATGAGATAAAGGGTAGCTATGAACTGTATAAAATAGAAAAGGCTTCAGAAAAGGATATAGAACGGCTGAAAGAAATGAAGAAATTAGAATAAAAGAGACTATCTGAACGGTAAAAATGCACACTTGTTATTGTTAAATCTAAAAAATGGTTTAGACTGATAACTGAGTTTTATTTCATGAAAAGAGTCATTATTAAAATAAAGTATTAGGGGTTCAGTCCCATGCCCATTAACTTAAGAATTCAGAATTATCCCAAAATAAAAAACTGAGCTTTTTTGTTACAATTTAGCAGAAAATTTCGTTATGGGAGTACTATCAACCTAACAAGACAAAATACCCCCTAAAATGAAAAAGACGTTATTCTTTCTGAGAAATCATGGGAAAGGATACCGTCTTTTTATCAATATGACGGTATCCTATATGAAAATTAGGGTTCTGTTGCAAAGTTTTCTAAACTAAGCTACACTTTCGAAAAAGAAAACGAGGAGAATCACAGATGGGATATTTTAAAGGGAACCAGTTCAAGAAGGATCTTATTTTAATAGCTGTTGGCTACTATTGTCGTTTTTCTTTAAGTTATCGCGATGTGTCTGAAATTCTCAAAGAACGTGGTATTTCTATTCATCCAACAACTATCATGCGCTGGGTTCATGAATATGGAAAGCTTATCTATCACATTTGGAAGAAGAAAAACAAAAACATATTGTTATCTTGGCGTTTGGATAAAACCTATGTCAAGGTGAAAGGGAAATGGTGTTATTTATATCGAGCAATTGATAAAAAGGGACAAACACTTGTTATTCAACTTCGTCAAAAGCGGGACACACAAGCAGCATATGCTTTTATGAAAAGACTTGTTCGAACTTTTGGAGAACCAACTGTTCTGACGACAGATAAGGCCCCTTCTTTAGCTTTCGCATTCAAAAAATTAAAGGAGATAGGTCTTTACAAAAATACCTTTCATCATACAATCAAGTATCTCAATAATATCATTGAGCAAGATCACCGACATGTGAAACGTCGATTCTCCCGTTCTTTAGGATTTCAAAGTCTTCAACCAAACTTCGTTTTTTCGACGTATAACGCATTACATGAATTATTAATAGTTTCATAAAACTGGCCCACAATATTCCCCATCTCTTTGTGTCTTCGGAAACTTTGCAACAGAACCCTTTCTCTTCTAATTGAGATCCATATTGATGAACCCAGCGCATAATCGTTGTGTGAGTAATGGATAAACCTCTTTCTTCCATCATTTCCACTAGGTTTCGAAAGCTCAAATTGTACCGTAGATACCACCTTACTGTTAATAAGATGAGTTCAGGCTGATAATGCTTCCATTTGAACAAATTTTTCTTTTCCATACTGGTCACGCACCTTTTCTAGAGTAGTAATATCAGTATGTCCAAGTTTAAGAGATTTTTGCACCAGAATCCGAAAAAGTTAAGATATTGACCAATTATAAAGAAAAAAACTCCTCAATTCGGAGCCTTTTTTAGCTGCTATAAAAGTATGGGTATACTATTTGAAAAGTAATAATTTAGGATTCATGCACATATAGGATAATTTTTTTCGAATTTATAGTAGTTCTAAAAATTATATAGCTTTAATGACAAATTGAGATTGAGGTATATATAATAATTGAGCTGTTAAGGAAGTTGTTGTGTTAGCAAAAGGCAATGATTCCTTATAAGGAAATTTATTATACACTATTTCATTAATCTCAAAAGTCTTATACAATTTTTTAAGGATTTTTTGAGAAATTTTATTTGTACAAGCAGCAATAAAATCAAAATCTCTTGTACTTATTTCTTGAATAGCATGTGAAATAAGAGTAGTGACTACCCCACTGCCCATCCAATCTGGATGACAAGCGCCCATATCTAGATAGACTAATCTTTCTTTATCTAAATTTGAAAACTCAATTGATTCCGTTTCTAAAGTATCTAAGAGTAGAAAAATGGGATCCATTTGTGGACACAGTTCACTCGCTTTATCTTTATCTATTAATGGTTGGGTTACTTTTCTTGTTAAAAGAACACCAACAATTTGAAAGTTTTCTATTGCTACAAATGACATAGATTGAGATACAGCTTGTTTTACCATTTCCTCGCACATTTTGTGAAAAGGAGCAAAAGGAATTTGTAAACTGCTTACAAGAGGTTCGTTATTCACAAAAGAATGTGCAATTAAATGTGCTGCATCTTTCACGTGGTGTGTATCTAGTAGCTCTATATTCATATATTTTTCCTCATTTCTTAATATAGATAGTGGTAAATTGAAATTAGATATTGATTAAAAGGGATTGGAAATTTTATTTAATGTAGTTAAGTTTAAATATTAAAGCGCTAACAAATAAGGTTATTAAACATATGAATAAATCTGTTTAGTAGCAATCGATACATGTTTATGAAGAAATGATACAATCTCATCTAAACATTCAACATTTGTATATGGCGAGATAGAAAAGAATTTTAATGTAGAAATTGGTTTTCTATCACAACTGTTTATTACATCTACTACACAAGAACGAGTTGTATCGCCAAAGAATATTTGATCACGATTTTTTCCTAGGTAATTAAATAGTTCTATATTTAACCGATTTGTATCCTCAATCTCTTCTTGTGTTGCGAGACCTGTACGCTCCTTTTCCCAATTTACCTGGCCATCTCCATTCATATAGAAACGAAATGTTGTAATTGGTCCATAAGTAAAATCATTTGTTATTGCTACTTGAGGAAGAGCCTTGCGCAATTTCTCCCTAAATAATAGATTTACACGAACATAATTTGCTAATAATTTTTGATATCCTTCAATTCCAAAGGCTAATAAATTTATATACATTGGAATAGAACTACCAGCTCGTGAACATTCTAAGGTATAGCCTGTATGATAACTGCCATATGATCTATTACCAAGATAAGGTGTGTCATTTTGTTCGATGTCCATAAGTTGTAAGTCAGTATGATTTTTCACGATTAAAATACTTGAAGTATAAGGTGTTTGTCCTAATTTATGAAAATCAAAACATACACTATCTGCAAGAGACATATATTGCATTTTCCCTTGAACGAGTTGTAAGGCATCTTTCACATTAGGTTCAAATGAGAGTGGATTTTCTTCAAAGTTATAATTATTAAAGAAACCATAGAATCCGCCCATTGCAGAATCTGCATGAATATAAATAGGTTTTAATTTATATTTTTTCTGTATTGATTCAGCACTATCTTTAATTTTTTCTATATCATCAATTGTAAATGTATCTGTTGACCCCATAGTAGCTAGAATATAAAGGGGGATACCTCCGTTTTCAATAACATTTATCATTTTATCCTCTAAATCTTCTATATCCATAGAATTTGTATAAGGGTCAGTTTTCACTTTAATTAGGTGATTTGTCCCAATGCCAGTTGCTTCAGCTGACTTTAATAAACTATAGTGTGCATTTTCAGAAGCAAAGCAATATACATTTTGTGGAACACCGTGTTCCTTTGCTAATGGAAATTGTTTAGCAATCGCTAAACGTAAGCTTGAAAATACACATCCTTGTCCACCCCATGTTGTATAACCACCGCTATTATGCGGATTATAACCGATCAGTTTTGAAAGCATGGATACAACTTTTACTTCTGCTTCAGCTGCCCCAGGGCCATATACATCCCAAACGCCATTACCATTTAAAAGCGCCATGGTTATTGTACCTAATAGTGATGGAATACTTGGTAGTGGAACAGCGTTAGACAAATAGTATTTATTGGGATAAGGATGACCATTCATAAATTGGTTTAGTTCTTCCATAACCTCAGACATAGCAATTCCAGCCAGTGGTATATGACTTTGATGAATTAAGTTATTGTAATATCCGTCTGATTTTTCCTCACAGTTACCTAAAGATGCCCGATCTTCATTTTTTAATCGGCTAAGATTTTCAACTATTTTCTGCATAGATTCTAAAAAAAGCTTTTGTTTTTTTTCATTTCCATCAGCGCTCGGAAATAGATTCAAAATATCTTGCATGTGGTCACTTCTCCTTGTGAAAATATGGATTTTTATTTTACCTAGTTAAATATACGAGTGAAATGATTTGTGTTTATCCTTTAGAATGTGTATGAATCAGGAGCTGTTTAGAAAAAAATGTAATTCCATAGAAAATTATATGAATTCTGGAATTTAAAGTAAAGGAAAAATTTTTTGATTAATATTAAAAAGTAATTGCGATATAAGGAAGTTGCTAAAAATTTTTCTGAATTAATTATTTATTCTTCAGTATTACAAACTTTATTAAATTTAAATTGTGCCCTAGCAGATATTCAAATAACGTAATAGATATTTGAATATAATGAAAAACGCCTTATAATGTAGTTTAAGGTTCTGTTGCAAAGTTTCCGAAGACATAAAGAGATGGGGAATATTGTGGGCCAGTTTTATGAAACTATTAATAATGGTTCTGGTGCAAAAAGATAATGAAGAGTAAAAAGAATGATTCATTCCTAAGGGAATGACTGCTTATGCGGTAAGGCCAAAGAGAATATTAATCAGTTGTATCTGCTTTTGGACAGACTTTTCCCCATGGAAAGTGTGTCCTTTTCTAATATTTATGAATATTTTCAGTGTACACAATGACAGTATTTTTTGCACCAGAACCCCTGAAGGCATACAACTAAGGCAAGTTAGATATCTCAATAATATAGTGGAACAAGATCATCGTTTTATTAAGAAACGTGTTCGTTCTATGTTAGGGTTCAAGTCTTTTGGCGCAGCTACATCCATTCTTGCAGGAGTGAAAGCTATGCATATGATTAAAAAAGAACAGATTGATTTACGGGAGCAGTCTGTCCAAAACCCGAAAGAATTCATCCATCGATTGTTTGGGCTTACAGCATAAAATAGAATTCCGCTAGAAATATATGAGCCATATTATCTTTTATTTTATCTTTGCACCAGAACCAAATTAAATATACGTGTATATTTGGGCCTCTATCTAATTAATATTTCGTTATATTTATATTAATTATTACAAAACAAAAGAACACTCAACATGAGTGTTCTTTTGTTTTGTTCTCGCGTATTGAGATGACTGTTTCAAAATCTCGTTTTGGGACTTGATTTTGACAAATTGTTACTGCACTTATAGGTTAACATTATAAAAAATAGATTGTAAATTAAGAATATTCATACGGAATTTTGTTAATGTTCAGTATAGATATTTATCACTATGGCTATAGGAAATATAATTTTGCTATGTTGAAAGTGGTCATCTAACTAAAGGATACGTTCTTGGTACCTGTACTTTGTGCGGGAATCTTTCATAAAGAAAAAACACCTTTACCAGTACATTTCTTCGACTTTATAGTTGCTTTAATATTTATGGGTGTTGCAACAACCTTAAAAGAACAAAAGAAAATAAGAGTGTTATTCTTTTTTTGTAAGAATCATTAAAATAATGTTTTTTAAGAGATTTAGGAAGAATATCTAGTTTTTGCAAAGGCAGTTATTTGCTAACCGGAGAATATGAATAAGTAGAAAATGGGAATTGTTTATCGAAAAGTATTTTTATTGTTAAACAGGCATGTCAAAGTGCTCAGGAATATATTTCTCAATAATGAAATGAGCTAATCATATGAAATATTAAAAAGTATTTGTTTATAATAGAATCTAAATTAAAAGGCCAATCAAATATTAATTTAACTTTGTTAATGAGTTTGAAAGGAGCGAGTATTATGGCGAATGTACTTGTAATAAATTTTCCTGGAGAGGGGCATATCAACCCGACATTAGCAGTTGTAAGTGAATTAGTACACAGAGGAGAAAAAGTTGTTTCGTATTGTATAGAGGACTATAGAAATAAAATTGAAGCAACTGGTGTGGAATTTCGAGCATATGAAAATTTTCTCCCACAAATCAATATTATGAATCGAATTAATGAAGGCAATAGTCCTGTCGAAATGTTGTCCAATATGATTGCAGCTACAGATCGTATTGTAAACCAGATTTTAGAGGAAATAAAGGAAGAACAATATGATTATATTATATATGATAATCATTTCGCAGTAGGTCGCATTATAGCAACTGTTTTACAGTTACCTAAAATTTCTTCTTGTACAACATTTGCTTTTAATAATTACATCACTTTTAATGAAGAATCTGAATCGAGAAAAGTAGATGAAAATTCTCCATTATATCAATCATGTTTATTAGGAATGGAACGATGGGAAGAGAAGTATGGGATTAAGTGTAATAACTTGTATGATATTATGAATCACCCTGGAGATATTACGATAGTATATACATCTAAGGAATATCAACCGTTTTCTCAAGTATTTAATGATTCTTTTAAATTCGTTGGGCCATCAATTGCAGTACGTAAAGAGGTAGGAAGCTTTCCAGTTGACATTTTAAAAAAGAAAGTTATTTTCGTTTCCATGGGGACAGTCTTTAATGAGCAACCGGATTTATATGAGAACTGTTTTGAAGCATTTAGAAATATGAATGCAATGGTCGTGTTAGTGGTCGGGAAAAGGATAAATATAGACCAAATTGAAAATATTCCAGAGAATTTTAAAGTGTTTAATTATGTACCTCAATTAGAAGTATTACAGCATACAGATGTATTTGTTACACATGGTGGTATGAACAGTTCTAGCGAAGCGTTATATTATGGTGTCCCGTTAGTTGTGATTCCAGTTACAGGGGATCAGCCATTAGTCGCGAAACGAGTCACTGAGGTGGGAGCCGGAGTTCAGCTTGATCGCAGAACATTAACTCCTGAAATGCTGCGTGAAGCAGTAGAAAAGGTAATGAATGATAAGGAATTTAAAGAAAATAGTCGTAAGATTGGAGAGTCTTTACGTGAATCTGGTGGCTATAAACAGGCAGTTGAGGAAATTGTAAAGTTCACTTCCAATTGTCGTGTGTAGACAAATAATGTAACAAGAAACTTAAAATGACAACTAGAAATCTACTCTAATAAAAATATATAGAAATGGAGAGATTTTTTATGTCAAAAGCGTTGGTTATAAATTTTCCTGCAGAAGGTCATATCAATCCTACAATTGGTCTTGTTAATGAATTAGTGAATAGGGGAGAAGAAGTTATTTATTATTGCGAGGAAGAATATCGCCATAAATTAAAGAATATAGATGTTGAATTTCGAAACTATGGAGATTACTTAAAAGAAATTAATTTAAAAAATAGAATGAAGGATATGTTTCACCCTTTACAAATGATGTATAGATTTTTAAGGGTAACAGAGAATGCCATCCCTTTTCTTTTAGAAGAAATTACTCGTGAAAAGTATGATTATATGATCTATGATCAGCATTTTCTTTTAGGCAGAATTCTTGCTGAAATGTTACCTATGCCTACAATTGCATCCTGTACAACATTTGCTATGAATAAAGAAATGTTGGAGGAAATTCCACTGGGAAACATCGAATCTAATCCTACTTCACCATTGGTTGAGGAATGTCAAATGATTGTAAATAGAATTAGTGATCGTTATGGGGTGAATGTTGATTCATTAGAGCAACTTTTTCATTATGAAAGTGACATGACATTAGTTTTTACTTCTAAATATTTTCAACCTCATGCTCATTGTTTTAATCATACCTTTAAGTTTATAGGACCTTCTATCACTTCACGGCAGGAAATAGTAGAATTTCCTCTTTATAGGTTAGACAGAAAAGAGGTTATTTACATTTCGATGGGAACAGAGTTAAATAAACAGCCGGAATTTTATGAGAAATGTTTGCATGCATTTAAAGAATTTAATGGAATAGTTGTAATTTCTGTAGGTAAGGAAATAGAGATGCGACGTTTTCTTAATATGCCACCCCATTTCATTATTCGTCCTTATGTTCCACAGTTAGAGGTTTTAAAATATACAGATGTCTTTATTACACATGGTGGTATGAATAGTGTAAGCGAAGGATTATATTATGACACGCCTCTTGTTGTTTTACCAATTACAAATGATCAACCTTTTGTAGCAAAAAGAGTCGAGGATTTAAATGCTGGTTTGACTTTGGATTATACAAAAATTACATCTGATTTATTGAAAGAAACGGTAAGGAATGTACTTAATAACAAAACTTATAGGGAAGGAAGCAAAATAATTGGTCAGAGTTTACGTGAAGCAGGTGGATGTAAGAAAGCAGTTGATGCAATATTTCAGTTTAAAAGAGAATTTTTGTCTAGTTCCCTTGATAAATGAATTGACGATAAGTACTTTGAGCTATACTCATTAATAAGAGTTGCGAAAGACATATATCGATATAACTCTTCGGTGAATAAAGATAATTCGTGTTTTTGATGCAAGTCCATAAAAAGCACGTCACTCTTACTCATTAACATAAGAAGATAGTAACGTGCTTTTAACTTTGAATATATTCTAAATACTTAAGGTGATGGATGTGAGGTAGCACATCATGCCTATCAGAAAAGTTTGCCACATCGCTATCCAGCTAACAAAACAAAATTCCCCTAAAATGAAAAAATACGCTATTCTTTCTGTAGAATCATAGGAAAGGATGGCGTTTTTGTATGTCAATTTCTGTATCAGATGAATTAGGGGTACGGAAACGATTCAGGGAATGAGGTGCCACTCTGGCATTTACTTACAGAACAATTTGAGGAATGCTCTGACATATCTAAATCTTCCCCATTTAAATTTACAAAAGAAGAGTCCATTTTGGATTGTTCTTTTTATATGTTGGTAAAGGTATACCTTTACAGATATATAGAAAACTAAAAAAAACCCACGTCTATAAATGTTAATTTTTAATTTTACAGACATCTGTTTATTTTATATACCTTTACAGACATTATTGATGTAATTACCAGTGAGGTGTGGCATATGAAACATAAAAAATTTGGATATGTACGAGTTTCAAGTAAAGATCAAAACGAAGAACGACAAATTCAAAATATGAAGGATCTAGGGATAGAAGATCGAGATATTTTTCATTGATAAAGAATCTGGAAAAAATATGGAGCGAGAGAATTACCAAATGCTAAAGCGTCTTGCTCGTACTGGAGATACCATTGTATTTGATTCCTTAACAAGACTTGGGAGAAATATGAATGATACATTAGAAGAATTTAGGTACTATGAAAAACATAGAATAAATTTACAATTTATAAAGGAACCATATATTAATGTCAATTACACTGGGGAAAGTACAAATGATGTCATTCAGAGTGCGATTCAAAAAGCAACTCTTACAATATTATCAGCCTTTGCAGAAAAAGAGCGCATTGATATTAAACAACGTCCAGCTGAAGGAATTGCTCTTGCCAGAAAACAAGGTAAACGTTTAGGACGTCCGCCTGTCGAAATAACAGAAGAATTCACGGATGCTTACAAGGAATGGAAATCCGGTTCAATTACAGCAGTAGGAGCCATGAAAAAGTATGGCATCAAACGTTCTTCATTTTATAAACTTGCTAAACAATATGAAGAAAAAATAAAATAATAATCTGTCTTATTAACATTATCTTAAAGTTAAAGGTAAAGGACTGAAATAAGAAAATAGATTAATTCATAGGGAGGATGCAATGATGAACCAAAAAAAGTTAGAAATGGCTTTTAAAAGATATAGCAAAAATTTTGTGGATGGAATCAAATTTGAAGATGTTAAAGATAAATATAGTGTTAGTAGAAGAAAGATTGAGAAAATCGTTGAGCAAAATGAAACAGAGAAAGATCACATACTATTAATAAATCTAAGCAAAATTTTCTCATATCACTTGTCACTATGGAAAAACGATGTATTGATCAGCGGTGGAAACAATGTAGAAGGATTAAAGAACATGCAGAAGGTCTTATTTTACCAGTGCATGGGACAGGATCTCTATACAATCAGGTATCCAAGGATGATCTTGGGATATACGTTTAGAGAAGTCGTCCTCACATTAGTTCATTTTGCAATGTATGGATGGGAGAAAGAAGAAAATATATTATATGATTTTATGGCTCATCACTTCGGTGGACATTTAATAGATGCCAATGAAGAGGATAGACATATTTGGTTTTTGCTAGAGCTGTACTTGCAGTATAAAAATAAAACCATCATGGGAACGAATGAAAAATTGCATCTAGCCGTGAAAAATAAGTTTAAGGAAGCTGAACTGCGATGCGACTTAATCCCTGAAGACCTGAACATTTATGATGAAGTGCTGGGACGTTGGTCGACTGGTGATTTAGAAGAAATAGAACATCTAATTTCGATAATGTCTCAGTATCATTCTGCATTAGCTTCTGAAATCGGACAGCTAGGTGAATTTGGCGATTTCAGATACGGATTTTATCCTTTTGAAATCTTATTCTTGATCCACATAAGGAAACAACTAGGGTTGCCAGTACCTACTCAAATCGATAATTTTCTGATGAATACTCCAGAAGCGAAAATGGTATTTGGAGAACGTGAGCCATACCCTGAATGGGATCCCGTGCTTCAGATCATCGATCAATTTTATCGTAAAAACTACCCGGAATATATTCCTAACAAGCATGGAGAATTATTTCAATAAAAGGGAGGAAGCTAATATGCCTGATCAAGGGATAGCGCAGATTATATTTCCTGATAGCAAGGATTTGGAAACGTTTTTGAAGGAGCAAGGAAGTTATGACTTACATGAAGACCTATTAAAATATGGATTGACGACGAAACAGTTTTTATACGTTGACTATAAAGGTGAGCAATACCAAGAAATTGTCAATTTTATTCTTGATTACGAATTTGCCCACCAAATTGAATTAGCAACACAAGAAGAACTCGAGAAATTAGAAGCATTTCATTATGAATTTTTACCTGAAAAGATCAAGGAGGCCAACAAAATACTGTCACCAAAGGGCTATGGACTATTTTCATATCCAAATTCGGGCGACTTCTTCGCACTATTCATTGTAAAAATAGAGAATATAACAAAATTGCTGCAAGAAGAAGTGCTGCTCGATGATAGAATCCCTTTTCAAGAAAGGTGTATCAAGTATTATAGATAGACCTAAGATTGTACGTCTTCAACCTTGACTCCTGTCAAGGTTTCCTTATAGGGGTCATCATACATTGCTATCAAGCTAAAATTTTATAGAGCCCCCAAACCGAAAAAATGGGAGTATCTCCTTTTTAAATATCGGGTTCTGTGTAGTAATGGGACAAGAACGGCAATAAGGTCTAATTATATTCTCAAAAAAGATAGTTTTTAAGAATTGGAAAAAATTTCAGATGTGGCGGGTTACTCCTTGAATCGTTGCCGTACCCCTTCAAGAGCTAATCTTACTGTTTACAATAAATCACATTGACAAATAAGATTATATTAAATATAGTACTATTTGATAATTATTATAATATTTATAGACTTGACCCGTCGGCACGAGGAGGATATATAAAATGCATGCATTCAAACGGAAGTCCATTAAACTTTCCATTTTAGGTATAGTTATTTTTTTAGTATTAGGGGGACTAGGACTTTTCCTCATCAATAAGGGCTTTATATCAATTTTCCAAGATAAGGTTCATAAACAAGCTGATAAAAATCCAATCCATTTTGAAGAGATCGATACGTTTTTATTTACTACACATATACCAGAGGGGCATGAAGCGATTTGGAACCAACTACAACAATATGAAGAGCAAAAAGATTTACGAATCAGTATGGCAAACTTAGTAGATATAAGATCCCAACAAACACGAGAATTAACCACGAAAGTCTACAGTCCCTTCTTTCATGTGTCAAATTATTCAGAAAGTAAGGTGCCCATAAAGGTAACATTATATAAAAATCATGAAGTCAGGTATGAAAAGACATTGCAACCAGGTGATATGTTTGAAAGAAACGAACAACTAGGTCGAGGTAAATATAGTCTAAACCTAGAATGTATAGGTCAAGGTTATTGCAAAGCTAAAGGAGCTATAACTACTGGAGATATTAATTGGGATTAGGAAAAGACTAAGGAAGACTTTCTCATTTTGAAAGTCTTCCTTTTTATATGCACAAATAATGTCCGCTAATACTTATTACATGATTTGGTTCCATTGCTACACAGACCCCATATAAAGATTAATGTAGCGACATATGAGGTTATCGTTGCGAACCAAGTAGTGAAATTAACACCGAGGGAATTCTTGGTGCTAGAGTTATTAGCTCGAAATCAAGGAATGGTACTGAGCGCTGAACAAATTTATGAAAGAGTGTGGAAAGAACAGTCTTTCCAATCTGATAATACTGTGATGGTACATATTCGGAAAATACGTGAAAAGATAGAAGAGAATCCAAGGAAACCTTGTTATATTAAAACAGTTTGGGGAGTAGGTTATAAAATTGAAAAAGATCTTTAAACCATTCTATTATCTTAATAATAAAATAGTAAGCTTAGTAAAAAAATTAGGCAATCGTATTCTAGGAAGTATTAGAATACAGCTTATTACAACATTCTTTCTTTGTGCATTACTTGGTTTCTTCGTATCAAGAGCTGTGGCGCCATTCGCTGAAGATATGAATCAAAGGGCTTATGTTGATTATAGTTTTAGTATGTTACAAATTAATCGTCAAGCGAAGGAAACGGCGGAAAAAGCAGTAAGTGAAAATAAGGTAGCAGCTTTGCAAGAGATGATTGAGAGTGAAGATAAAAAAGAGCAAAAGGCTTTAAAAGTATTGGTTACGGATGAAACAGGAAAGGTTTTATATAAAACAAAACAGGCGCCGGAAGTAGAAATTAATTTGCATAGTACCATTAGCAATGTGATGCACTTTGCGATGAATCGACCAATTTACAATAAGGATTCAGAAATAATCACGGGATCACGTAAAGAATTCATTACTTTTTATCCAGTTACAATCGAAGGGAAAAACTTGTATATGTTTGTAAGTGGGATTCCAGAAGGAGATATCACATATGAAACAGAAGAGGGAATTCTCCCTTCCTTTATTGGAATTATCGTGTTTATCTTTTCTTTCTTTTATATTACAAAGAGAAAAATGAAGCAAATTGAAGCGATGGCGCAAGGAGTAAATGAGATAGCAAAAGGAAACTTAGCATATCGAATTGAAGAGAAAGGGCAAGATGAGATGGCTTTACTAACAAAAAATATTAATCAAATGGCAGAAGAGATAATGGTGAATATTGAAAAAGAAAGAGAAATTGAAAGACAGAAAAATGAATTGATTACAAATGTCTCGAATGATTTACGAACACCACTTACATCTATTATGGGATATTTACGTTTATTACGCGATGCGAAATATGATAATAGAGAACAATATGATGAGTATATAAAGGTTGCTTTTTCAAAATCGGAACAGCTTAAAAACTTAATAGAAGATTTATTTGAGTACACAAAATTAACAAACGAAAAGGTTGTGTTAGAAAAACAAGAAGTATGCATCAATGAAATGCTCGATCAATTAATTGAAGAATTAGTACCACAAGCAGAGGAACATGGTCTTTCATTTGTGAAGGAATTTCCTGATGAACGCATATATGCTGAACTTGATTCGGAGAAAATCATGCGTGTGTTTGATAATTTATTAATGAATGCGATTAAATACAGTAAAGATGAAGGAGAAATTAAAATTTCTCTTCAAAGGCAGCAAGATAGCATTCAAATTTCTGTGGCAAATCAAAGCGAAGAATTTACAAGACAAGAATTGAAGAATTTATTTGAACGTTTTTATAAAAAGGATCAATCAAGAAGCAGAGTCTCAGAAGGATCTGGACTTGCCATTGCAAAAAGTATTGTTGATTTGCAAAGCGGAGACATTCGGGCAGAATATGAATACGGTATTGTGCGCTGTATTATTTCACTTCCCATTGAGGCAGAAAAGTAATAATGTTATATAAATTGTTTCTAGGTGTAATGAAATGATACAAACTGAAAATGTGCCTTGTGTTAACAGGGTAAAAAAGAACTCTTGCAAAAGAGTTCTTTTTTATTAGATTGAAAAATTATTGAATGATTAAAGTTTAAAGCTTTTGTTAAGAAAAAGTTAAGAAACCCCCTCAGTATTTATTAAGAAACACTCTCTATACTTAGAAATGTGTTAGAAAGCATATTCATTCTCATTAAAATCCCAAAGAATGAATGAGATGACATCTAATTAAATAGGAAAAGAAAGGCGGAAAAGATAGATGAAAAAAGCATGGATTGCAGTGTCAGGATTAGTTGTTGTAGGAGGTGGATTATTAACTTATATGGGAGGAGAAACAATAGATAGATTTAATCCATTAGTGAAAGAAAAAGATGTGTACGTCCTTACAAAAGGAGAAGCAAAACCTGATGGTAAGAGATATTTTTACATGTTAAACGGAGTTGATGAATCAGGCGATGAAAATACCATTAAAGTAGGGGTTTCTGGTAAGGATGATTATCCAGATTCTTATTTAAAGGTTCATGTAAAAGGAAAGTATGTTTACGAATTTGAGAAAGTGCAGGAAAAAGAAGTTCCTGAGAAAGCAAAAGAAAAACTAAAAAAATAAATAATGAATTTATCGAGTTAAAAACAAAGGTAGGAGAATATTATGAACAACTCAGTTGTAAATGTAAAAAATGTTCAAAAAGTGTACGGTAAAAAAGGTGAAAATCAGTCACACGCTTTAAGAGATGTATCGTTCTCGATTCAAGAGGGAGAATTTGTTGGAATCATGGGACCGTCTGGTTCAGGAAAAACAACATTATTAAATGTAATTTCAACATTAGATGTAGCAACTGGCGGCATTGTTGAAATTGCTGGTATCGATATCACTAAAATGAAGCAAGGAGAGCTTTCAGATTTTCGCTCTCAAAAATTAGGATTTATCTTTCAAGATTTCAATTTATTAGAGAATCTATCTATTTATGAAAATATTGCACTTCCACTTTCACTTCAAGGAGTCCCATCGCGTAAGATTGGTCCAAAAGTAAAGAAAGTAGCCAATATGTTAGGGATTTCGGAAATACTTCAAAAATATCCATCTGAGGTATCTGGTGGACAAAAACAACGTTCCGCGGCAGCACGCGCGCTTGTACATGAACCAGCAATTATTTTAGGGGACGAGCCAACAGGGGCACTGGATTCAAAAAATGCAACAAGCCTTTTAGAAGCAATGAAAAATTTAAATGAAAAACAAGATGTTTCGATTATGATGGTTACTCATGATCCATATAGTGCAAGTTATTGCCAGCGCATTTTGTTCATTCAAGATGGTGAGTTATATAAAGAAATTCATCGTAGTGGTACGCGTGAAGTGTTCTATAAAGAAATTTTAGATGTACTTGCGGATTTAGGTACACAAAAAGGATAAGAAAGGACACCCACCATGATATTTAAACTTTCTATATCAGGACTAAAAAGTAAGCTAAAAGATTATATTGTCTTACTAGTTGGTCTTGTTATGTCAATTTCAATTTTTTACATGTTTCAAACGCTAGCATTAAATAAAGCATTTGTTGAAGCAAAAACTACTATTCGGTCAATTGCGCCTATTTTTCAAACAGGTTCAGCTCTATTAGCAATCATTACATTCTTCTATGTTCTATATGCAAATTCTTTTTTGATGTCTCTTCGCCAAAAAGAATTTGGGATGTATATGATGTTAGGTGCAAAAAAACATAAGGTTACATTACTTATGTTTCTGGAAACGATTATTATTGGGGCAGTATCCTTAGTAATTGGAATTACAGTAGGAATAGGGCTTTCACAAGGGATGGGTAAACTCCTCATGAAGCAACTGGATTTTACTGCGAGTGGTTACCAAGGGTTTTATGTACCATCTATGTTAGTTACTTGTATGTTCTTCTTGGTATTATTTGTGTTATCTGCCATTATGAATAGTGTGAAATTATCACGCATCTCCGTTCTGCAACTTGTACATGCAGATGCTTCAGCAGAACGTACAATGATTAAAGGTAAGTGGACTGGGATTGTTTCATTTTTAGCCATTATTTTATTAGGAATTGGATATGCTTCGATGATTTATATGAATAAGTTAAAAGAACAGGGTCCTATGATTGCGATGCTTACAACTACAGCAGGAACGTATATGTTATTTACTTCTGTCCTTCCGCTTATTATTAAAAAATTAAAGAGTAATAAAAAGCGTAGTGAGAAAGGTCTTAATGCTTTTACATTTGCTCAATTAAACTTTCGTATTAATAGTTTAACAAAGGTACTCGCAACAGTAGCAATGTTAGTAGCACTTGGTGCGGGGGCGATTTCAGGTGGGATGGCTTTTAAAAATAACGTAATTCAATCGACGGATCAACTTGAAATATACGATACAGTCATTCATAATCCAACAGCAGAAGAAAAGAATATTTTAGATGGTATTACATTTAAAGAAAAGAATGAATATCACTATAAAGTAGATGATAAATATGTTTACTACTTGAAAGAAGATCTAGAGAAAAACCGTCCACTTGTGCAAGCTGGAATAGAAAAAAAGGATAGAGGGAAAGTAAAACGAGTTTCTGAAAATCTTCCTGTAGGAGCAATTTCAAAATATGGTGAGGAGAATATGGAGAATACAAATATTATCCCAGAAGAGTGGGATGACGCTTTACGCTCTCTTCAACCAACCTATTTAAATTACATGGAAAAAGTAAAAAAAATAGTAGATCAAAAAATGTACGATGGCATACAAGAAAAAGAAAACATTGTTGTAATTGGAAAAACTGAGGATTTTGTAACATATTTAGATAAATGGAAAAAAATTGACGGGTTGCAGCTAGTTAAATATAAAAATGTCACAGCTGAAGATATCTTCAGTAAATATCAAATATATACTGGGATTTACGCCAGTGCCAGCGGAACAGTATTTATGGGTTTCTTCTTAGGTATTGCTTTCCTTGCGATGATGGCAAGCTGCTTAATGTTTAAGATTCTTTCTGGTGCATCAAAAGATATTGTACGCTATGAAATGCTTCGTAAAATTGGAGTCCGTCATGAATTATTAGCAAAATCCATTTATAAAGAGTTATTTTTAGTGTTTTTATTTCCAGGGATAGTAGGTATAATTCATGTATTATTGGGTATGAAGATTTTTGGTTTCATCTTAATTGACCCATATTTCCGTATTTGGTTACCAATCTTGATTTTCGTAGTTATCTATTCGATCTATTACCTTATTACAGTTCAATTATATAAAGGAATTGTTCTTCCTGAAAAAAAGTAATAAGAATGTGATGTTTTACTGTATATGCTTTATATTTAATTAGGATATCCAATATTTATTAGCATTATAGTTAGCTTTCTTTTAGTTAACAAGGTAGCTAGGTTGGATTTAATCGAATATTTCCTATATGAATAAGAGAGAAAGAGAATATAATTTAAATTTATGTTCTCTTTCTTTATCTAGATACTTATAAAATGAATGATTTTCTCCTTAACGTAGGAAAGTCGGTTTTTTATCTTCCATAAAATGTCTTAGCGTGGGTTTTATGTCATTTGGTTGGCGGGACCCTGAGTAGTTAAATAACTACTTGAATTCCCTCTTGTTATAAATTTGTGAGTGGCTCCAAAAAGAAGGAATCGTTGCCGTATCCCCTATACTGTCAAAACTAACTATTGGGGATACTTTGGTCGTAACTAGAATGGATCGTTTAGGGCGAAATACCATTCAGCTATTACAGTTAGTAGAACAACTTCAGGAAAAGGATGTTCACTTTGTAACAACTCTATAAATATAACTTAATATCATAATTATAATATATAAACTGAAAATACCTATAAAATCCACCTTAAATAATTAGACCTTTTTTATCATTCATGAAAGTAAACTTTTCAATATTAGTTTACTTTCAAACCCCTTAAAATATCGAATTACAATTAAATTCCAGGTAATTGCTGTGAAATTTTTATTTTAGATCCAATAAAGATACTTTGCTAATTGTTTCATAGCAACTACACCTTAAATTTATTTATTCACTTTCTAATTATATCGTGCCTAAATAAGAAAAATTTAGTAATTATAAATAATAAAATTCATATATTTTTTATAGAAAGAATCCTTTAGGGCTTCCAACATGTTACCTCTAATATTTTATAAAAGAGGAATTATTTAACGATTTTCTCTTTAACTTAAAAAGATAAATTAATATAAATAAATAAATGAATAAATAAAAAGGAATTCCAATGAAAATAAAGAATTTATCAGTAATAAAGTTAATAATTGGTTTTTTGAAGGGGTAATTTGTGAAGCTATGGAGGGAAAAAAACTTTTAAAACAGTGGAAAGCAGATTTACAAACTATTAAAGAAGAGAAAAGAAAAAAGAAAAGGAAAAAGAGAAAAAGCACAAATAAGAAGTTTGCCATTCCTAGTAATACCGCTAATTTTATGAATGAGAATCATGTATATTATAAAAGAAACGGTGTTTGGAAACAAAGAGATAAATAGGTATTTAGAATGGGCGCAATAAATTTTGACTAAATATATAGTCAAAATTTATTGCGCCAGCGTTACTTTATGCATTTAAAAAGTTAAAGGAGAAAGGATTTTACAAAAGCACCGTTCATTGTACCGTTAAACATATGAATAATCGTATAGAACAAGACCACCGACATGTGAAACGTCGTTTTGCTAGGGCATCGGGATTTCAAACTCTCCGGCATGCTTCTCGTACAATAAAAGGCATTGAAACCATTCATGCCCTATACAAACAAAGGCGAAGTCTTCAAATAGGCTCCGCCTTTTCGGTGTATAACGAATTACAGGAATTATTAATGGTTGCATAACCATTTAACGATGCAACTCTAGATCCTCTATGTTTTGGGTAACTTTGCAATAGAACCGTGTGCTCACTTTTTTTCTCCTGTTTTAGACAGGAAGAAAACTGTTTTGCCACATCCATGTATTTGCCTCCTCTCTTGTAAATTATGTTGCATAAACAAATGATCACTTCTTATAAATTGTGTTGTATTAGGTGACCCGTGTTTAACTTAAAATTTTCATAATAAAAGCAATCATATCGAAAAAATGATAATCCTCCTCTAAAATCAGTAAGAAAACTTTTAAATTACTATTTTACTGTAGAATGGAAATGATACATTAATAATTAAGGTAATACTGTTCACTATTTAATTTTAAACTATATAGAAAGATATTGAGGTGCAATAGATGATACATAATATTCCAGATGTTTACACAAAAAAAATCCTTATAGTAGATGATGAAAAAGAGATTTTAAATTTGTTAGAAACAGTTTTAAAGAAAGAGGGGTTTCAACATATTTATACTTATACAACAGGAGCAGAAGGAATACGCATGTGTAAGCGAGTACAGCCAGATCTTATCATATTAGATATTATGCTTCCAGATTTAGATGGATATAGTGTTTGTCAGCAAATTCGACAGTTTACATTCGTTCCAATATTTTTCTTATCGGCGAAAAATGAAGATTTAGATAAAATCCTTGGATTAAGTATAGGTGGCGATGATTACATTACAAAGCCTTTTAGTCCGAAAGAAGTAGCATATAAGATGAAAGCATTTTTTCGACGCAATCAATATCAAGAAAAGGCTCGGATTATGTATCAGTTTGGAGACATTACGATAGATGAGGCACAAGGAACAGTGTTAAAGGGTGATACATTGCTATCTTTAACAGCAAAAGAATTTAATATATTACTATTTTTAATAAAAAATCCAAATCAAATTTTTAGTAAGGCCCGCTTATATGAAGCTGTCTGGGGAGAAACATATCTGGGTAATGACAATATTATGATGGTGCATATGAGACATTTAAGAGAAAAAATAGAGGATAATCCTTCCAACCCTCATTACCTTGTAACAGTAAGGGGACTCGGATATAAACTTAATACAAAAGGTGATGCAAGATGAAGTGGAAGGTCACGAGACTATATATTACCTCATTAATAGGATTAATTATGTTTATCCTAATCGTTCAATTTTTTGCTTTTAGTTATTTAGTATTTACTTATAACCGTGAGGGAATGGACGATCCAGAGGGCTCAGTATTAGCTTTTCAAAAAGAAATCACAGTAGAAAATGGAAGTATTTCTATAACAAATAAAGGAAAAATTTTTTTTGCAAGAACATGGAGCATGGTTACAAGTATTAAATCGTAATAGTGATGAAGTATTTCAAATGTATAAGCCTAAAAATACACCAACTCATTATACCCCTAGTGATTTGATTTTACGCTATAAGTACGATATTGGGGGGTATACAACGTTTGTGGGTAAGTTAGATAAAAGTACACAAGTAGAAAGTTATATTGTCGCTTTTCCATCAAACCAAGCATTGCGAAAATCTGTCTATTTGAACTTCAATAATTTATCTAGCTTCTATCCATATGGGATTTTAATGTTAATAGGAGTAACAGTAGTTTGTATTTTATTATTTGCTTACATTGTGGCAAGGTATATGTCAAAACCTGTTGTCACGATAATTGAACATATTAATAATTTAAAACAAGGACAATATGAACAAGTACCGGAAGAAAAAGGAATATATGCAGAGGTATATATAACTTTGAATCAGTTATCGCATCAACTAAAGGATATTAATCTCCAAAGAAAAAGGCTAGATACGATGCGAGCAGAATGGATTATAAACATCTCTCATGATTTAAAGACACCACTTTCTTCTATTAAAGGTTATAGTGAAATTATAGGGAATCGCAAGTATAAAATCAATATGCAAGAAATGTACCAATATGCAGAAGTCATTCAAAATAAATCAATTTATATTGAAAAATTGATTAATGATTTAAAACTTACATATCAATTGAAGAATGCGTTGTTACCTATCCATAAAAATACAGTAGATATTGTGAATCTCACCCGAGAAACGATTATTGAATTTATGAATATGCCTCATTATGAGAATCGATTAATTGAGTTTGAATGTCTTAAGAAGGAACTAATTATAAAAGCAGATCAGGGATTAATTCAACGTGTGATAGTAAATTTATTGAATAATGCGCTTATTCATACTGATGTTGAAACATTAATACAAGTTCGCATAAAACAAACATCTGGATATACCGTATTTACGATTGAAGACAATGGTGACGGAATAAATAAAAATGATTTACCACACATTTTTGATCGATATTTCCGTGGTACAAATACAGATCCAAAAAGTGGTTCAGGTTTAGGAATGGCGATTGTAAGAGAAATCATCGTGGCTCACGGTGGAGAAATTGTAGTTGAAAGCAGCAAAGGAAACGGTACAAAAATTACATTTCAGCTTCCGTTAGAAAATTAAGCTAAACTTAAGGTCAGCTCAATTCAAGATTAAGCAAGAACTTTCATAATAAATGATAGCTTAATCAAGAAAAAGAGGTGCCAATAATGGGAACATATATCGTTGAGACAGAAGATTTGACAAAGACATATGGAGCTGTAAATAGTGTGAGTCAATTACAAATGAAAGTCGGTAAAGGTGAAATCTATGGATTTCTAGGCCCAAATGGGGCTGGGAAAACAACGACAATTAGAATGTTACTGGGATTAATAAAACCGACTACAGGTAATATTAAAGTATTCAATCGAGATTTAAAAACAAATCGAATAGATATTTTAAGAGAGGTTGGCTCTCTTGTTGAATCGCCATCTTATTATGGACATTTAACAGGTCATGAAAACCTAGAAGTAATTCGGCAAATGTTACAAGTACCAAAAAAGAATATTGATGAGGTATTGTGTATCGTTCGATTAGAGAAACAAAAAGATAAACTAGTTAAACAATACTCACTTGGAATGAAGCAACGCCTTGGCATAGCAATGGCACTACTTGGAAATCCAAAATTGTTAATTTTAGATGAACCCACAAACGGATTAGACCCTGCCGGGATTCAAGAAATTCGTGAACTCATCAAACAACTGCCAAAGCAATATGATATGACAGTTGTTATTTCTAGTCATTTGTTAAATGAGATGGATCAAATTGCAACGCAAGTGGGCATTATTAATAGTGGACAGCTTATTTTTCAAGATAAAATTGAAGTGTTACGCAAAAAAAGTCAGGCATCAATGAAAATACGCGTAAATGATGTAGTGAAGGCTCATCAAATTTTAGAACAGCATCAAATTCATCTTAGAATTGAAGGTAATTGTCTAGTTACGCATCAACAAGAAGATCACCTTATTTCTCACATAAATCATTTATTAGTACAGCAGAATTTATCAGTGTATCGAATTGAAGAAGAGAAGCATACGTTGGAAGAAATATTTCTAAGCCTAACAGAAAAAGGTGGTGTTTTATAATGATTGCTGCCTTAAGAAGTGAATTATTGAAATTAAAAAGAAAGAAATTATTTTTAGTAGTATTTTTGATACAGTCTTTAGCATTACTTTGGTTATTTGCTATTGTGTCACAAGACAAAAAGGAATTTCTAAATTGGGAGTCGCTTCTTTCAAGAGTAAGTATGATAAATGCATTATTTTTACCTATAATGATTGCGACAATTACATCTCGAATAATTGATTTTGAAAATAAGGGGAACACCTGGAAGCTATTGTGTGCAATTCCCACATCTAGGCAGCTAGTATATATAACCAAAATTATCTTTAGCCTCTTTTTTCTTGTATACGCAGGTGTAATTTCTATTTCTGTAATTATATTAATGGGAAAAATCTTTAATTTTGATGATGGAATTCCGGTGATATTATTACTGAAATATAGTTGTTTTACCATTATAGGATGTATTCCTATGGTTATTTTGCAACTCTGGATATCTTTGGTAGTGAAAAATCAAGTATTTTCTTTAACGGCAGGTGTAATCGGCTCATTTCTTGGGTATTGCGGGCAGATGTTTCCTTGGAAAACATGGATAATTTGGACATATTCATCTCTGACAAATCCAATTTCTTGGGCTTTTTCCAATGGGAAAATAGTGTATTTCCCAAATGAAGGAGTCATGATGAATCTTTTGTTAAGTTTAGGAGTTAGTATATTATTTATCGTTCTTAGCACTGTTCATTTTGCGCACAAAGATATTCATTAGGAGGATGCAGATATGTTATTAAGCTCATTTCGATGCGAATTATTAAAATTAAAACGTTCAAAAATATGGATTGTAATGACATTCATTCCGCTTATTTGTATTGCGCTTGGACTCATAAATTTTCAAGTAAACTATGATGTCTTAATGAAAGTCTCAACAAATGAGTGGGAGAAAGCTTGGACACAAGTTGGATTAATTTATGGATTATTTTTATTTCCTGTCGTAGTAAGTATTTATTGTGCATTTGTATGCCGCTTTGAACATAGCGAGGGAAATTGGAAAAAAATCATCTCTTTACCAATTCCGTTTCGATATGTGTACATGGCAAAGTTATTAGTAATCTTTATGTTAACTTTATTGACACAAGTATTTTTTTTAATTGCTTATATTGTAATTGGTAAGCTACTAGGTATTACAAGTCCTATTCCTTGGATTTCATTATTAAATTGGTCATTCAATGGATGGATTGGTACATTTTCAATTGCTGCAGTACAATTATTTCTCTCATCTTCTATAAAAAGTTTTGCTGTTCCAGTTGGAATGAGTTTTGGTTTTACATGTATAGGAATGATATTTCATTACTTAAATATCGGGTATATATGGCCATTTTCGCAACCAGGATTAGCAATGGACCCTATTCATCTAGAAGGCTTGCAGACTTTCTTTCAATTTAGTAGCTTTTATGTGTTAAGTTGCTTATTTGTTATTATATTTACTTTTGTAGGAGTTCAAAGATTTACAATAAAAGATATTATATGATGTTGATTTGAAATAAAGTCGCGATGTTTATAAAAAAGATGCGAAGCTTTACCCTTTTGGATATTTTTATCTAAAGGGGTGTTTTTATGACTAAAAGAAAAAGAACATCTGAATAAAAGGTGGATTAAGGAATTATTGAGTGACATAGAGTTGTTCTGTTAAAGGGCCATTTAATAGAATAACGACTTTTGAGCTAAATTTATTCGTTTGCGAAGTTCGAATATAACTAAATGTAAAAATATGAAAATAAATTCCTTCATCATATTGACAATGGAAACAAATTACAATGAAATTCGATTGATTAATCAATCATTTATTATGAAAGGAGCATCTAAATGGAACCTAGACTTACTAATGATGAAAAAAAGAAAAGAAAAAGATCTACTATCCTAAACGCCGCAATTAAATTATATAGTGAGAATGGTTTTGCAGAGACAAAAGTTGCCGAAATAGCAAAAGAAGCAGGAGTTAGCTTTGGTACTGTATTTACGTATTTTGATTCAAAAGAAGCACTTTATGAATCAGCGATTTTGGAGCCATTGGAGGAAATCAAACCATATTTTATTGAGATAGAAGAACACTTTAAAGGTGAGCCTCTTGAAGTTGTGAAGGAAATGATAGATTGCCATGTACAACTCTTTTCAATGAAAAGTGAATACCTACGTCTAATTCAGCAGGTTCTTGCGAGACCTGATCGATTTCCAAAGCTTTTTAAAGAACTAAACGATTTTGTAAATGTATTTATAGACTGTATTCATCCGGTTATTGAAGCAGGGCAAAGGCTGGGTTACTTTTATGAAGAATCACCTTCATTAGTTGCCGAGTCGTACTTATCCATCTTAAACGGAATGCGTTTAACGTTTATTGATGAATATACAAACTTGATGTGGAAGGATATAACGATACAAGCCCTGAGATTATTTGGACCTATCTCTAATAAATAAGGAGTGATTTATATGAAATTGAGAGATATACATCCCAACATCAAACTTCGCCTGGCTATGCAATTTCTAGGCAGCCTTATTTCCATGGCTGTTATACCTTTTCTGGCAATCTATTTTTCTCAGAAAATTGGAGCTACTGAAACAGGTATTATTCTTATAATAATTGTGATTAGTGGGGTCATTGGAGGTTTTATCGGGGGGCATGTTTCAGACAAAATAGGTCGGAGAAAAATAATGATTTATTCTGAACTTGGTATATTGCTTTCGTATCTGTTTATAGCACTTTGTAATTCCCCTTGGTTTAACCTTCCTTATATTTCCGTAGCATTCTTTATTATCAATATGTTTTGTGGAGGAATGTTTCAGCCAGCAGCACAAGCTATGATCATTGATGTTACTAATTCCGAATCGAGAAAGCTCGTATTTACAATTAGCTACTGGCTGGGGAATTTATCAACTGCTATTGGAGGAATCATTGGAGCATTTCTTTTTAAAAACCACTTGTTTGAGTTATTTATTGGGATTTCACTCATCTCTTTGTTATCTGTATTCATGACTATATTCTTCATCACAGAAACCTATACACCGGAACCTTCATCTACGTCTTCTAATTATAAGAAAAAATTCTCATCAATAGAGATGTTTCAAACCTATTCAAACGTTTTAAAAGATAAGCTGTTTATGTTTTATATTTTCGGAGCGATCTTGATCTTTTCCTTGGAACAGTCTTTAACAAACTATATTGGGATTCGTCTTGAAAAAGATATACCCCATCATTCAGCTTCATTGTTTGGAATAGATTTCATGCTTGATGGCACAAAGATGCTGGGTTTTCTCCGAACGGAGAATACAATTCTTGTAGTTCTCCTATCAAGTGTTGTATTATTCTTATTTAAAAAGTGGAGTGATCGCTGGACTCTAGTTACAGGAATGATGATCTTTTCTATATGCTTTAGTATTTTTGCCTTTACAAATAGCGTGTTGTTTCTTTTTATTGCCATGTTTATTGGAACAATTGGTGAACTGATGTATGTTCCTATTAAACAGGCGATGATAGGGGAACTTGCACCACCTAACGCTCGTAGCACCTATATGGCTTTTAATGGCTTGACTTTCTACGGAGCAATGATTGTATCTTCGTTGTTGATCATCGTTGGAGAGTGGATTCGTCCCATATATATGGGGGGATTGCTTCTTATTCTAGGATTAACTGGTACATTTTTGTACTACATAATAACAAAAACGCTAGACTCTAAAGTTAGTGAAAAAAATGAAAGAAAAGTACCTGTTTCTTATTAAAGGGTTGTTTTTCCACTAATGCATGAAAAGAAACTAACTGGAAAACAATCTTCCGCAATCGGAGCATTTAATGGAGCATGTTTGTTGAACTAACGAAACATCATAAAGAAAATTATGGAATTTACAAAGGCAATAGGTACATAAAAAGAGAACATATTTATTAATGTTATTTAAGTTACTGAAAGGAGAAAATAGAATGAAAGATAAATTATTGAGGGTTGGAACTATTTATATTCCTGTTACCAATGTAGAACTTTCTTCAAAAAGGTATGTAAACAAACTAGGTGCAGAGTTAGTCTATAAAGACGAAGACAAGGCTATTCTTAACTTTGCAAACCAAAGTTTTTTCCTGGTTAAATCCCAAGAAAATCAAAGCTTGAATTTTCACGGTTTTTGCGGTGAAGAGCGCTTCTCTTTAACATTTGAAGTTAATGGTTTAAATGCACTTGAATCAATCCATAGTGATTTTATTAAAAAAGAAATAAAAGTTGGAGAGATTGAAAACAGAGGACACACTGGAAAGAATTTTGTTTTTTATGATTTAGATGGTAATAAATTTGATGTTTGGAGTGAATTAAGTTCCATCTTCAGAGAAAAATACCTAATATCGCAATAAGGGATTTTAATTATTCAATAAACAGTAGATTTACAGAATCAGTCTGTCCAAAATCAAAAAGAGTTCATCCACCAAGTGTTTGGACTTATAGCATAAAATACGATCTCGCTAGAAATATATGCGCTATATTCTCTTTTAGTTTATCTTTGCACCAGAACCTTTATATGTACTATAAGGTAATACAGTAAGAAATACATATCAATTTGCTTAGTGATGATGAATAAGGTGTAAATTTGAATACAATATATAGATGAATAATATATAAAGGAGCTCAACTCTCAATGGCAAGAAAATTATTAACACAAAGGTTTCCTCTTTTAATTCCTATTAGAATCAGACAACGTAGGATGTTTAAAAAAATAAGAGACCGTCTTGAAGGTCATAAGTTTTCAAAAACATTTGAGCAAAATCCATTACCTTACAGGATTTATAAACATAAATCTTTGCTTATTAGAAAGTTAGGTGATACGGATATACAGCTGCAGTATAACAAAATCACCAATTTAAAGCTAGCCATCTGCAAAATAAACCAGGTTGTAATTAAACCGGGAGAAACATTTTCATTTTGGCATCTTGTTGGTAATTCCAGTGAAAAGGCTGGATATAGAGAAGGAATTATTCTAATGAATGGCGAAGCGATAAAGGGAATAGGCGGTGGTCTCTGTCAGTTAGGGAATCTTCTTTACTGGATGTTTCTTCATTCAGAGTTGGAAACAGTGGAAAGATATCGTCATAGTTTCGATCCATTCCCTGACTATGGACGTGTGATTCCATTTGGAACAGGCGCCACTTTGATGAATGGTATTATTGATCTCAAATTGAGAAACAATTCAAATATTTCCTATCAAGTCAATCTACATCTTGACGAAGAATACATCTATGGAGAAATTAGGGCATCCCAGTATCCTCCATATAAGTATTCTATCGTTGAAGAAGATCATCGTTTTGCAAAAAAAGTAGATGGCCAAGTATACAGACAAAATAAAGTTTATAAAAAAATAGTTGATCGTGTCACAGGTAACTTAGTTGACAAAGAACTAGTCATGGAAAATGATTGCTTAGTAAAATATGAAGTAGATGATGAGAAAATTGTGGTTTCTTTATAGACAAGGATTTTCACTTATCTAAAGATATTTGAAAAAACTGCGTAGATAATTTTAAAATAAAAAGAAGACTCAACTAGATTGTTTTCTAGTTCGGTCTCCTTTTATGTATAAATTCTTTCATTATAAAGGATAAAATCCCAGCAATTATGCATGTAATTCCGCCTAAAAACTGTCCTATTCCAGTGAGTTTGTCTAAAAATGATTCATATTTTTTCGTACTATATATACCCCATAATACTAAGATTACTCCAAAAAGTATAAACGCTAGTTTTAAAATAATAATCTAGATATAAATATGAATCAGAAGAATGTCACTATTTAAATCAAAAGCAGAAAATATTAAAGAAAAAACAATTAAATATGCGAAAGAAATTGCGATTTGTTTTGCTCAAGGTTTTTCTGTATTACCCAAAAAAAATTAGAATTACAGAGGTGTGTCTCATGACTAGTATCGTTAAAATTAGAGCAAGCGTATTTATTCCAATGTCTTGGACTGAACCTAAGAAGGACATTCAAACGGGCAATGTGATCCAATTTGAAGGTGACTCACGTGAATTTACACCTTATGCTGTAAACGCTATGCGTTCCAGAATTGAACAAGAAGTAGTTGTAGATTTTTACAAAAAAGAAATTTTCACATATGGAAATACAGGTATAACCACAGAAAGGGTTACAACTTCAGATGGTTCCGTTAATAAAAGAACAGGAAAAGCTAGTACAGAAAATATTTTGTGCACTGATATTGTATGGAATTCTGATGACGTCAAATTTCAAATGAGTGCGAGTGCTAGCAATCCATTAAATGTATATGCACCTCCCGTTGACTACCTATTAACCGTACAGGTCAAAAAAGATGGCACTGTCCATATTGAAGGTGCACATGATGGATTCCCTTGTTATGAATTTTATAAACAAGTAAATTTTGAGCCGTTTGAAGAAATTCATACACATGATTTCAGAGAAACTGGTGATACAGCTGAAGCGCTAGATGGAGAAATGGAGTATAGTTTTAAAAAGATATTGTAAAGGCAATATAACGCGGTTTTTAGTGAATATATAACAACGTAAGAGTAAGTAACAGGAGAAACAGAGAATGACAACAGTTTTATTTGTAAAAGCAAACAATCGCCCGGCAAACCAATCAGGTAGTGTAAAATTATACGAGGCTTTTTTAGCGAGCTACAAAGAATCACATCCAAATGATACAGTAGTAGAGCTTGATTTATACAAGGAAGAATTTCCATATGTAGGAGTAGATATGATTAATGGTACATTTAAGGCTAGTAGGGGACTTGATTTAACAACAGAAGAAGCAAAGGCTGTTAAATTAGCAAGTACGTTCTAATTAATATAACATTTGTTACTCTATATAGCAGTACCAACATTTTTATAGCGGTGGTACTGCTTTTTTAGTCGCTTATCTCGCTACTTTTTTACATTTTATCCATACAGAACTAAAAAATTGAACAAGAAGCTATAATGAATCATTTTGTAAGAGCTAAGAAACAGCATCCAACATTAGAAATGTGCTTTTTCGATTAAAGACTTTTGCCTACAAACTGCATTTCCCGCTGCAATTTCATAAACGAACGGTACATCCCAATTCTCCAAGAGACGATCATCGCAAAAGCGAGTAAGAAGAACATGCCGCTTAATTGTCCTAAATCAATTGATTGACTTAAATATGATTTGAAAACAATACGGACAACAAGTAAACCGACTAAAATAAATATAAATGCTTTAGAAGGTATTAAATAGATGTCTTTTCCACGTATTTCAAATTTTGACGTTTTAATAAGAAAAATAGAGAAAAATAAACCAACGATAACTGCTTCTAGAATTTCTGTTGTTGTTAATCGAAATTCTGGTAAGAAGTACATGGATGCTCCCGTACTCATAAAAATTGGCGGGAGTATAATTTTTTTAAGTGTTATAGGTTTTTTTGCTGATTTTAAGCGAAGAAACATCATTCCAACAGCCATACAAAGAGCAATAATACTTGATAGAACAGCTAAGTTCATGTTTTACCTCCTTTTATCCTTTGTATGATTTTTTTAATAGAATCATAAACCAAACAAGACCGACACCGATGATAGAATGAGACATTCCTGCCATATGACTTAATCCATTGAAATCGGTTCCATTTATTTGAAGAAGTCCACGGGCCGCCATTGAAGCAACTGTTAAAACCAATCCTATATTATAGACGATGAACCACATGTTAAAACTTTTTGCTTCATGGAATGCAAATGATTTTGATAGGGCTAAGGCAATTAAGAAGAATAAAAATCCAAGAACTAACACATGTGTGTGCAACAGGTTCAGTAGAGTAGTACCTTGAATTCCTTGCGCTTTTGCATATTCTCTCGCGAATATACCTGATAATAAACCGATAATTAAATAAGTGAATGCTGCATTATATAACTTTTTCATCATATACCTCCTAAGGTAGTTTTAGCAATGTTGATTTTTGGTAATGAAACTTTATTTAAAAGCTATTTGTCATTCCGTATATAAGTCCAGAAATATATGGAATTAGCCAAATGAACCATACGATAACGCTTAGTGTGTGGAATGTTGTCATCATTTTTGTATCTTTTTTTATTAACACAATTGTTGCCCAAACAGCATGGAATAGCATAAGTAAAATGGCTGATAAGCCTGTTATTCCATGGAAGCTGAACAGGGATCCTGCTTCTGCCATTTTCTCCATTAATGTGGTCCCGATCGTATCACATACGAGTCCAAGCCAGAAAATAATGACATGCCAAAATTTTAATGTCTTTTGAAATTTTTCACTCCATACTCCGATTGTATAAAAAATGAGTGCAGCTGTAATAAATGTAATAGCAGATGCTAACACGTTCATCATTCCTTTCTAACCGTCAGTTGCTTTATATAAAGCATGTTACATGAGAATTATGAATAGAATATGAACGCAATATTACATATGAATTTCGCTGGATTATTACATTTGAATTCAATTATGTTGTAAACAAGAAATTAAAATGTGCTGTTAATTAAAGAAGACTTTCTTATCCCTTAAATAGGGGATAAGAAAGTCTTTTTAGGTCATCGCTATTGTACAGGTGTTCTTATACTTCGTTTTCTCGTAGTAATTTTCCATCGCGAAGTATTAAAATTCGATCACATACATCAAGCATTTTTTCATCGTGTGTAATCATAATTGCTGCTTTTTTATTTTTCTTAACTTCATGTTTCATTCGTTCAACTACTTCTCTAGCACGTTTTGAGTCAAGACTAGCAGTAGGTTCATCAGCTAAAATTAAGTCTGGATTATTCATAAATGCACGAGCAATGGCTACACGTTGTTTTTCACCACCTGAAAGTTGATTTGGATAATGATTCATTCGATGTGATAATCCAAAAGTTTTCAGTAATTGTTCTGCAAGTTTACTAGCTTCTTTTTTATCTTCTCCCTTTAACTTAGCGATATATAAGAGTTGTTCTTTCACTGTTAAGAAAGGTACGAGGTTTGCAAATTGAAATATAAATCCGATTTTTCTTAAACGAATATCGGTCATCTCTTTTTCTGATAAGCTTGTTATATTTTGACCAGAAATATAAATATTTCCTTTAGAAGGGGATAAAAGTGCACCTGCGATGGAAAGCAATGTACTTTTCCCAGAACCAGACGGACCAACAATGCCTATAAATTCGCCTTCTTTTATATCTAACGTAATTGGGTGCAAAGCTGTTATTTCTGTATCTCCTTCTCCATATACTTTACTTACTTGATCCAACTTTAATAATGACGATGGGGTATCCCATTTTAATTCTGTTACCATTACATGCCACCTCCGATTGCTTCTAATGCATCTACTTTTAATACTTGATATAGAGAAATTAGTGTACCGAATATACTAATTAAGATAAAGATACCTGCATATTGCAAGATTGTTGTTGTTGTTAATAAGAACGGCATACTAGCTGGTAAAACAGCCTGTACTGCAAAGATTAAGCCAATGCCGATTATAAGAGCAACACCAGATAAGAATATAGACTGTACAACTAAACTATTTGCTAAATATGAGTTTTTTGTTCCGATTGCTTTTAATACACCTAATTGATGTGTTTTTTGTAATGTAATGACATAGAAGAAAACGCCAATTAATAATGCTGAAATTACAAGTAAAAACGCAATAATCATCGTTAATGTTCCTTGTTCTTCTTTATAACCTGGAATACTTTGCAGTACTTCTTTTTTATCAACAACTGTTGCATTATCGATTTTTTTATCAGTATTTAGGGCGATTACACTGTAATCTTTTTGATGTGGCAGTGCAATGCTGTCCCATACATTTTCATTCATATGAACAACAGGTGCATGACTAAACATTTGATTTTGTGTAAATCCGACAACTTTGAAAACCTTTTGAGAAACAGGATCTACTAGTTCATCTCCAAGCTTTATCCCTTTTTCCTTGATGGATTCATCAGCAATGATTTCATTGTTTTCTAAAGTACCGTTTTTTCCTTCAACAACTTTTGGGGCAATGAATGAATCTTGTTTACTTGAAAAAATAGCAACATCAACTTTATTTGAACTGCCTTCTTTTTCAAATGTTGCGACCTTAATATGCATTGGAACCGCATCTTTTGCATCAACCTGTGCCAATACTTTATCTACATCCTCTTTCTTAATTTGGGAGCGTAATAATTTACCCTCTGCATCATTTGATAATATAAACTTGTCTGCTTTCATTTCGATAATAGAAGAGGCATTAGCATGAGATAAACCATTTGCTAGACCTGATATAATAAGTACAAGAAATGATAATAACATCATGATTGTGCCGATTAATCCGTACCGTAATTTCGATTGTTTTAATTCTTTAAGTGCTAAAAACATTAGGTTCATTCCTCCTTGTTTCATTCTATGTTCTTATCATAAAGAGGAAATATGAACGGAATATGAACAAAAGGTTACAAAAGACGGGTATACAGTTTATATATAAATATGTTACAGAAAAAGAAGATAACTCCCTATTGTATAAAGGAAGTTATCTTCTTTTTGATCGCTGTATATTAATAAAAATTTTGTTTTTTGTTCAAAGTAGGTATTTTTTCAGTAGGCATTAGTGAATGCAGGTTATTTTTTATTTTGCATATGAATAGTCCCTTCTTGTTGTTTCGGAAGGTAAATAGAAAAAATCGTTCCTTTTCCAAGTTCACTATCCACTGTTATTGCTCCGCTATGAAGGTCAATGATTTTTTTTACAATAGAAAGACCTAATCCACTTCCATTTACATTTCTGTTTCGGGCAGTATCGACTTTATGAAATCGATCAAATATTTTTTTTATTTCATTTTCAGGTATACCAATACCCATATCAGTAATCGAAATGCGCCATTCTGTTTCCAGCTCTTCTGCTTCAAATGCAATCGTTCCGCCGCTTTCTGTAAATTTGATACTATTGGTAAATAAATTCATCCATACTTGATGGAGCAAGTTTTCGTCTCCGTAAATTTGCATGTTGGGAACATCCATTTCAACTGCAAGTTCTTTCGTTCTCCATTCCCATTCAAGCATAAAAATAGTATCTTTTATTTGATTCACAAGATCAAAAGATTGCTTACGTAAAGTAAGATCTTCTTTATCAAGTGATGCAAGTATTAATAATTGTTTGCATAAACTGGACATGCGTCGACTTTCTGATTCGATGATTTCTAGGTAATGTGTCTGCTCAGATTTCGTTAAATCATTAGTTTGTAATGTTTTTGAAAATCCTTGAATAGATGATAATGGTGACTGAAATTCATGTGAAACATTCGAAACAAATTCTTGTCGCATCTGCTCTGAATTTCGTAATCTTTTGGCCATTTTACGAAAGCTAGTTGCAAGCGTTCCAATCTCATCTCGGCGATTTTCTGGTAGTACTAAATCATAGTTGCCACATGCAACCTCTTTTGTCGCATGTGTAAATCTTTGAATAGGACGAACGACAAAGCGGGTAGCTATCGCGATACAAATTAGACTGATTATGATAATTAATCCTAATAAAACAGCATAGAAAATACGTAATTCTCCAAATTGCTGTTGAATATCCGGACGAATAAATAGCGCATAACCCTTACCATTGTTTTCGATAGGGATCCCAATACTATTCAAAAGTGTATTATCAAAAAAGCCAGTAGCAAATAAACGATTAGGATACGTTGCAATTCCATTGTATATATTTCCTTTTAATACATGTTCAATTGTCTCTTTACTAATATTCATTTTCTTGAAATTATCATCGTACTGCTTGCCTTGTTTTTTATCGTCTACTACGTAAATTTCAAAGCCAAGGTTAGAAATAGACTGTAAATAACCATCTTTATTTTGTTCTGTATTTTTCTCATATAAATATTTTACTTCTTGTGCATATTTTAAAATTTTCTCGCTGTTATATGGTTTTAAATAAACATGATAATATACATTTGTAAGTAAAAATGCCAATATACTACTAACCAGCATAATAAAAACTGATATGATAACAAATCTAGCATATAATGAGCGCATATTTTTTCACCTCTAATTTATCGTTCTATTTTTTGAAAGTAAGACCTCCCGTATCAAGATTTTGAGAAAACACAGAAGATAGGAGGGAGTTGACTGCTGGCATGTGCCTGAGCAGTAGGGCGGAAAGAAAAACTTCCACTGATGGAAGTTTCACTTTATATAAAATGATGATCACAAATGATGTGAGAAATTGGAAAATCCAACGAAGTGAAAAATGTAATAAGCATAAGTGTTCCTTCTTTCACTTTTATAGAATAAGAGATGTTTATGAACAGAAGATGAACATGTTATTACAATTTCTAAGAAAATGAAAAGTGTGCTGTCAATAAAACTGACAGCACACTTCTCGTTTCATTAAAACGATGAACCATTACAAGATAAATATGATTTTTTATATAAAAATACAATTGATTTGTATGAAAAAGCGGAATGATTAGTGAAAAAGGATGCACAAATATATTATTCGTTTTATGAAATGACTCGCCAAAAAAGTAAAAAAAGTGTGCAACTAATTCAAAGAACCCTGTTCTTATGTGATTTGTCAGTAGCGGGCTTTTTTCTTTTTTGAAAGGGGAGTTTTATGTCAAATAAAATATACATTACTACATTGTTTATGTATATTTTATTTGACAGTATTAATAAAGAATAGTTGCCTATTCATAAGATACAACATTGGCACAATTTTTGCTTATATTACATTAAAGGAAGGGGGAAGTAAATTCAAGCAATAAGTATGATGTATCATTAGTAGTAAAAAAGTGACTTAGCATTATATCACTAAATTTACTAGTATCAATAGGGTGCTGTTTAATAAAGACAGATTGAACAATTCATTTTTAAAAAGTCCGAATTTTCTATCTATTAAAAAGGGGGCAACAGCATGGTGAAATACTCGAAATTTTATAAATTGATGCTGGGCGTTGGACTTGTTACTATATCATGTAATGGATTGCAAGTTCAAGCAGAGACAAAAGAAAAATATACGAAGAATACATTACAAATGGAGCCGATAGGGTCAAGGCAATCTCCTGATGAGTTGGCACACTCTTCGAACATACAAGAAAGTACTTCATTTACAAAACGGTTAAAGTTAGCAGACCTATCGCAGCGTCCACCAATGCCAAAAGAGAATACTAAACAGCTAGTTGAAGAAAGAAAATATTCGATGGCTGAATTGAATCAATTAAGCAACAAACAATTAGCCGATCTTCTTGTGACAATTAAATGGAATCAAATTCCGGAATTATTTCAGTTTAATAATGATAGTTTGAAATTCTATCAAGATGATAGCCGTATGCAAGCACTCATTGATAAACTAGCAGAACAAGGTCAAACGTATACGAAAGATGATTCAAAAGGAGTTGAGACATTAGTAGAAGTTATACGCTCGGGTTTTTATTTAGGCTTTTATCATCAAGAATTAAGTAAACTAAGTGAGCGTAGCTATCATGACAAATGTTTACCAGCGTTAAAAACAATTGCGAAGAACCCGAATTTTAAACTTGGTACATCAGAACAAAATAAAGTAATTTCGTCGTATGGAATGTTAATTGGAGGCGCGTCGGCTGATGTTGAAATAATTCAATATGCTGCTGGAATTCTTAAACAATATAATGATAATCTTTCTACGTTTATTGAAGATCGGACAAAAGGTGATGCTATATATAACTTGATGAAAGAAATTGATTATGATGTTCAGTCGTATATGTATACTACGGACAAAGAACCAAAAGATACGATGTGGTATAAGAACATCGATAGCTTTATTAATGAAGTAAGTCGTTTTGCACTAATTGGTACGGTAACGGATAAAAATGGATGGTTAATTAATAATGGCATTTACTATGCTAGCCGATTTGGCAAGTTTCATAGTACACCAACAAAAGGACAGCAAGTTGTTACAGAAGCGATGCGTATTTATCCATATTTAGGACAGCAATATTTTGTTGCGGCAGAACAAATCACTACAAATTATGGCGGAGTAGATGCAAACGGAAAGACAATAAATTTAGATAAAATTAGAGAAGATGGCAAGCAAAAATATTTGCCGAAAACGTATACATTTGATGACGGGACAATTGTCTTTAAAGCGGGAGATAAGGTTACTGAAGAGAAAATTAAACGTTTGTATTGGGCAGCAAAAGAAGTGAAAGCACAATTTTATCGTACAGTTGGTAGTGATAAGCCACTTGAAAGTGGACATGCTGATGATGTGTTAACAATGGTGATTTACAATAGTCCGGATGAATATCAATTTAATCGTCAATTGTACGGCTATGAAACAAATAATGGTGGAATTTACATTGAAGGAATCGGAACTTTCTTTACATATGAACGTACACCGCAGCAGAGTATTTATAGTTTAGAAGAATTGTTCCGTCATGAATTTACACACTATTTGCAAGGAAGATATGAAGTGCCTGGGTTATGGGGACAAGGAGAACTATATCAAAATGAACGCTTGACTTGGTTTGAAGAAGGAAATGCGGAATTCTTTGCAGGTTCAACTCGAGTAGATAGTGTTGTACCGCGAAAAAGTATAATTGGTGGATTATCCAATAATCCAGCTAAGCGATACACAGCTGAGCAAACATTAAATGCAAAATATGGAGCGTGGGATTTTTATAACTATTCGTTTGCATTGCAATCTTATATGTATAATAACCGTCCTGATATGTTCGATAAAGTACATGATTTAATTCGTGCAAATGATGTCCCAGGTTACGATGCGTATCGCTCTGCATTAAGTAAAGACAATAAATTAAATGAAGATTACCAATCTTATATGCAAATGCTTATTAATAATCGTGATAAGTATACAATTCCGCAAGTATCAGATGATTATTTAGCAGGGCATAAACTGAAAGCGCTTTCGGATGTTGCGGCGGATATCACAAATGAAGCAAAGTTAAAAAATGTGAAGGTAACAAAGAATAAATCACAATTCTTTAATACATTTACACTACAAGGAACATATACAGGAAGTACGTCAAAAGGAGAAAATGAAGACTGGAAAGCGATGAATCAAGCAACGAATGAGATGCTTAAACATCTTTCGCAAAAAGAGTGGAGCGGATATAAAACATTAACTGCTTATTTCGTAAATTACCGTGTCAATGCAGCTGGGCAATTTGAATATGATATTGTGTTTAACGGAGTGAACACTGAGGAGGATACTAGTGTAGAAAAAGAACCAAATAATTCATTCGATACAGCTAACCCTCTATCTCTGAACACGTTATTACGAGGTAGCCTAAATAATCAAGATCAAGTTGATCGCTTTGTAATTGATATAAGGGAAGCGAAGGATTTACAGATTACCGTTACGAATGAGCAAAATCTTGGATTGAATTGGGTATTATATCACGAGTCAGATTTGAATAACTATGTTACTTATGCAACAAAGTACGAAGGAAATAAATTGCTGGGAAGCTATTATGCGAATCCGGGGAAATATTATTTAAGTGTATATAAATATGGCAGTGGAACAGGGAAGTATACAATAGAAGTAAAATAATAGAAAGGGGCTGTTTCGAAAGCCTCTTGTTAATTATATAACCACCTGCTGCTAATTTTTTCATAACACAGTACTTGGAAATGATATGTTATTAGCCTTTTGTGGATTTAAAATAAAGTCATGATCTTTAAAACAAAGTCGCGACGTTTGTAAGGAAGTCACACTGTTTTGAAAAAAGTTAAACTGTTTATAAAAAAAATGAAATTCCTTATCTTAAGAAGGGATTTCGTTTTTTTAATTATACTAACGGGACCAACTGTTACTTACTAATTTAGACATTAAATATCTATTTCACAAGTAAAGCTCCGAGGCCACCTTCAATGATTCAATCGTTACCATCCTTTCAGACTTTGGGGAGCTCTCTGATACACTCCTAACCATCTACTCTCCTCTTCATCGCAAATAAAATCATGGCAAATTACAGTTGTTTAAGTTATTATAACGGATTATAAAAAAATACATGCTATTTTGTCAATACATTTTTAATCACGCTATTTACGGACAGTAAGACTCACTTCTTACGACAAAGAAGTTAAATTAGGAATCAACTGCTCGTAAAAGCCTGATTCATGAGGGAGAAAACTCTCAACGATTAAAGTTTCACTCTATTATGTTTTCCTTGTAACTCTACGATTAAAAGGCGAAACACTTTTTTATAAGGTTTCATTTCATGCTGATTATGCTACAAGATAGAAATTAGAGTTCGCTATTTACTCTTAAGCTCGATTATGGGTAACTACTCACCTAGATTTGCTACGATGATGAAGTGTTTTTATAATAATCGGGTAATGGTGTTTATTTCTAATCTAGTTATTATTTTCTAATTAATTTATATATAATAATTTTCTGAAAAAATAATTGTATTTTTCAGACAGATAAATTATTATAAAATAAGTAATTTTGTAATTTTATGACGAAGGGAAGATAGGGTGAATTTTCCGACTATTGCGAATGGTTAATAGGAAATGGAAAATGATTTTAGGGCAGCTTTTAAAAGAGAGAAAAAAGTGACGCTTGCTTCATCATTTGGATACCTAATAGAAATTGTAGTATAGTGTTCAGCTTGGGATTTAATAGCGCAAGAGGGGGAAATAAAGTGGAAAACAAAGAACTAAAGAGGGGTTTAGAAGCGCGTCATATTCAAATGATTGCTTTAGGCGGTACAATTGGTGTTGGTTTATTTATGGGTTCAGCAAGTACGATTAAATGGACAGGTCCGTCGGTAATGCTTGCTTATGCAATCGCAGGAATTTTTATATTTTTCATTATGCGTGCGATGGGAGAAATGTTGTATGTAGAGCCAGGTACAGGTTCATTTGCGACATTTGGCCATAAGTATATACACCCATTAGCAGGGTATATGACGGCATGGAGTAACTGGTTCCAGTGGGTGATTGTTGGAATGTCAGAAATTATAGCGGTTGGGGCATACATGCAGTACTGGTTCCCGGATCTGCCTGCTTGGGTGCCAGGTATCATCACAATGGTGATTCTTGGTGCGGCGAATTTAATTTCTGTTAAATCATTTGGTGAATTTGAATTTTGGTTTGCGATGATTAAAATCGTTACCATTGTGTTAATGATTATTGCGGGGGTTGGACTTATTTTCTTCGGATTTGGTAACGGAGGGAATGCAATCGGTTTATCTAATCTTTGGGAAAATGGCGGCTTCTTTACAGGTGGCTGGTCAGGGTTCTTCTTTGCTCTATCACTAGTTGTTGGGGCTTATCAAGGTGTCGAATTAATTGGGATTACAGCTGGCGAAGCAAAAGATCCGAGAAAAACGTTAACTAAAGCGATTCAAAGTACGATTTGGCGTATTTTAATTTTCTATATTGGGGCAATTTTTGTTATTGTAACTGTTTACCCTTGGGATCAACTAAGCTCAATTGGTAGCCCGTTTGTGGCAACTTTTGCGAAAGTTGGGATTACAGCAGCTGCTGGACTGATTAACTTTGTCGTAATCACAGCTGCAATGTCTGGCTGTAACAGTGGTATTTACAGTGCAGGACGTATGCTTTATACACTAGGAATGAATGGACAAGCACCAAAATACTTTGCAAAAGTCTCCCGTAATGGTGTGCCTTTATTTGGTACGATTGGCGTGTTAATTGGCTTAGCGATTGGCGTTATTTTAAGTTATATTGCACCAAAAAACTTATTCGTGTATGTATACAGTGCAAGTGTACTTCCTGGTATGATTCCGTGGTTTGTCATTCTGATTAGTCAAATTCGATTCAGAAAAGCAAAAGGAGCTGAAATGGACAATCATCCGTTCAAAATGCCATTTGCGCCTGTTACAAACTATGTAACGATTGCCTTTTTAATCATGGTACTAATCGGTATGTGGTTCAACGAAGACACACGAATCTCACTTATTGTAGGCGTTATTTTCCTGGCTATCGTTGTCATTAGCTTTTATGCTTTTGGAATAGGTAAGCGTGTTCCAGTAGAGGTTCAAACAGAAAATGAAGTGGCTAACCGATAATTTACTTTGTTTGGTTAACGTTTTTCTAATTGGACAATAATACGAAGAATTTTTGATGAGGTATCAAGACAACCGAATGTTTCATAGTGCTAATAAAAAGCAAACAACCGATGAGAAAGACTCAGTAGGTTGTTTGCTTTTTTGTATTGTTCTTTTTATTTTTTTAGTGGTAGCAATAACTTAGAAACACTATTTTTCACTCATAAAGTGGATGAGTAAAAAGTTGTGAAAGTGGATGGTCCTTTTGAAATAAATATCCCTTATTATAAAAGAGAAGGGTAGTATGCTTTAAGTATCTTGATTATGCTCTCATCCAAAAAGTATAAAGTTTTTAAGTCGAACGATTAGATTTTCTGTTCAAATAGACTGGTTTTAGAGAGGAGAAAGTCAATGAAATTTGCAATTTCATTAGTTATTATTATTGTAATTGTATCACTTTTGGGAACGATGTTAGTTGCAAGAAACACGGAGGGAAATTACGGTCAGTCTACGAAGCAGAATGTGACGAACTTGTCTGTTATTTATATCGTCCTTTTATTAAGTCTTCTTATAGGAGTTACGTGGTATGCGGTTGCTGTCTTGTAGTCTTTGTACTTTAGATAAGTAGGTGGCCTAAATGAAATGGAATGTTTATTTTTTAACACTATTCTTTTTTATAAGGATATAGAGACATCACCTTTTAATGTAAAGAAGCTCCATTCCTCAAATATGTGAATGTACAATAGGAGTGGGAATTCAATTCGTATATCTATTTAGTTACTACTATTCACATTGTAGAATGAGTGAATATCTTCATAGTTGGGAATGAATAGGGCAAACTATGCTAAATTCAAACAGCGAAATACTTAGTATATAACAAACAGAGGTTAACACCTTAATTTTATTTTAATCAATAAAAAGTCTGCTGATAAGGGGGAGGGAATTAGATGGAATGGAGACCCAATCGTGCAGATAAAACGCCAGTCTACAAACAAATTGCTGACTATATAGAACAGGGGATTTCTTCAGGAGAATTTTCTTCAGATAGTATGTTACCTTCGGAACGTACTTTAGCAAAAGAGTTGCAAGTGAACCGCAGTACGGTAGTAGCGGCATATGAGGAACTGAAATCACTTGGGGTAGTAGAGAGAATAAAAGGAAGTGGAACGCGTGTAAACACAGATATATGGGGGATATCGCGTAAACGTACGCCAAATTGGGGGAGATATGTAGAAGATGGTTCATTCCTCCCGAATCTACCGCTAGTTCAACAAATTCGAACAGAAACGCAGAAGGATGATTTGATTAATTTAGCAAGTGGTGAGTTGTCACGGGATTTGTTTCCTGCTGACCAGTTTCGCAGGATTCTCTCAGAACAAATATTTATGGAGAATCTAGGATATGATCATCCACAAGGAAATGAAAAGTTAAGGGAAACGATTTCTTCACATGTAGATAAATATAAAAATATCGATGTTGATCCACGCTCTATTTTAATTACATCAGGGGCGCAGCAGGCACTTAATCTTATTGTGCAGTGCTTGCTTAAGCCAGGAGATGCCATTGCTATTGAGGATCCATCGTATTGTTTTTCGCTTCCGATGTTTAAATCTGCCGGGTTAAAAATATACCATTTACCTGTGGATCAACATGGCATGAATCCGGATGATTTGATAGATTTACACAGAAAGCACCGAATTCGCATGGTATTTCTAAATCCGGATTATCAAAATCCAACCGGAACGGTCCTTTCATTGTCTCGTCGCAAAAAGATTTTGGGATTGTCATCTGAATTTGGTATACCAATTGTGGAAGATGATCCTTATAGCTTAACTTCTTTCAATGGAGAAGTAAATCCAACCTTAAAGTCTATGGATACGAATGGAAATGTTCTATATATTAGTTCATTATCGAAAATCGTAGCATCTGGATTGCGAATTGGGTGGGTGATTGGTCCACCTCAGGTCATTGAGCGTTTAGCAGATGCAAAGCAGCAAGTAGATTTTGGACATAGTGTCTTTCCTCAATGGATAGCGAATCAATTCTTAGAATCAGAAAATTTTCATGCGCATATTTCTATGCTTCGTAAACAACTGAAACAGAGAAAGGATCAATTAATCACAAGTCTTGGGGAACTTTTAGGGAATCAGGTTGAATTTCATGTTCCAGAAGGCGGTATCCATTTGTGGTGTCAAGTGCAGGGTTCAATTGATGAATATCATTTATTAGGAAGAGCGATACAAAATGGTGTAGCTTTTGTTCCAGGGAGTGTATTAGGTTCGAAAAAAGAATATGTACGTTTTACTTTTGGAAGAGCGAACACAGATCTTATTCATGTAGGGATTAAAAGATTTGTAGAGACTCTAAATAGTATTCGACGATAATAGGAATCATGTAATAATAAGAATTTAGAATGTAGTGGAGATGATAAAATATGACGACCTGGTTTATAGTTATGTTAGTTCTTTTCGGTGGTCTTAAAATAGTAGTGTCCAGTCTTCCAACCTCTGTTGTGGAGTCTTTTGTCAGTAGATTTGAATTGCATCCACAACTTAATGGTGAGGCTGTTACTGTAACAATTGATGGAAACCGATTAGCAGATGAAGATAAACTTCAAATTATTGATTACTTTAACGAAGCAATATTTTTAGAGAAATATTATTTTCCACCAGAGGGCAGTGAGACTCCATTGATCATTGATACGAAGAGAGGAAAAAACGATGTTAGGTTTTGGGTTTATAGTTATAACGATCATGTTGATGTAGTCAAACAGTACAAGAGGAAAGTAGTCGCGTATAGTCTGCGTTCCAAAAGCCTTCAAAACCATTCTATGTTAGTAATGGGAGAGGTAGTTTAACAGATTTTTAAAGGGACGGTCTAAAACCCATTACAAAGACAAATCATAAAGAGAAGGAGCAATTGGAATGAGTTGCTCCTTTTTGGAATGCGACAATATTTAGTATAACGATATTATTTGTATCTTAAACCATTAGAAATACGTTCAATAGATTCCCAATCTTTTACGATAATTTGTTTGTTTTCTTTGCGAATGACATTCGTTATACTTAATTTTTCGATAATGCGATTTAGATGTCGAGTTGTAGTACCGATAAGTGAAGCGATCTCGTGATGATCTGTTGTACGGATTTCTCTCCCGAATAGTTTAGAGGTATTTCGTATTGTGCATAAGTAACTTGCAAATCGTGTTTCCACTGAAGCTAACAAATTAATACGTGAGGCAGTCGTACATGTTTGTAGTTTGTAAGTCACATGGTGTAAAAGTTCTTGTGAAAAAGCAATGTCATGTAAAAGTACATTATTAACATAGTGTTTATTGATAAAAATAAAATCGGTTTTTTCTTCAGCGCTTACATGCGATTGTATATTTACATTTTGAATGAGTTCAATATCACCCATAATGGAAACGGCAGAACAAAATCGAAGTAATAATGCTTTTCCTGTAATTACACTCGTCGTAATTTTTGTACGTCCAGATATTTGAATGTATAGACCGTCAATAGCTTCTCCTTCGTGTAACACAATCTCTTTTACATCATATCGTCGAATTTGAAATGGGTGATGAAGATGTGTAAAAAGTTTCTGTATATGTTCATTTGCTAAGTAAGTTGATAGTAGCAAGTCGTCTTCAATTTTTTTCATGATTTTCCTCCTTTTTCGGACATTTGTCCTGTTCATTATAAAAGAATTTTTTTACATTAAAAAGAAAGGAGTGATGTATATGAAATTTATTTTTGATATTGATGGTACAATTTGTTTTAAAGGAAACCCATTAACGGAAGGTATAATTCAAGCATTAGATACTTGTCATGCTAGAGGACATGAAATCATATTTGCATCTGCTAGACCAATAAGAGATTTATTACCTGTAATACCAAGGCATATGCATCACTATTCAATGATTGGTGGAAATGGGGCATTTGTTGTAAAAGAAGGAAAAGTCATTGAGGTTACACCATTTGATAAATCAACAATGAAGTCTATTCGTTCATTAATAGAGGAGCATCACCTTGCTTATTTGATCGATAGTCAATGGGATTATGCTTATACTGGAAGTGAAAATCATCCAATTTATCGCAACATAGATCCTGATAAATTAGCTACTAATGTATCGATTGATTGCATCGATGAAATGGTGAAAGTTGTGTTGTTCCCTGATGGGAATGAAGAAAAATTAGTGGAAGTGTTAAATGAACTACCTGTGCAAATGTATGCACATCATCAAGAGGACATAATTGATATAAGTCCATTAGGGATTGATAAATGGAAAGGATTACAAAAGTTAGGAGTAGAAGAAGGATCATTCATCGCTTTCGGTAACGATGCAAATGATGTACCAATGTTTTTGCATGCGAAAGAGGGAGTTTGTATTGGTGATCATAAAATGTTGCGCTCCGTTGCATCTATGAGCCTACAGAGTAATGAGCAATGTATTATTGAAAAAATTATTAAGTTATCAGACATAGAATCTAGGAATATATGGGACTTAATGAGGAACCTTTAAAGCAAATTAGAAGTTGGTTTCTAATTTGCTTTTTCTTTATATAGTAACTTTGTTTTTATTAATCTACAACTACTACTTAGTATTGTAGCCACCGATAAATCTTCCACATAAAAAACATGAAAATCATATATCCAAAGAAAGAATAATAATGATGCCAGTTTTCATTGTGAGTAAACAATCCTAAGCTTTCAGCAAATTGTTCGGATATACTTGCACAAATGCCGATTAGCATAATAAATAGAATTCTTGAGAATGTAGATAAAGCTTTGGCAATATGTAAAAAGAAAGCAGTAAAGGTTGGCAATATAAATAATGTAAAAGCGATATTGACCGAAAACATATTTGGAAATGGTCTGACTGGAAAAGCATACATTTGTTTACTAACAAATAGATAGTCTAAATATGTTCCAATGAAACAGGAGAAAATGATGGCGACTATAAATGCTAGGTGATTACTCTTCTGTTTCTTCTTCTCTGAGAAGGATATTTTTTTTCGTAAGAATTGCAAGTTCAATTTTTTCCATCGTTTTACAATAGTCATCCTCAATCTTCCCATTTGTATTTTCTCCTTTATCAATGAAATAGTCTACGATACGCCAGTCTTCAAACCAGTCTCCTTTTTCTGCCTCTTCATGTTTCAAATCTTTCCATGCGTATATTAATTGAGGGCTGTATAAACGATTTGCATCTTTTCTGAGGTGACATTTTTTTATTCTACGTTTATAAAATTCACGAGAAAATGACTCATTTACATCAGAAAACAAATGAGGCCAGTAGTCTTTCCGTGAAGCAGTATGCGAATGATCGTGAGCCCAATTTATTACTTTGGATAACGTATGTTCGTTGCGAAACAATAAAGAGTATAATCGTTTGCCTAGTAGAATTCGTTCATGTAAGGAGATAAAGTGTTTCATTGTATCACCAAATAACAATGTTTTTTGTTTGGTCTCATCCTCATAGTATGGAAAAAGGATATGATTAAAACGGAAGAAGTCAAAGAGCTTAAATCCAATACTATTTAGTACGGTCTTTTTAAAGTGATCATTTTGAATGACTCTTTTTTCTAAATAGCTTTGTTCATTAATAATCGTTGCTATAGCTAATGTATAGTGATTGCCCGTTTTCCAAAAATGGTTCCACATCGTTTCCATAAACGTTGAGACATTGAGATGGGGTAGGAGGTAAAAGAGAGTTTTAGATCTTTTAAGGCTTTGTTTATATAGTAAAAATTGTGGATACACATCTTGGAAGATTAACCAGTTTCCCCGTTCTAAAAAAGAGTAGTAGGTAAGTTGGTCTTTTTCTGATAACAATCTTGTATATAAATCCCCTTTTAAATCTGTCATATTCCAACCGCCATTACGTGATACCATATGTCCAAGTAGAGCCCAGTGTATTTCAGGATGCTGAAGGTAAAACTGATAATAAGCACGTGTTCTCGTCACGTTATTTTTGTTCAGTTGTTTTGTTTGTTCTGTAATGTTATAAATAAGCATTTTCTCTTCTATTGTTAATGCAGCCTTTTTAAAGGAAGCGGTACTACTTTTGCTTTTTTTCTTTAGTTCATTTTTTACATCTAAAAGAGAAAGCGGGATCGCTTTGGAAGACCCGTTCCATTTTCTTTTTCGATTGTTTTCATACATTTTATTTCCTCCTGTTAACATGAATTTCAACAAATAGTTTAATAGAACGGTTACCATCATTTTATTACATATATTCTGAATAAATGTGGACTGTTTTTTGGGGACATAAACAGTGTAATATTTTTTACCATAAGCACGATAAGTCTTTTGTACTATTTCATCTTCATACGAATGAGGGATTCAATAAACGTGGAACTCGATTATATTAACAGATAGGAGCATAAAAAATATAAGGAGAGAAAAGCATGAAGAATTGGGTTCAAATTAGAATTGCACGCCCGACAGCTAAATTTGAAGAAGTTATCGCATTTTATGAAGAAGGATTATGCTTAAAACGGATAGGGGAGTTTCATAATCATGAAGGGTATGATGGAGTTATGTTTGGATTACCTGATGTAGAATATCATTTAGAGTTTACAAGGCATATCAACGGCAGTCCATGTCCAGCTCCAACAAAAGATAACTTACTGGTGTTTTATATGACTCATAAAGCTGAGATTGAAAAAGTAACTAACAGGTTACATGCAATGGGTTATGATGAAGTTGAACCAGAAAATCCATACTGGAAAGAAAAAGGTATTACAATAGAAGATCCTGACGGGTGGAGAATTGTACTCATGCATATAGAGAAATAAAAGTAGTATATTTATAAAAAAGAGGTCGTTTGTTCTAGTTTCCCGTTAAAAATTTAAATATAAAAAGAGTCTATTTTGATGATACTGTCTTCAAAATAGACTCTTATATTTTTGTTAAGTTTTATATATTTATAAATTCGCACTAATGTGGTCTTTCTTTTTCCTCTCTAAAGTATTTAAAAACATTTGAAATGCTTTAAATGATTGCTGGAATATTGGACTTTGGATAAAAGTGTATAAGAATGTTACGATGAAAACGGGACCTCCTAGAATGGATCCAATTACAAGCACAATACTCTCCACAATGATTCTAGCACGACTTACAGATAATCCAGTTTTATCCGAAATGGCAAGCATAAATCCATCCCGCGGTCCTGCACCAATTCCGGCGGCGACATACATGCCACCTCCAATGCCTGTAATTATGATTCCAGCAAGTAAAATAAGAAGATTTATCCATAAATACTGAGTAGCATGAGGAAGGATATTCAATCTCAAGAAAAAATCCATAATAGGACCGATTAGCAGTGCATTTAAGAATGTCCCTACGTTTATGTATTTTGGATCTACTACTAAAGAAACCAGAACGAGAAATAAACCGCATATAACACTCCATGTGCCGATTGTCCATCCGAATCGCTGAAAGAGTGCCATATTCAGAACTTCCCATGGATGCAGACCAAGGAATTTAACTTTTACCGCAATGGCGTTTCCGAGTCCAAAGAAAGTTAACCCTAAGAAAAAAAGAAAATACCGAAAGAGTGTGAGTCCCATCTTTAATCCCCCTAATATTATATATAATTACGTATATTACATGTGGAAATTTAATTATACAAATATTTATTCTTTTTAATGAAAATGAATAATTTTAGTTTTTATGTGTGTGTAGTAATCAAAAGGTGAAACTACTTTTAATATAGGGGTTGTTATCAGTGAACAGACGAGTACTATTGATAATATACTTATTTCAAGCTATTTGTTAGTTTGTATATTATGTAAATATCATTCATTAGTAAAATGAATATTTTTGATTTTATAAATAGGGATAATGTATTGGTTTGTACTTACAGTAAAAAAATCTATATAAGATCTGTTACTATTTTAAGAGGAAAGTATATATTTTTATATCTTCAAACAAGGGAGAACATACGCTTTTTAATGGGGGCGAAATACTAAAAGTAATGAAAAAACGACATGGTTACAGTCAAAAACTTTAAAAAATTTCACCATGAGGATTATAATAAAGAGAGGTTCATGAAAAAGGAGTGAAATAATTTGAAACAAGAGCTTATAGAAAGATTTACAAGATATGTGAAGGTAGATACACAATCGAATGAAGAAAGTCATACAGTACCATCAACACCGGGGCAAATTGAGTTTGGAAAATTACTAGTTGAAGAATTAAAGGAAATTGGTTTGACAGAAGTAACGATGGATGAAAATGGATATGTCATGGCAACGCTTCCTGCCAATACGGAAAAGGATGTTCCTGTAATTGGTTTTTTAGCTCATTTAGATACAGCAACTGATTTTACAGGAAAGAATGTGAAACCGCAAATTCATGAGGATTTTGATGGGAAGGCAATTACATTAAATCAGGAATTGAATGTTGTTTTAACACCAGAGCAGTTTCCAGAACTGCCATCATATAAAGGGCATACCCTGATTACGACGGATGGAACAACACTTCTTGGTGCAGATGATAAAGCAGGCCTTACAGAAATTATGACGGCTATGAATTATTTATTACATAACCCACAAATTAAACATGGAAAGATTAGAGTGGCATTTACGCCTGATGAAGAAATCGGTCGGGGACCATCTCACTTTGATGTGAAAGCTTTTGGAGCATCTTTTGCTTATACAATGGACGGAGGTCCGCTTGGAGGATTGGAGTATGAGAGCTTCAATGCTGCAAGTGCAAAACTTACTTTTAAAGGAAATAATACGCATCCTGGAACAGCAAAAAATAAAATGCTAAATGCAAGTAAGTTAGCGATGGAGTTTCATGCGAAGTTACCAGTAGAAGAGGCACCTGAATATACAGAGGGGTATGAAGGTTTCTATCATCTTATTTCTATAAATGGTGATGTTGAGCAAAGTAAAGTTCATTACATTATTCGAGATTTTGATCGTGATAACTTCGAGACTCGTAAAAATACAATCACGAATATTACGAAACAGATGAAAGAAAAATATGGTGAAGAAAATATCATTCTTGAGATGAATGATCAGTATTACAATATGCTTGAGAAAATTGAACCGGTCAGGGAAATTGTTGATATTGCGTATGAAGCGATGAAAACTCTAGATATTGAACCAAATATTCAACCAATCCGCGGGGGGACCGATGGCTCTCAATTATCATATATGGGCTTGCCGACGCCAAACATTTTTACTGGTGGGGAAAACTATCACGGTAAATTTGAATACGTTTCTGTAGATAATATGGAAAAAGCTGTTCAGGTTATTATAGAAATAGCACGATTATTTGAAGAGCAGGCATAAAAAAATCCAGGTAGTGAAAAAAGACTATCTGAATTTCTTTTTAATTGCTCAATGATATACTTACTTGTAATTGCATTTGGCATTCTCACGTTAGTAGATATCAGTAGGGAATATAATTCCTGGTTTCACTTTATAATATGAACAATAGATAGGTTTTATTTATTGAAATGAACCTATCTATTGTTGTGCTGAAGAATTTAATACAGAACTCGCCATAAATAAAAGGTCGCATAGGATTCCCAATTCTTCCATGCTGAAGCATACTCTCTTATTTCTTTTTTTGTTGGTTTATGATCTGACCCTGTTAAAAGTTTGATCACATTATGTAGGCCAACATCATCAATTGGAAAAGCGGAAGGGAATCTTAGACAACGCATTAAAACATAATTTGCTGTCCATGGTCCAATACCACGTATGTCGGTTAATGTTTTCTCAGCATCTTTTAGGTTGCTTTTTATGAACGATTCTTTACTTAAGTTGCCTTGTGTAATGAGTTTTGCGACACCAATAAGATATTCACATTTCCTCGTAGTCATTTTTAATTCTGTTAGATCTTTTACTGTTAGATTTGCGATGACCTCTGGTGATGGGAATATCCAATATTTCTGTCCATTCCATTCGATATGTTCGCCGAAGGATTCAACAAATCGTCTTTTTAACGTATATGCAAATGTGAGATTAATTTGTTGACCAAGAATACCCCAACATAGTGCCTCAAATAAATCAGGGATTCCCATATTACGGAGTCCGTAATATTCGTTGATTGGTGTAGACAGAAGTACATCGTCTTTTGCTAAATCGTAAAATGGAGTTAGATCCGTATCTAAATCAAACCATTCTCTTACATATCTCGCTACTGTAGCGCGAACCCATTTCTCAGGTGGCGTCTCACCACCTAAAAAGCGAACATGGATGTTCCCCTCATCATTTACACTTGTCTCGATTAATGGGTTTTCTCCCTCAATCGGAATGACTCTATAAATTTTATTATTTTCAATGTGAAACATACATTCATTTTTGGAACGTGAAAGATAGTGTGAATTTTGTTTAAAGCTAAATTCTTTCGGAACAATTAATGTTATGCTGTCATTTTCATCTTTCCACGCTGTATATGGAAGCTCAGGACAACAATTTTTACAAGGCTGATAACCAGTTTGTTCCGCTTCTTTTCTAGATTTAAATTTTCGATTGTTTCTTGGAGACTGTTTTTGTTCGCACCAAGGGAAGCAGTAGTTTTTCGTTGTTTTGTTACCTATAAAATAAGGAGCATCCCATTCAAGAGGAATTGTAACATTCTTCATTTTCAACCACCTACAGTAATATTTTTTCTAATGTTAACAATTCTTTTTTCATTGCTAAACCACCTCTAAAACCAGATAATTTCCCATTCTTCCCAATCACACGATGGCAAGGGATTGTAATTAATAGAGGATTGGCTCCAATCGCGGTACCAACAGCACGTGCTGATTTTGGTTTTTGAATAAGCTGTGCAATATCTGAGTAGGAATAGGTTTTTCCATAAGGAATTTCACGTAATGTATTCCAAACAGTTAATTGGAAAGGCGTTCCGTGAACGTCAATAGGACATGTAAATACTTCACGTTGTTTTTTTAGATACTCTACTAGTTCTTGAACATACGGTTCTAGCTTTAAGGGTTCTTGAACGAAAGTATGTTTCGGAAAACGTTTTTTCGTCCAAGTGGCTAATTCTTCAAAAGCTTGATGTTGAGATCCTACAAAGCATAATCCTGTTGATGTTGCGGCAATATACATATGCCAATTTTCATGAACAAATAGCGTCCAATATATAATTTGGTTTGTTTTAGCTTCCATGTTATTATACCTCGTTTATAGGATTCATTTTTCGATATTCAGTAGGGGTATATCCCGTTTTCTTTTTAAATAATGTTGCAAAATGTGCAGTGTTGGGTATACCCACAGTAAAACCAATTTCCATAATTGTTAGATTTGTATCCGCAAGATAGTGCATAGCTTTAGCAACCCTTATTTGTTGTATATATTCTAGTGGAGTGATACCTTTCATTCGCTTAAAAGTACGCTGTAAATGATAAGGACTGCCATGACACATATCTGCAAGTATTTCGAGAGTTAATGCTTCACGATAATGTTTATTGATATACGCTGTAATTTGTGTTACCCAGTCTTCATCAGGTAACTTGATTCCATTTGGCTTACAACGTTTACACGGACGAAACCTTTCGGATAATGCTTGTTTTGCATTGAGGAAAATTCGCACATTATTTTTGTTTGGTGTTCTAGATTTACATGATGGTCGGCAAAAAATACCAGTTGTCTTTACAGCGTAAAAAAATTTGTCATCATAAGAAGAATCGTTGTGTATAATGGCTTGCCAATGTTCATCCGTCAAATTATTTACACTTGTTTCTAATTGTAATTTCTCATTTTGCATATGGATCACCTCCGAAATTAGTATACCCTGAACGAAGTACACATGTACGCATTTACGAATGTAAGAGCAAGATTACAAAGGTGAAAAAATGATAGTCTCTTTATTTTGTGTTAGCATGTAAGCAGAAAATAAAAATATGAGGCGAGTATTAATGCTATGACATCAAGAGGGGGAACAAAAAGTGAAATTTATTTCGTGGAATGTAAATGGTTTACGAGCAGTTATTGCAAAAGGTGGTTTTATAGAATACTTAGAGGAAGCGGATGCGAAAATCAATCGTGAAGTAATGGGGTCAGATCATTGTCCTGTTGAATTACATATGGAATTTTAGAAAAAATAAAAAAGCAGTATCTATCTTGGATGAAGGATAGATACTGTTTTTTTATTTGTTTTGTTAAAATTTTTCAAATCATTCTTGAAATAATTCATTTATAACTATATACTTAATAACGATAATCATTATCAATAGATAGGAAAAAGATAATTTATTATTAGGGGAAGTGAAATAAATGAGTTTTAATTTTAAATAGATGTATTGTAAGGGGATACATGGAAAGAGTATTTCACTAAAATACTATATTTAAAGATTGCAAATTTGGAGAGGAGTATTTATAGACATGAATAAGAAATTATTTACACTAGGAATGGTCACAGTATTAAGCGTAGGTCTTGCAGCATGTAACAGTGCAGATAAAAGTTCAGGAGAACAAAAACAAGAATCAAAAGCAACTGAAACGAAAAAAGATGAGAAACGAAAGATTACATATCTAGGAAAAGAATATACAGTACCCGCGAAAGTAACGAACATTGTAACTGCTAGTTTAGAATCAATGGAGGATGCGGCGGTACTTGGTATTAAACCAGTAGGAGCAATTACTATAGGTGGAAAATTACCAGCGAACGTTGCGAAAGATTTAGAAGGTGCAAAATCTATCGGAGAGAAAATGCAACCGAATTTTGAAACATTACTTCAATTAAAACCAGATGTCATTACATCTAGTACGAAATTCCCACCAGAGGCCAGTGAAAAGTTTACGAAGGTAGCTCCAACGTTCCCAATATCACATGTTTCAACAGATTGGGAAGATAATTTAAAGCTGATGGGAGAACTTTCTGGTAAAAAAGATAAAGCAGAAAAAATTATTAAAGATTATAAAGCTGATGCTGCAAAAGCAAAAGAAAAGATTGGAGATGAATTAAAAGATAAAAAGGTGCTTGTAATAAGACTAAGAGCGAATAACTTATACCTTTATCCAGAAGGAGTATACTTCAATCCTGTAATTTATAAAGATTTAGGATTAACTGTTCCAGAACAAATTAAAGCTGTAAAAGCACAAGAAAAAATTTCTTTAGAAAAACTGGCTGAAGTCAATCCAGATTATGTATTCTTGCAATATGAGGCAAGCGAAAATGATAAACCAAAAGTGTTAGAAGAATTAGAAAGTAATCCGATTTGGCAAAGTATGAATGCCGTAAAAGATAAAAAAGTATTTGTAAATACTGTTGATCCAATCGCGCAAGGTGGTACTGCTTGGAGTAAAACAGCATTTTTAAAAGAAGTAGTGAAAAATTTATCTAAATAAGTAAGGTGCGTTGAATGATATGCGGAAAATAAATGCAGTACCAATGATAATTTTATGCTTAGCGCCCATATTTATTTTATTTACAGTTATGCTATCTATTTTATATGGGGCAAAAAATATCGATTTTGAAACAGCTTGGAATGCACTGTTTCATTTTGATTCAGGAAATGTAAATCATAATATTATTATTACTTCTCGTTTACCAAGGGTAGTTGCAGCTCTTTTAGTTGGAGCTTTTCTAGCCATATCAGGAGCACTTATGCAGGGGATGACAAGAAACTATCTTGCATCCCCTTCTATTATGGGTGTGACGGATGGCTCAGCTTTTGTGATTACGATGTGTATGGTATTTCTTCCAGGAATGTCTTCAGTAAATATGATTTTATGTTCTATGCTTGGCTCGGCATTAGGGGCAGGAATTGTTTTTGGTTTTGGTTCACTGCTTCGGAATGGATTATCACCAGTTCGATTGGCGATTATAGGAACTGTTATAGGGACGTTTTTAAGTAGTATTTCTGCAGCTATTGCTTCCTATTTTCAAGTTTCGCAAAATATTAGTTTTTGGTATAACACAAGATTAGATCAAGTGGATCCGAATGTACTTAAGTTAACAATTCCTTTCGGTATAGTTGGCATTATTTTATCCCTTCTAATTTCAAAATCTATTACGATTCTTTCGTTAGGAGAAGAGGTTTCTATTAATTTAGGACAGCGTACAAAGCTTGTAAAAGCTACTGCAATTCTATCCGTTGTGTTTTTAACAGGTACTGCGGTTGCTTTAGTCGGGAAAATTGGTTTTGTAGGACTCATTATTCCTCATATTACTCGCTTTTTAATCGGGGTAGATTATAAATGGATTGTACCTTGTGCCGGTGTAATTGGTGGTATTTTTCTAGCTTTATGTGATGTGTTAAGTAGATTTGTAAATTATCCATTTGAAACGCCAATAGGGGTCGTTACCTCGTTAATTGGAATTCCTTTCTTCCTTTATTTAATTAGAACAAGAGGAGGGGAGAAGCATGCTTAGAGATGCACTGTCGCGTTATGTAATGACAATGAGTATTATCATACTTTTAATTTTGAGTGCAATTTATATTAGTTTAACGAATGGTACGTTTGATATTACGATTACAGATGTATTTCGAACGCTATTTCGAATTGATCCTGTACCTGAACATGATTTAGTTATATTTGATTTCAGGCTTCCGAGAATCGTAATCGCAGGATTAGTAGGATTAGGTCTTGGGATTGCAGGTGCTGTTATTCAAGGGGTTACAAGAAATGGTTTAGCTGATCCTGGTATTTTAGGGATTAATGCGGGAGCGGGTACTGCAATTGTGATCTTTATGTTTTTCTTCCAAGGACAAATGAAAAGCACAGATTGGATTTCTATTATGATGATGCCGTTGTTTGGTCTAGTCGGCGGGCTAGGTGCTGCTATATTAATTTATATGTTTTCTTGGCGAAATGGAAAATTAGATTCACAGCGTCTTTTGTTAACGGGGATTGCGATAGGTTCAGGCTTCGGAGCATTTTCTATGTATTTATCATTGAAGATGAAAGCAACTGACTTTGAAATGGCTGCTGTGTGGGTTTCGGGAAGTATATATAATGCAAACTGGAAGTATATTATTGCTATGTTGCCATGGCTCATTATCTTAATTCCAATTATCAAAAGAAAAGCGTATTTACTTGACTTATTTCAATTGGAAGAGACGAGTATAACAAGTTTAGGAGTTTCAGTAGAAAGAGAAAAGTCGATTTTATTATTAAGTAGTATTGGGTTAGTGAGTGCATGTGTTTCTATTTCAGGGAGCATCGGATTTATTGGTCTAATGGCACCACATATTGCGAAACGTCTGGTCGGCATTCATCATAATCATGTAATTCCTGTATGCGGTGCAATTGGAATGTTACTCGTGATTGCTTCGGACTTTATTGCAAAAACTGTTTTTGTACCAGCTGAATTACCAGTTGGGATTGTAATTTCGATTGTTGGTGTACCATATTTCCTATATTTGTTATACAAAGCAAAGGCGTAAGAGGAGTGATAGAAAGTGAAGGTTCTAAGCGCTGAGAATTTAGAAACGAGTTATGAAAAATTTACGGTGTTTCGTGATTTAAATGTAGAAATACAAGAAGGAAAAGTAACGACAATTATTGGACCAAATGGATGCGGGAAATCTACATTGTTAAAAACAATGGGCCGAATTTTAAAACAAAAAAGTGGTAAGGTATATTTACAAGGACAAGATTTACATACAATTCCTACAAAACAAATTGCGAAGCAGCTAGCATTACTTCCGCAAAACCCAATTGCTCCGGGAGAGCTTAAGGTAGAAGAATTGATTTCTTATGGACGCTATCCACATCGAAACAATGTAAATAAATTATCATCTAAAGATAAAGAAATTATTGAATGGGCGATGGATATTACAAAAACGACTGCTTTTCGCAAACGCCAAATTGCAAATTTATCCGGTGGACAAAGACAAAAAGTATGGTTAGCGATGGCATTAGCACAAGAAACGGAAGTTCTATTATTAGATGAACCGACTACATATCTTGATATGTCTCATCAATTAGAAGTATTGCAAATTGTTGAACGATTAAATAGGGAGCATAATTGTACGGTAGTTATGGTACTGCATGATATTAATCATGCAGCAAGATTTTCTGATGAAATTATTGCAATGAAGGAGGGGCAAATTGTTACAATAGGAAACCCAATAGAAATTATTACGAATGAAGTGCTGAAAAATGTATTTCATATTGATGCACGTGTCATGATAGACCCGTATAATGGGGCTCCTGTATGTTTCGGTTATGATAGTGTGTTCCAAGAAGAAAATACTGAAATATATGTAACTAGCTAAAATGATAAAAGGAGGGGAGAATTACATGAATACTAGTATTGAAAAAACGGATGTTACTATTTCGAATATAGAGCAATGGAAGATGTATTCGAGACTAGGGAATCGTGAGTATCAAATTTATATTTCGAAGCCAAAGCAACCTGCTCCAGACTCTGGATATCCCGTGATTTATGTATTAGATGGAAATGCATTTTTTCAAACGTTTCAAGAAGCTATGAACATTCAATCGGTAAGAGTAGAAAAAACAGGGGTTGCGCCATCAATTATTGTTGGTGTTGGTTATCCAATCGAAGGAGTTTTTGCGGCTTCTGAAAGGTGCTACGATTTTACCCCTTCTTCGCCTTCGGTGGATGCACCGCCGAAACCTGATGGAAAACCATGGCCTAAGTCAGGAGGAGCAAGTGAGTTTTTAGCATTTATTCAAGATGAATTGAAGCTGCAAATTGAAAAGAATTTTGAGATTGATAAAGAAAAACAAACAATATTTGGACATTCGCTTGGTGGATTATTCGCTTTACATGTATTGTTTACAAATACAAACGCCTTTCAAAATTATTTCATCAGTAGCCCATCGATTTGGTGGAATAATAAGTCTGTTCTTGAAAAGGAAGCAACGTTTATAAATGAACTGAGTAGAGCGAGTTCTGAAGTCGGAGTCTTTCTGACAGTGGGAGCATTAGAAAGAGATCATATGGTTCAAGATGCAAATGCACTATCTGAGCGTTTAATGAACTTGCAACATAATAAGTTTCGATTTGCATTTTATGAAGCTGAGGGAGAGAATCATGCATCAGTAGTGCCAACTGTTTTAAGTAAGGCACTGCGCTTTGTAAGCAATTTATTCTAATCGTTGTTTTTTTAGTAGTAGTGAATTTGTGTGGGAATTGCTTTCGTAGTTGAGTTTTGTCATATAAGTAACGAATAAATAGAGGATATAGGTTGTTATTTGATTCTTATATAGGGTATCACCATATGTAAGTTTAATGCTATAATTGGTATACTCATGGGGGCATTGTTCCCTATGGATGGGGATAAACTTTAAGAAGGTGATAAAATGGATCATAATGAAAAAACAGAGGTTACTACCCATAGATCGGATAAAGAAAAAGAACAAATCATGAATAGGTTAAAGAGAATTGAAGGGCAAGTACGTGGTATCCAGAATATGATTGAAAATGATCGCTATTGTGTTGATATTTTAGTGCAGATTTCAGCTATTAATGCTGCAATGAAGAAGGTTGGTATGGGGATACTTAAAAATCATACAAATCATTGTGTTTCTAATGCTATTAAAGATGGTAATGGAGACGAAGCAATTGAAGAATTAATGAAAGTGTTTGAACGATTCTCAAAAGCGTGATAGAACAAGCTAGTATTGGATCTAGCTTGTTTTTTATTTTTTCATGGAAAAGTTTTTTATCTGTGTTGATACTTTTATGCACAGTGTTATTTCTAAATTTAATTTTAGTAAATGTACCTGGAAATGTTGTTTATCAATGGGTAGTTCCAATGTTATTTAGCTCACATGAAGGGGTAGGAAGGGCTTTTAGTAATTATCCAATTAGGATTATAAGTTTGACGAGTCTTTTTATAATGGAGTTAATTTCATTAATTAGAGAGCATAAACGAAGAATATAACATTTTAAACATAAAAAATAGCCTTCTCATAAGCGAGAAGGCTATTTTTCATTATTTTACTGCTTCTTTTAGTTCTTTACCAGCTTTAAATGCAGGTACTTTTGAAGCTGCGATTTGCATTTCTTCACCTGTTTGTGGGTTACGGCCTGTACGAGCAGCTCTTTCACGAACTTCAAATGTACCGAATCCGATAAGTTGTACTTTTTCACCAGCTGCTAAAGTATTTGTGATTGATTCTACTACAGATTGTACAACTACAGTAGCTTCTTTTTGAGAAATTTCAGCTGTTTGTGCTACATTTTTAATTAATTCTGTTTTATTCATATCTTCACCTCATATGTAAATAATGCTATTTAAGTTGTTATTATAACGTATAAAAGAGAAGAGAACAAGTGTACTATAGGTTTTCTCTTAAATTCTTTTTGTTAAGCAGTTATAGATTCTTTCTTTAATTCCGTTGTTTTGCTATTAGACTGCTCTCGTTTGTTATAAGCCAAGAAGTAAGGGAGCGCTACAAATAGCATACCGCCGACTAAGTTTCCAAAGAAGACAACAATGAAATTTGGTAAGTATTCCATCCAAGTTAGATGCCCTGCAAAGATGGCGGCTGGAATAACAAACATATTGGCAACAACGTGTTGAAAGCCAATTGCAACAAAGGTCATAACTGGGAACCAAATGCCAATTACTTTTCCAGTGAATTCTTTGCTACCCATACTGAGCCAAACTGCTAAGCAAACAAGCCAGTTACATCCAATAGCAGAGACAAATGCTTGTATGGGTGTGTCATGTAGTTTTGCTTGAGCGATAGATACAGTTTTGGCTAAAAATTGCCCTTCTGTTAATCCGACGATGTGGCCGAAAAAATAGGCCACAAATACAGCGCCAATAAAATTGCTAATCGTAACAATTGTTAAGTTCTTTAATACTTTAAAGAAAGAGATTTTTTTTGAAAACCAAGCGATTGGTACGGTCATCATATTACCGGTCACTAGTTCGCCACCGGCAAGAATAACTAGAATTAAGCCAATAGGGAAAACAGCAGCTCCTAGAAAACTAGTAAAGGATCCCCAAGATTTTGGCATTGTTCCAATGACGTGAATATCGAGTAAATAACCTAGTGCTATGAAAGCCCCGCCAAAAAAACCTAAAATTAACATAGGTAGTAGCGGCAAAAGTGCCTTTTTTTGACCTGAACTTGCGGCCAATTCAGTAATTTCTTGTGGTGCATAGACAGACATGAATAACCCCTCCATATTTTGATAAATGACTCTATTTCCATTAATGAGTTTTTCTGTCTTATTAATGGTTAAATTGATAAATTCGGGGGAACGAGTAAGGTCCCTCGATTAAGCGTTTTCTTTTCTCAGAACATGAAGATGAGATTTTTTCAGAATGAAAACAAAAAACACCAAAAATGCTGCTCATCTTGGTAATTAAAAGTAAAAATTACTTAAAGTTGTTCTGTAGAATTTTTCATCAACAATGAAATATGAATAAAAAGTATATACATTGCATATCATGTTGACAAAATTATGTTACATAATTTGAATAATTTTGTCAATTCGTGGTAAAAATAGGAGGATGGAAGTTAGGATATTCTATGAAAAATGATAGACATATAGTTTTAACGTTTCAATTCATCAGTTAGGAAGTGATTGATGATGAATAAACCGTGGATCGCTAATAAACCGATCGGTAATAAACCAATAGATAAAATTTTTTCTAAGCATAAAATAAGCACTGAGCTGAAGGTGGAAAAAAATGCCCCCTCATGGATTGGAATAAAAGAAAATTCATTTTCAGAGAGTGGAGTAGAAAAAAATGCCTCCTCATGGATTGGAATAGAAGAAAATTCATTTTCAGAGAGTGGAGTGAAAAAAAATTCCTCCTCATGGATTGGAATAGAAGAAAATTCATTT
>NZ_KB895700.1:0-176832 GCF_000374965.1 Bacillus sp. 95MFCvi2.1 | reverse complement strand
CCGCCGGCAAGCTCCTTGACGGTATCCCAAACTTCAATCCGCGCTTCGGGATCAAGCCCTGTCGTCGGTTCGTCGAGAAAAATGACTGCTGGCGTCCCGATCAGGCTCATGGCGATGTCAAGCCGGCGCTTCATCCCGCCGGAATATTTGTCCGCCCGGCGGTTGGCCGCATCGGTTAGGCTAAATCTTGCAAGCAGATTGTCAGCGACTTGAGCGGGATTGGAAACTCCACGCAACTTGGCAATCATCATCAGGTTTTCCCGCCCGGTGAGCATGCCGTCTAAAGCTGCGAACTGCCCTGTCAGGCTGATGCTCTGGCGAACATGATCCGGTTGACGCTGGACGTCAAAGCCACAAATACCTACTTCGCCGCCATCGGGCCTCATCAGCGTCGAGAGGATGTTGACCGTCGTCGTCTTGCCCGCTCCATTTGAGCCCAGCAGTGCGAAAATCTCGCCACGCCGCACCTCAAAATCCACCCCCTTTAAGACTTCCTTGTCTTTAAAGGATTTTTTTAACTCTTTTACAGAAATCGCTGCATTGCTCATACTTTTTTCCTCCTTATAAAAAGCGCCTTGCGGAGCTAGATTGCCTATACTCTTCTATTTAGTCTGACTGATAATCTGTACAACTTACTACCGGATTGAAAATATAACTGAATAGCGAAGGTGGCAATTCACATTTGTAACCAGCTATTCAGTCGGTATTATCTATTGCATTTATTTTTTTCCCAATCGTTTCATGATACTCTGATTCAAATCTTCACGATACTTGGCGACATAGGTTTTAGCGTTTGCCACTAGTTCGTCGGCAAATGACGCCACGTCGTCCCCAGTGATTTCCAGCACTTGTCTGCCTTCCGCCGCACCGGCTTCGAATAACTCGATTAATTCATATTGTATGTGCAGCATATCCATCCCGTTGCCCGCTGAGAAATTCCACATGTAGTTTTGAATTTTCTTAAATACAAACTGGTAGTCCTCTGGAAGGGCTTCAACCCGTGCCATCATCATTTTGTACTCTTTTTTATCACCAATCATTTTTTTAAACATTTCCAACATGTTATTTTTCCTCCTTTTTTATAAAGCTGAACAAGACACTCCAAAAATATCGGACGGAATATCTTATGAAGCTAGATTGACTTCAAGACGTTAATTTTTGATGATACAAAATCCCATTTTTTCCAAAACAATTCAAGTTCCTGGCGGCCAGCCTCATTAAGTGAGTAAAACTTGCGGGGCGGCCCCATATCTGACGGTTTCTTTTCTATGTTCACAAGTTTTTTCTTTTCTAATCGCACGAGGATGGTATAGACCGTCCCTTCCACGACTTCGGTGAACCCAAGCTCGTTCAGGCGGCGGGTAATCTCGTAGCCATAGGTTTCATGGCGGCTGATGATTTCCAGCACGCAGCCTTCCAGCGAACCCTTCAGCATTTCAGTTAAATTTTCCATGTTTAGATCCTCCTCTCCCTCCTCTATTTTGTCTGGCTTATATTCAGTATAACAGAGTACTAAGGTGAATTTTTACTAAATAGCTTTTGGAAAATCACTCTATTCAGTATTACTCATTACATGTATATTGTATCACTTAGTAGAAAGTGTCAACTATTTTTCTTGAATTTTTTTTGCAACCTAACTATTCAGTGGTGTCAGTATCGAGTGTGACTTACTACATGTATGTCATAACACGTAGTAGATATGCTGTCAACTGGATTTTCTAAATATTTTTAAAACCAGCTATTCTCATTGTCATGTTAGGTTAGGTTAACATAACGTCTCATTATAGGCATATTAAAAGGATCTTCTGATTGAAGATCCTTTTAGCTTTAGCAGTTTGTTCAATTAAAGCGCCCGTTAGCTGAATAAGTTCCTTATTCAGAGGAAAATCATACCACCATTATGTAATAAACAGCGGCACCCTTTAAATGCTGCTTATCAAGGAGACCAGCTTATTCATAAAAAAACTTTTGAAAGTAAATGGATGAGAGATTTACATAAACAAATCGAAAGGAAAGATCAAGAAAACAAGGAGGAGCTTTCATTTAATATTGATAATAATGCACTAATTTTTGAATCTGTAATTAATAACATACTTTCTTTAGTAACTTCCATGAGAAATGACAGGAGCAATTCTAACTATTTATTAGTTTGTTTAGGAGTATTTTAGCTACCCTTAATGAAGAAGGCAAAAATGTGATATTAAACATAGTGAAAGAAGAACTAGCTAACTTCAATACAACTAACACGCAGGTATAAAAAATTCATAAATTGTAGGAACCGTTCCACAACTATTCATATTATGTAATTACTGTATGCCAAAATCCCCTTTATTGGTATGACCGAATAAGATATCTAAACTAAATTATATCAATCACTAATAATTGTCTTCTTTTTATCATACTCAATTTCAAACTTAATAATCTTCTCTATTATTAAGTTTAAAATACGCATTATCTTCTCTTTCCTCAATGTACCATCGTAATCCTCTTTTCAATGCTGGAGTCAATTGAATACGCTTCTGCTTTCCTGTTTTCTTTTCTCTCATTGAAATATGACTACCTTTTAAGTCTCCTACCTTCAATTTGAAAATATCGCTAATACGTAATCCTGTATTAATTCCCATTACCAAAAGAATATAATTACGCTCATTCTTTTCCTTGAGGTGCTCTTTAATTTGTTGTATTTGATCTGGATCACGAATAGGTTGAACAAAATTCATAGATCATCCCCTCCATACTGACTTTCTACCTCATACACTTCTAACCTAAGAGCAAAAGCTAGCTAGACTTATTACGTCTATCTGTATACTCACTCATGCCACTCTCGTTATAAACCATGTAGTCAAATACTTCTTCATCTTCTACATAACGCTTTATAATAATGTCTCTCTGATTCTTACTAAAACGACTTAACGTCTTATCAATCTGAAAAGATAGCGTTTTCATCTTTCCTCTCGCTTACTCAATCCCAAATTGGCCAAAGCAACTTCTTCAGCTAGTTTACCTACCATTTTTGTTGGGCCATAATATCTTATTTCACAAGAAGCTGTAACCCTCATTTCTGATCATCCCAAACTGTCTATAAATACGAACGTCTTCAAGAATCTTTTCTAAGCGAGCATGCGTTGCTTTACGATCAATCTTTGGCAAGAAAGTTAATTGATTCATACATAAACACTCCTTGTCTATTTTATTAATAAAATATAAAAAAGCGAACACCAAACTACAGAGCAATATTGCTAACGCTCTTTATAGTTCAATGTCCGCCGGTTCTTCCAGTAGGACTAAATATTCGAGTTTCCTGCACTTCGACATCTATTATATCCTTCGATACATTTAAGATTCAAACATCTTACCATTAATATTTATATATAACTTCTATAGAAAATATCCACTAAATTTCAACTTACAAATAGTATATTGACCCTATTGTTCTTCATATAAATAATAATTTCTATCCTCTGGTAGATGCAAAATAATTATTTTTCTATTACCTTTTTGAAATTCTATAGTATGACCATTTTCACCAAGATATTTCCATCCCTTAGCTTTGTTTATAGGAATAATACTATAATATCTATAAACATTCGGTTTATCCTCTTTAATATAAATGGCTGACATCGGTACAGGAAAATCGTCAATCTTAGAATCTTTATTAGATGTAAAAAGAAATATTAAGCCACCTAACACCGATAGACATACCAAGATAATTATATTTTTTCTTTTAACCCCTTGCATAATAATCACTCCCTTACTTCAACTGTCGAGAATGCCGTGCCGTATTCCTCATTATTTAACATAACCATGATTAAGTTTGGTTAGCTTTTCATTGATGTCAAAAATTCTTACCCTAATATCTTTAACACCAAACGATTGAAGTCTGTTTCTATGCATTTCAGCATATTTTTCAGCATCTTGTTTTTCTTCAAATACATAGATACCTCCAGCTTCTTTTGTGTCTTGATTCTCTGTCCATATTTTCCAATGGAACCCTTCTTCTTCGTTAATACTATTTGCTAAATCCCAAAATGCTTTTGCCATCTCTTCACCAAAAGGACCTTCAAACGGAAAATCAACTTGTAATAGATATGCCATTTTCAATCACTCCCATTTTCAATATTTCTCAATGTAAAGTTCACCAAAAATTTTTTTAATTTGCTAGCTACCAGATAAAAGCTCCCTTTGTACAAAGGATTTTAATCCATTTTTCGGTGATGGATACATTTCTTCAATTTCTTTTGAGAACCGTCACGCTCCTTTTTCGAGAAACGTTGCTAGTGTAGAGACTGGGTGCTCTTGGATATTTTTCACATTTAGTAAAACTTGTTTTAATCCTATAATATAATTTTCTAACGATACAGCATTTTTAAGACCTAAAGTTATTTTTTGATACACGGATTTTTCAGGTGCCTAGCAAAATAAAATTTCGAAAGTCTTCTCGGCCTTCAAAATCAATAGTAGTATCATATTATTCTCAACATAATCGCAACAAATTCGCAACATTTTTCATGGACAACAGCACACTTTCTCAACGCATTTAATATCATAATATTAAATATCAAAGCGAGGTGCTCAAAATGACTTGGTTAATCATCTTAGGGTTCATTCTATTATTAAATATAAGTGGTATAAAATCTTATGGTATTCATGTTATTTTTAAGGTAAATTCAGATACAAAAGCTAAGCCAGGTTGGTCTTTTTCAAATAAGATAGATTTTCAAACGTTAAAAGGTTTATTAAAAAAGAAAAATTTAAATAATCTCAAAAACATTACACTCGGTGAACTCTTTATTCCTGTAGATTTACTTAATAGATTATTAGGTAAAACACTAATTTTCCTCATTTTATTTTTTTACTCACAGTATTTTGGTTAAATACATTATCAATTAGTTTCATATATCATTAGATACATGAAACTAACGAAACAAAAAACCGCCTGTATAGGCGGTTCTCTTTTACGCTTCCAATTTTGCTACCATTTCATCCAATACATTTTCCTTCAGGTACAAAAACGCTGATTCCTCTTCACTCGTCATTCCTCGATGATTATGTATACCGTCCAGCAATAACCACTCCGCATCCCCTACGATGTTTCTATAACGCATCTTGTCTTCCTCGTAAACTAACATCATCAGCATCTCTTCGGTACTAGCTATTGCCAGTTGTCTTTCGAACTGATCTACATAAAACACCGAAATGGTATCACTCACTCGGTAGATTTCGAATTCGTATGTATGCTTGCCTTGTTTGACCTCCACGTTATACCACATTAACTCCTGTCCGCCTGACATTGATATTTCGTATAAGTTCGAATGTGTTTGCACCATTATTAAGCCCCCCTTTTACGTTTGTTTTTCGCCTTACATGTAAAATTTTAACAGATGGATATTAACGGAGTGTAAAGTGGGTGTGAAGTCTCGATTAAACAAAAAACACCTCCCTTTACGAGGTACCCTATCGCACATAGCATGTACGGTAGGTAAATATACAAGCGAAATGAAATAAATTTCCATCTATTGTATTATGCGTAATTTATAAGTAAAGGAATGTGATTATTCGTGAGCTTAAATAACGGAAGAAATTGTAACCATACTGCGATTTCTTGTTCAGTTCCTGGTTCCGTTTCCGTTCCGGAAAATGCGAGCAATATCACGATTATGGAGCTACGAGTTCCCACCGAAGCAGTAGCAGGACAAAGAGCACGCGTTCAACTAGATGCAACAATCGGTACAGAAATTTTTGCCGTTCCAGGAGATGAAGTTACTTTTAGTGTCGATGCCATTACGTATCAGCTATTCCGTAATGATGTACCACTTACAGATATACTTGTATCCGGAAACTATAGAACTAATACGGGTGACGAGACGCTCTATACCTTTAATTTTACGTTTTCGTGGGTGGATTTACCGGGAGACACGGTATTTCCGCCAGACCCGATACATTACCGAATTGTAGCGAATGTAGGGGATTATTTTCATGTAGCAAGAGCTCAAGTTAGAAATCGTGAGTTTGTTGGTGTGGTTCATCCTGTAGATCCTATACTTCCGTCTGATTCTATTTAAAATGGACTAAGCGCGCTATGTAATAAATAAAATCGACTCCGATTACTGAACTGCACCCCAATTGTTAGACACAATTAACAATTGGGGTGCAGTTCAGTACAAATCCGGTTTCTTTTTCGTTATAATAGACCCAACATTTTAAATTATAAACACAAGACCTCTACAGTCGGAATATCCGCTTGGGCCCACTTTAGCTCTAATAAATTATTAACATTAACCCATTTGAGTTCTGCATGTTCAAGTGCTTTAGGCACACCGGACTCTATGTATGCTTTATATGTAGTTAGATGAACAATAATATTCTCATACTCATGCTCAACTTCTTCTATTTTTTCACCTACAGTAATAAAACAACCTAGCTCTTCTTTAATCTCACGTAATAGTGCTTCTTCCGGCGCTTCTCCTTCATCAATTTTCCCACCAGGAAATTCCCAATAGTTAGGTAATGACATTGTAGGAGAACGTAATGCACATAGTATTTTATTTTGTTCATTGAATATTACTGCTCCAACAACCGATACTTTTTTCTTCATCGCTAATCACTTCCTTGATATCGTTTCATTCTTTTGCGTTATCTCATCTTCCCGTTTTATTCTGCTCTAGCTTTTTCTTTAATTTCGCAACATCTTCATTTTTATTTAACACATGTAACTTGCGATGACAATTTGCACCTACTCCAACAGTGTTATAAATCGGGTCTTCCCCACCATCCGATAGCCATTTTACATGATGAGCTTCTAAATATGGATTCCCTTATTTATCTTTGAAAGGAGCATGCTGTTCGCACAATTCACATATACCCTGTGCACGCCTCTTAGCCAACTCAGCTACATATTCATTACGCTGATATGTTTTCGTTTTTTGTAAATCGTTTGTTACTAATAGATATTACCTTTGTAGCACGGTCCTTTAGTTCTTCATAATTTAATCCTCTTGCTTCTTTCATTTCTTGCTCTTGTCGAATCTGAACAATATTCTGAGGAAGTACTACATTCTTAGTCAATAACTGGATTGGAAAAACCCATACTTTTCTATTGATTCCTTGCGTATCCTCCTGAATCTCTTGAAAAGGTTGCTCTATAAGCTTTACTTGCCCCATAAAGATATGTTTATCTGTTTCAAACGCTTCCAATAAATAAACGCCTACTCCATTTTCATTAGAATCATGTAGAGTCTTGTTTTGATTTCCTTCTAGAACTTAATCCCCTTCTTTCCCCATTCCCGTGTAATATAGTATATCTTCATTCCAACGATCATCGTAAATACCTTTTGTATGATCAGAAAATAATACTAATGTATTTGCTCTTTTAGATTTCCTCATTCCCCCCATATTTCCACATTTGAATCTCTTAGAAATTTCGTTATTATTCTAGATTTGACCGATTACAGATGTTCCGAACGAGAAAGTTCACTACGGTGCGACAGCGCTCCCACTTTTAGGAGGGGCGTGTCAATAAACACAACTTTTGGTTATTTGTTGCTTTAAAAATAAAACTGTTAGACAAATGTTGAGAAATATAGAAACTTAATTTCTATTACATTGTATTCCTGCTATCATTATTTATAAGAATATTTGAAAAAGGAGGGGTTTTCATGAATGTCAAAGTTAAGGGGAATGAACAAATTAAAGAACTATTAAATAATTGGTATCAAGAAATACGTTCACGTAATATAAATAATGCCCATTGTTTAAAAGAAGAAATTGATACTCTTATTCCCAATAAAAAGGCAGACTCAAGCTTATTACTCTACTATTACCTGCTAGATTTCGGATATAACTATTTAGTAGATAATTTGAGTATTTCAAAAAATAGTTTTGATAAAATTGAATCCTTTGATATGCCAACTGATAATTCCCTAGCTTACTACTATCATTTTTATAAAGCTATTCATTCTAACGCAATCGGTAATTATAATCTTGCTAAAGAGCACTATGATAAAGCTGAAGTATTACTTAATCACATCTCTGATGAACTTGAACAAGCTGAATTTTACTATAATTTAGCAACATATCATTATCATATTTACCAAGCACTCTTAGCCATAAAGTATGGGACGAAAGCTAGAGATATATTTTCTGAACACACTGGTTATGAACTCAAAACAGCTTATTGCGATAATTTATTAGGTTTAGCTTGTACACATTTAAGAGAATTTGAACTTGCTGAAGAATATTTTATTACGGCAATGGGGACATTCCAAAAGCAAGAAAATGAAAAAGCAATCTTATTAGTTCGTCATAATTTGGGTTTAATGTATGCCAGTCAAAATATTTCTAGTTCAGCAATTCGATATTTATCAGAAGTTGTTGAGAAGAAGCCTCATCATTACAAAGCAATTTTTGTTAAAGCAAAAGAACATGTCAAACTAAAAGAAGAAGAAATTGCATCCCAACTCATTGAAAAAGGGTTAACCATCTGCAATGACTTAGGTAACAAAGAGTATCAATATCGCTTTACAATCCTAAGAGAAATGAACAAAAAATCTCCTGCTGAAAAACTAGAAAAAGGAGTACTAGCAGGAATGGACTACTTTAAAACAGAAAGGTTATGGGAGTACGTTCAAGAATATACCGAGGCATTAGCAGTTCAGTTTCATAACGAAGGAAATTTTGAACAAGGAAGCAAATATTTCTATTTAAGTTATGAAGCTAAAAAAGAAATTTTTAAAAAGGAGGCGTTAAAGTGAAAAAAGTATTATTAGGAATGCTGTTGATTACATTTCTAGCAGTAAGCACACATACTTCAGTTGGAACTCAAACAGTTACTAATCTTATACAAAGTTTAGCCGACGGTGATACAGGTTGAATTATTAACAAAAAAGAACGCAATCCCAAAAGTGGGAAAGCGTTCTTTTTTATAATCCCGTACCACCCTTTTTAACTTTAATGACATTTTTACTTCTTGTGAGATTGCAAATCATTTTTCAATACATCCCAAAGTGGATTCTCTTGACGTATTGGCTTACCTTCTTCGTCCCATTTTATCTTTCCTGTTCCGAGTTCATAATTCATTCCTGTCCAAGTATCTTCACGAAATGCGTAGAACGATTGATGCCAACCTTTTTGATTGAATATAGAAATAAGGTCTTTCATATATTGAGTGGCTCCTGGAACAGTACGATTAATTCCAAATTCCTCAGCAATAATTCGATTAGATGGTACATGATTTTTCTTAGACCACTGGTGAATAGGATGCGAAAATTTTTCTAATCCCTTTTTATTCCACATAACAGGTTTCTCTAAATCTCCTACTTTTACAATCCCAGGATATTGATACTCTTTATTTTGATTTTCTCGTTGACTTGTTAATTCATACGGCTCATACATATGAAATGCGTAAAGCATTTTATATTACAAACGGTGATCCTTCTGGAAATTAAGATAAAAAAACATTCACCTCTCTAATCAATGTGAGCCATTTCCAAACGTTGAAAATTTATTATACACTAGGAAAATAGCAAGCAAACTATTCAATAGCAGGTGAAAAAATATGTATGATGTTACAATCATCGGTGCTGGAGTAAGCGCTGTTTTTATGGCTTATGCATTAGCCCAAAGCAACAAAAATATCTTAATTCTTGATAAAGGTAAGCCATTAGAATATCGAAATTGTCCTTTAGAACAAGGGGAATTATGTAACTGTAATGCATGTGACAAATATTTTGGTTTTGGTGGTCTAGGAAAATCTGAAGGGAAATTTAATTACACAAACGGGTTTGGAGGAGAACTTGAGAAAAAAATAGGTAAAGAAGTTTTTATAAAACTAATGGATGAAGTAGATAAGATCCTATGTCGTTTTGGTGGAAATTCAGTTCTAAAATACTCCACATACAATCCAAATATCACAAAAAAAGCCGAAGCATGTGGTTTACAAATGCTAACAACACAAGTAAGGCATCTAGGCACTACACTTTCGATCGACATTTTTCAGCAACTCTACAAATATTTACGTGAAAAGATAGATATCCAGTTTCGCATAAATGTACAACATATTGTTAAACAGAAACAATATTTTAAAATTACTACAAATCAAGGAATAGTTCATTCTAAGCAATTAGTATTTGCAACTGGACGCTCCGGGGCGGATTGGTTAAAAGAAATGTGCTCTTCCCTTGAAATTGCACAGGAGCAGACCCGTGTAGACCTAGGTATTCGAGTAGAGATGAAAGAACATCAATTACGCTCAATATTAAAAGACACATTTGAAACAAAACTCTCTTATCAAGATGACAATTTCACAGCAACTACCTATTGTATGAACCCCAAAGGGCGTATTGTTCGTAAGTATGAAGAAGGTTTAGTTATGCCTGATGGACAAAATTTTCGAGAACAAAGAACCGGCACTTCTAACTTAAATTTCACGTTATTTATCCCACGTTATTTCCCTACTCTGACAGAAGCAAATTTATACGCGAGTACAATTATAAAAGGAATTAACCAAGGACGAGATCGAATTGTTGTACAGCGTTTGGAGGATTTATTGAAGGGACAACCTACCTTGGAAAAGATGATGAAATATAATCATATACAACCTACACTACAGGGGGATTATGGAGATCTTAATAAAGAAATCCCTCAATTATACATTGAAGGACTCAAAGAATTTTTGCTACGTTTAGAACAATTTATCGGAGAACCTATCAATAAGGATACTTTACTATATAGAATTGATGGGAAATTTTATGCTCCTACGATTAAAATCAATGAAAGGTTTGAAACAACTATTACTGGATTGTATTTAATTGGAGATTGTTCAGGTATTACTCATTCATTATCTCAAGCAGCAGCAAGTGGCCTATATGTAGGAAAGTGTTTATCTAATAGCTCTGTACTATAATTATAAAGAATAGTTAATTCTTCATATACAACAAATAACATCATTACTTGACACTTCCCCCCTAAAGGGAATAGTAGGAAAACCTTATGGTCTTATATCATATTCCCATTTATGAGTGCATTCTGTTAATATGTACCCTACTTTTCCTATTAAAAAGCCTAATTTCTCAATTGATTGTAGAGAAATTAGGCTTTTTTCATCACTCCATTAAAGCACCCTATAGTTTAATGACTCGATTTACTGATTATATCTTCAATCATGCACTTTGAACTATATAGATATAGTTTTTGTTGCAACTGTTTGTTGAAATGCCTTATCATGCCCAACAATAACCATTGTGGGATTAAATTGTTGAATAAGCTCTTCAATCTGCATACGCGAATAAATATCAATAAAATTTAATGGTTCATCCCATATATATAAATGAGCTTTTTCACATAAACTTTTAGCGATAAGCAGCTTTTTCTTTTGTCCACCAGAATAATGAAATATATCTTTCTCAAATTGAATTCGGTCAAAATCCATCTTACGTAGGATGGATTTAAATAACGTCTCATCAATCTCGTGCTCTTCAATAAAGTCCGATAACAATCCCTTCAAATGAGAAGTATCTTGTTGGACATAGCGCAATTAACTGTCCATATAAATGGCACTGGAATCGCTCGAGTTTTATCTTTTTTACCGCATGAATACCAAAAATAGATTTCCATGTTTTAAATAAAATTTCAACTTGCCAACGAAGAGAATAGAATTGATAAATTTTATGCGCCGTCATGTCAGTTTCATTTATCTTTGTAATAAACAAGTTGATACCACTCGCGTATTTAGGCATTCGTCGTTTTTCTTTTTTATGCCGTTCTAATCGTTTTGTATGTTCAGATTCTGTTAATTTATAGATGATTAGGCGCGTTGGTTGTTTTTGTTGAAAATTATACATAGTCTTAACTTGATGGCTATGTCCTATTGGACGCTTTTTATTTCATAACCATTTAACTTTCCAATACCAAATAAATCAATTTCTGTATCAATTAATTTCGGGATAAATTTCACTATTTTTGTCCTACCTTGAAGAACTTCACCTTCAGTAGTAATAAATTCAAATACTGGTTGCTCATTTTTCTTCATTATTTCAATAAAAATTGTATCTTTATCAGTAGTTCCACGTATAATGACTTCCCAGTCTAAATAGTCATCAATCCTTACATAAGCTATTCGAAAATCTATTTCTTCTTTTCTCTCTCCTAAATAAGTGATTTTTCCAACTTCAAACTGTGCCATTTTACTACCTCCCTTTTATTACATCTTCGACAGGAAAGAAGAAAAACCTACACTATAAAACATCTTTTATTCTTTTAAATTACCAAAAATTGAGCTATAGAAAATAATTCTCCCTAAAGTCCTTGTCCGACCTTAAAAGAGAATGAAATATTTCCTTCCATTCATATGAATCTTCATACTAATTTCTCGATAGCTAAAGTTTCAAACTCAATCCTCTATCATTTGTGTGATTCCAATTGCTGAAACTGCTGTACCGATTGCTTGTATCCAAATACCAATTAGTCCAACGAATCTCTCATCTTCTTTTTCTCTATCATTTTTCTCAATCATTTGGTTTTCCTTGGATATGTTGTGTATGCCTTGAAATGCTTGCAATCCAGCTCCTAGCGTTTGTAGTGAATTACCCACTACAATCAACCATGGAATTTCAGGCTCCTCATTCAGTGCCACCTCTACCCCTACAAATGCACCAATAGACTGTAGACTATTTCCTGTGATAATGAGATAATCATTCTCTTCCATTTCTTTTTGTATATTAAAAAACGTTCCTATTACATTTGAAACATTCCCTAAAGCTAATAATTCAATCCCTGTTTTCTCCAAAGATTTATTTCTTTGTTTCATTTGTTCCTCTTTACTCAGTGCAGTTTCTTCTACTTTCATCCCTTGTTTTTCAAAGGAATCTTTTAACGCTATCAATTGCAGTATATATCCAAGAGCTTGTAATGATCCACCTACAATTACAAGTGGTTCTTCAACATTTTCTTCTCCTATAAACCCTCTTGTAGTTCCAATGGCAGCTATCGTATTTCCACCTACTTGAAACCATGCTCCCGTAACCGTTAAATTTCTTGGATTCATATTATTCATCCACCTATATTAGAATCATCTTATTTATCATGGATTCACGGACATCAATACCCACTTGTAAAATAATAACATTTATGTCTTCCCTACATTTTCCCATTATATTTTCATACATTTCATTTTGTGCATGAAATGACTTCTCCAAGCTTTTTCACCTATGTATATATTCCAAATTAAAAAGAGCACTCGACAGTGCTCTTTCGTGATAAGGAGTTTTCAATGAGTATGAAAAAAGCGATTTACGCTTGTCCCATACTTCAATATATGCTTGCCTAGTTCAAAAGGTGTGCAATTTATAAAACTTTTTTCAATTTACTAAATTCTTCATCCAATTGCCATGTGTGGTGTTTCATCAAAATCATGATAAATGATTTTTTTTAGACTTTGACCAATAGGAACAAACCATTTTCTCTGCTGTATTAAATTGGTAATTCAACTCACATATGCAGTTGCATCTTTACTCTCACCATTCATTTGCATAGTAAACGTTACTTTAGAATCCATAATTCCCTCCTCTATTTTTGTTCGTTGTGTTCGTTTGTTTTGTTAGCCCTTAAATTAAATTACAACTACATTCTTTCTATTAAATAACTACTATCAATAAAGAATTCAGAAAATCCATAAACAAAAAGGAGTGCTTTGAAGAAAAGCACTCTTTCAAAAAAATTTACCACTCTCGACGCTCATCGCGATCACAATCACGATCATGTTTACGTCTACGACGACAATCATCGCAATCACAGTCGCGTCTACAACGACGGTCATCACAATCTCTATGTCTGCATCTACAGAACATTAAGTTATCCCAAAATCTACCGCAATCTCGAAAGCGATTAAAATGACAATTACATCTCATAGATATGATTACCTCCTCTTCACAATAGGATTCATCATATTCTATGATTAAACACAAAAAACAGCTTGTTTATTAGTCTATATTCTGTATTTTAGAGTAATAATATTCATATCTAATATGGCTAATAACAAAGATTTTGGTGTGACTTCCCTAATAAACATTTCCGTTTGAATGAAATTCAATATTCTGTCAATAATGTAGATACAATAATCTTTCTCCAGTCCCCCCATTGGAGCCGAGCAGTTAGCTTTTGCTAGCTGCTCTTTTATTTTTATTAACTTGTCACTATTTGATAGGGTAAGCATATATTATGGATATAAGACATGCTTACTCATATGCCCTCATATTGAAAGAGGGCATTTTTATTACATACAAAATAGCGTTTTTGTTGATTTTTTTCACATTTAACTGAGACAAGCATATATTATTTTATGTAGACCTTTCTCATAAAAAATCTACCTTTCTGAGAGCACATTCATATGTGTTCTCTCTTTTTATTTGCTATTAAATAACACTTTTATTTTGTTTAATTTCCATCTCTCTTCCCATCCAGCATAATATTTTAAATCTATCCTATACTATTGTTACAACGGCATTTATTACTAAAAGATTTTTCAATACATTTTATTCATAATCAGTGCAATACTAAAAAACACTTTAGTAATTTTCAACAATTATGTCGCTTGTATACCTACATGTAATAGGGAGGGATGTAAAATGGAGAAAGCGAATGAAAATATATCTACATCAAGCCATCAAGCAAAAGAGGACGAAATTGCTACAGAGGCAGGTGTACTCCTAAAATTAAAAACACTTCAACCAGCAAGTGAAGAATCTGTATTAGCTCCAACCAATCAACTTCCATCTAGTGTTATGAAACCTCTTGAAGATAAATAAAGATTTTTATAAAAAGAGTTCAGTCGCAAATATCGGCTGTCCTTTTTATTTTTCTTAAAAATCCTTAAAACCACTTTCTTCCTTATGAAGGGCCCGGCCGAGATAATTGTAAAATAACGCCTGTATATGAAACCCGTACACATTTTTGACACATCCACTATCACGATCCCCTAAAAATTCGTGATAATATTAATTTGTTGAATATGCCAAATTTCGACATTGCACGACAACAATATCTCCCTTATCGAATCCCTGTCCCCCAGGGATTTTTCCTTTTATTCATTACTTTTTGTTTCATTAAATTTTCAGCCTGAAGAAAATTTAAATTTGGTATTACTTAGTTCCTGTTGATCCGAATCCGTTTTTACCTCTTTGGCTTTCCGATAGCCCGTCCACTTCCACAAAATGTGCTGTTTCCACTGGGGCTATAACGCCTTGAGCAATGCGCGTTCCTCTTTCAATAACATGAGCCTGCATATTCACTCCCAATACTCGTTCATCGTTATCAACAATGACACCAACTTCTCCCCTAAAACCACTATCAACCGTACCTAATATCACTCGTAGCTTCGTGTCACGCCTCATACCGCTACGTGGTCGTACTTGTAATTCGTATCCTGGTGGAATCTCAAAAGCTAATCCTGTTGGCACAACCTTCGTTTCTCCTCGCCAGATAAAAGAGTAAGGTAAGAGTTATTCTTTGCCATTTTAAGAGAGGGTCTGCTATTCGTGGCAGATCCTCTTTTGTTAAGCTGAAACTTAATTAAAAAGCGTTTTGTTAAATTATTTATGAATAAGTGTCCATCGAACAGTAATGTCTCCTGTTATTATTTGCTATAAACCATATACAGTTTCATGCGGAATTCCTGAAAAAAGCATTCCATCCTGTGTAATATACATGGGGTAATAATATTGTGATGAATAGTGAGGTTGTATACTTTGGTGCATTTGTTGTGCTTGTAACGCTTGTTGCTGTGCTTGCATAGCCTGGTGAACAGCTTGAATTGTACTTTGCGCAGGACCCTGCCCTCCTAAAGGACGCATTCGCATTTCATTGTAAAAATAATTGGGAAACATTCGTTTCCCCCCCTCCTCGTAAATACTCTCACCTTCCATCTTTCATACTATGCATATTGATTTAAAGTTGATAATTTGTGAAACTTCTCATCTTGTCACTCCCTAATCTCTTTCTATTCAAATAACGCTTTTATTCATTTCATTTTAATTAACTATTATTTGAAAAATCGGAAACATTTACTCGATGTTTTTTCTGAATACTCATGATATTATTTAGTTGCTGGTGTTCACCATCCCGAGAACTCAGCAACTGCATCCATGAACTCTACTCTCTATATGATGAGAGTAGAGTTTTTATTTATAGGATGATCTCTGTATATTTGTATGGAATTCAAATTTGATACTTGAATTCATTTAATAAAGAGCTGTAATCATCCTCACGATCTCGCTGTTGTTTCTGCTAGAAGTTCTTTCTGCAGCTGTTCAACTTCTTTCGATAACTCACGATTCTGTTCCATTACTTCATATGCTCCACTTCTTACATCATTTAAATCCTGAACCGTTCCGCTTAGAAGATGGGTTGCTAAGGGAACTTCCAGAGCTCCTACACGCTTTCTAGGTATGTTTTTTGCTTCTCGTCTTCTAGAAATGTAGTAGTACAAATTCCCTTCCGCAACACCAAACTGTTCAGCGATTTTCCCCCAAGTCCACTTTTTTCATCAGCTGCACGTAACTTCTCAGCCTTTGTACAGATTTGATCCCAGTTTCTCTCTTCAGCCATATTCTCCGTTCTCTCTTCGATTAGGCTATCGCCTAGCTTTTTAAGGTTTCTCCCAATTTGACAGTTTTCCACACCTCATTAAAGATATGCTCCATTTCCCTTGTCTGATGAATATCTATTTATTTCTTCATTTGGACATAACAGATTACATTTTTCACATAAATTCATATTTCTTAGCCCACACTATCCTTAAGCCGTCCGAACTAGCGGCTTCACTCTTCTTGTAATGAGAACGCAATTTATTGCAATTCGCTAACTCATTCAACCCACCGGCAGGCAACTAAAAGCGTTGTCTGCCCTTTTTTCGTATAAACTTTTTTAATTCACACAAACTACCCATAAGTGAGTTGCTGTATTACTGTTTTTTGAGAAAACATAATTTTCAACGTAAGCAGATAGCATAAAGAGCTATCTGCTTTTCGTATAATCTTTTTCATTTCACATATACTATCAACGAACCTATTTACCAATACGAGTCATTTTGGTGTTTTGAATTTCTCCTAAATTACCCTTCTTGGGATAAGCATTTTTTGCTTATCCCATTTTGTTGTATATATATTTAAATTTACGTTAACACTATTTACGAGCGTGTTTTCTGATTATTCGTGGTTTTTATCCAGGGTAATCTTTCTCCTAATGAGGACGGCAGGTACGACTGCTTGTCCTTATTTTTTTACTCATACCATTACTTGGAAGTGTTCGTTTGGTTTGCAGTTCTGTTAGCAAACTTGTTAGCACTTTTTTATATTTCTTCTACTAAAAACCTCCATTGTATTTCTTCTATTACTCATCACTCTCACTGCCATTATGACGCAAATCATCAATTAAATTATGGGATTTTAAAAATTCCATAATTTAATTGATGATTTGGAGTATTTTATCTGAACTCCCTAATAACTAAAAACATTATTACCTATGTTTATGGCTACGTAATAAATTCTTTTTTCGTTTAGGAGATACTTCAAAATCTTAACTTGATGGTGGTGTGGCGCTGCCCCAAGAAGGGACTCGCTTTTCGCGATCCCCTTCCACTGTGCTTAATAAGCTCAAAGTCGAGCATATCTTTTTAGAAGTCCAATTTATCCAATAAAAAAAGCACTCATTAAAGAGTACTTTTAAACGCATTATCAATAAAATGATATCTAAAATAAATAATTACTTTAATGAATAAGTACAAGAATTACCATTATTCACAAGGCGTAACCTATCATTATCTCTTATCATTTTAACAGTAGTTTTTTCTTCTTCACTGCTTTCTGTTGTTTTTCCATTAACCTTAAGATCAGTAAGTTTTACTTGGAATTCATCCTCAAATATTCTTGTATATTGTAACTCCGCAGTTTTCTTATCTCCCTCTTTAGTGAGTCCTTTCCATACCATCTTATCTTTCCCTGAAAACACGATTGTAGGTGGACATTTTGTATTAGTCTTGTCTATCAATTCCCAGGTACCATTAAACCTATACTCATTTTTACTAGATTCATTATTATTTCCACATGCACTTAAGATTAAAATATAACCAACTGATATAGCAATTAGTTTCTTTTTCATAATACGCCTCCAAATATAAATTTGTACCAATTATGAAAATAACTATTCACTTAAGAACATATTATTATATTTACTCTTCCGTTTATCTATTTATCCCTCTATATAGTTTGTCCATAATGGACAACGTCCTATAAGAAACTTTATTTATTTTTAACGAAACTAACAGAAATATGATCAAAAATTAGTTTCCAAACCCATTACTTAAAAACAAAGTACTATAACAAACATTAGATACTGTCTATTGAACATCCTTAACATACGAAATTGTTCACTGTTTATTCAAACTACAGTGAACAAAAAAAATGAACCTAAACAATCTTATTTTTCAAAACTTTATGACAATTTATTTTCAAAAAGGTACAGTACCACATTTTAAAACAAAAAATAGTTATATATTGGAATTCCCATCATATATCTGTCTTATGCTCTATCTAGAAGGGACTGTTGAAAAATGGGGAATAATCACTTTCATAATGTGTTTGCTGTGAAACAAGAACATTTTGGACAGGTTCTTAAATTAAAGAAATTCTTTGAAGAATTGGATATGGATTTTAATGATTTCACTGATCCTCGCACTCTAGTCAACGTGCTAGAATCAAATCGTGATATAAACTTTTTGAAGTCGTCACAGGAAGCAATCATCGGAGGAGAAGCACTTCAAATTTCAGAATTGATCGAGAAAATTAGTAATCTGATTATTAAAGATATATTAGCATTTCCTACTTATCGTTGGGGAGAAAGTATAAACCAAGATATTGTGAGTCAGGTGACCGATTCTATTACTAACATGTTTATTAATTTAAATAAGCAAGATGCTGAACCATGGATCTTCTGGTATAACACTGGGAGTGTTTTTCCAAGATATACTTATAATATTTTAATCGCTATAGATACTCAGGACAAAGACTATCTTACAGACGTTTTAGCCATTAGTTTTGATGTTTTGGTTGTAAAAAAAACTAAACGGGAAGTTTGTTCTTTCACAGTTAATGATAGTGCACAATGCCTTATAATGATGAAACATATGCTTGTTGGGATTAAATTTGAAGATGTTTATCCCTCGTAACCCCCGCCCCTCTACTTATAAGTAGAGGGGCGGTTATTTTTTGCTACACTCTTATATACTTTGAATCACATAGACCTTCACATATATATCATATTTTGCTGCTAACTGTTCCAATTTCTTTTCCCTATATTTTGTAACTGTAAAGAAATGAATAATTGGCACCTTTCCATTATATTTTTGCTTATAAATTTGCGTGAACTCTTCATACTTTTTTAGCTTTTCTTCATTAATCTTCATTTTTTGTGAACGATCTACTTCAACTGCATGAAGTATCCCTTCTTCATCACTGTATTTTACATCTGGAATAATCTTCTTTTTCTCTCCATTCTTTCTATAACATATTTCCGTTTCTATTTGCCAATCGTCTGGACAATATAGATGTAACCAGGCTTCATTTCGTAAAAGCGCATGCTCCATTCTATTTCTTGAAACAACTTTCCCTTCGCCCAATAGTGCATGACCTTCTTTGTTGAGGTAATATACATACTCTTTATAATAGGTTACACGACTTACGAATGGAGTTAAGTCTTTCATAATACGGTTTGCATTTCGTATGCCACCCATATCATGTACGCGCATCAAATGTCTTCTTGTTGCAAACTGCAGTTTTCTAATCGTCGCAAGTATCTCCATCTGACGTTCCTTCTTCAACTGCTTCAATGTGTCCATCCTTCTCCACCTCATATTCTTTTAGATGTTCCCACATAAGCTCATCGTCAATAAATGGAACTTGCAATTTTGTAAAGTTGTCTTTCATATATATTGCTCTACCTGGCACAGATGGTAAATCCTCTAAACCGCATTGATCAATCACTACTTCGGATGCTGTACGCGTCGGTAAACGAAATCCCAGTTTTGCATTCGCCATTTGCTTTACAACCCTCGGTAATGTGTCACCAGTTGGATATTGCGTACAGAAGACGATGCGGAAACCAAGTGTTCCCCCAACTCGTGCGATATGACTGAGCATATATTGACATTTCTCTAACATTTGGTTTTGTCCTCTTGGTAACCCTTTTGAAGGCGCAAGTACTGCTCCTTCGTCTACTACAATGAAATACCGGTCTTTTTCTTTTGTATGGACAATGTTCTTGATTCCTCGTTCTTTCATATATTTACCATGCCCACTCATCTTCTCTATAACTTTTATCAGCATAGCATGAGCTTGTTCAGGTGTTTCCGCAATGGATTCGACTTGTTGTAATTTTTTGTATTTGCTGAATTCTAGCCCTTCTGCCTTCAAATCGATGAGATAAAAATGAGCATGATTCGGATTCGCTGATGATAAGGAAGCAAAAGTTGTTGAGGATGCAAAATTACTTGAGTCTGGGGCAAGAAGTTATATAACCCAATATGATGACGGACTTGTGCATGTAGAAAAAATGTATAATGAAATTAGAGCTTCAACTTCTGATGTTTCAGCAATTGCTAAAAATACCGGTTGGAAAGAAGCAAGAATCAATCGTATTAAAGAACATCTTTTTATGAAAGAACATGATCTTGATCGAGGATTAGATAGGTTTGACCCTGATTTTGGAATTGCAAGAGCTTGGCAACGGTTAGAAAAAGGTATTCATCATGAAAATGACATAGAATTACTTAAACATGAATACTTTGAATCTCGATTTGAAGGAATTTTTAAAACTGATTATGTAACAGCACATCGTAAGACAGTTAATTCAGGACGCCCATGGGATTCACCTGAAGCCGAACCAATGATACCTTTTGATGAGCATTTAAAAATTCCTCTTGATAAAGTTTTTGATTAAGGAGTGTTGAGAAAAATGGGGAGATATCCACTAATAGCAATAATGAAAGAGAATGAGGATAAAGAAAATGTAATTTACAGTTTCGGTCCAGATACGGAATCTTGTATGTTAAATCCAGAGCTTTATAGTAGATGGAATTTTAAAGTTGTAAAGAATGCAACTAGCCGTATTGAAGCATTTATTTTACTAGATGATATGCCTGAGAAACATATTTCCTTATTATATAAATGCATTCACAAAATATATGTTCACATAGAAGAAAATGGTGGTATAGAAAATATGAATAACATTGACTTTCTGGAATATTTTGAGTTTATCGTGTAATATTTATCATCATTAAACATTTGACATAATAATTCTAAGAAACCAACTCTTTAGTAGGAATCGGTTTCTTTTTCATGCCGTTGCTAGGTTAATAGACGTTTACATAGGCTTCGTTTGCAGTAACATAGTATGTTTTGTCCTTACTGTTGTGTACTTTGTATTGTGGTTAACCATTAATAGTCACCTTTGCATCGATTATAAATACTATACCCACTTCTACTATGTTAAGCCATATCTAATTTCTTTATTTATCATTTCATTCCTGGCAAAGCCCTTTCTCTCATTATGAACTCTCCCCCACCGACTGAAGACTGTAAAAACACACATGTTATAAAAAGGAATTTTTCAAGGAAAACATAGCCAATTATTGCTATAATTAAATTCGCAATATTTTCCCAGGAGTGTTCCTATGGAGAACAGTAGGATAATGGACATACATACTAGGCACTCCCTTCCTTAATACGTTCATAGAAATATAGAAAGGATCTATGCGATGGGACAATTTCAAAGTAATTTTCAAACCGCTGCACAAATCGCAACGCAAATGAGAGCCGCTTCGGATACAATCCAAAGTGCGACAAATCGTTCTATAACAAAGGCGGCACGAACTACGCTAACTGTTAATTCCAAAGCGCAGGAAGCGAATCAACAAGCGTTTGATTTAACGAAACAATTTTGCGCCGCTTTTCAACAAGCGGTCGATAATATTCATTCGGTAGCTAACGAGTTTGAGAGAATGGATAACGAACTTCAAAATACTTTTCGCTAATGTGGCCACCTTCGTAAAGGTAAAACGATAGGAAGAAAAAGATGAGTCGAGATATTGAAAACCAAATCAAACAATTAAATCAAAAGTTACGAAATGTATTTGAAGAACAGGACCAAAATCAATCCGCGATTCAAACCCAGGAGCATGCGGAAGCAGACTTTCACGAATGGAAAAGTCGAAGTAATCGTTTATTTAACCGTATTTTAGAAACTTGGCACGGCGATAGAGAATTATCTCATTTTTTTATGAATATGCGTCAAGAAGCACAACACATTGAGCGAAAACTTACATTCGAATTGGAAAACCAAAAAGAAACGTTGCTTAAAGAAAGACGAGACCTTAGTGATTTAGAAAATGACCTTTCCTATCAGCAACAACAATTAGCAAGGGAGGTCAATGCATGAGTTTAAATATGTATTTGGGAGAAGTACAGAACCAGACTCAAAGCATGAATGCTGTATGTACGGCTACCATTCAAGGGATGGAACAAGCTATTCAGTCCATTGACGCTTTTGCAATTGATACTGTTCTACAAGGACAAACATATAGCAGTGCAAAATCATTTTTTGTACAAACCTTTCGTCCTTTAGCACAAGGGATTATTTACTTATGTGAAGAATTAATCCGTCAGAATGATGCCTTTCCAAGTCAATTTGAATCCAAGGTAGCTTCAACGGATGTAATCGAACAAGAAATATTAGAACAAATTCAAGAAATTGACCGAATGAAGGCAAGTATGGAAGCCATCACTCAAACTATGCCAATACCAGGTATGGACGCTATGGCGAATCTTTTCACTGTTATAAGGAAAAAACTTCAAGAAAAGTTAGATCACCTGTATGAGTTTAATCAAACATCTAGTATAACTATAGTACAGCAATTCAATTAGCCGCTAGCATTGCGACAGGTGTTGCAGAAGTGCAAAGTGGAAAAGGCTTTAGTCTCGCAAGTGGTACATTTAGTATGCAAGGGTTGAATATGGAGTGGACGACTTCTATTCAAGCGATTACAGAAGATATGAAGCGTCAGTCTGAGGAAGAGAGTACAATAGACAAATCGTTATTTGATAAATTTAAAAATGCTGTCGAAAACAACGTAGAAACTATGGATCAGTTGTACGAAAAGATTATTCATCAGATAGAAAATACTCCTATGCTCGGGCAATATTATAACTACAAAAAAGGACAAAATGAAGCTGTATTAGATGAACTTAAAGGAATATTAAATACAGTCTTACACCCAATAGATAGTTTTGAAAGCGCTATGTATGCCCTTTCTCATATCGACGAAACATTTGCTGCTGTAGAACAAGCTATTTCTGATTCATGGAATCAAGATGTTGTAAATGGAGATTGGAATAGCAGAGCTAAATGGTTTGGAAATGTAGAAATGCAAGTTAAATTAGCAGCTGCCGAATTATTGGTAGGAACAAAAGGTGTAGATAAAATTTCAAAATTCGGTAAATTTCCAAAGTTAGGTGAAACCTCAACACTTAGTGAAAGTGTAAACTTTATACAAGGTATTAAAAACGTAATAAATTTCGATAAGCTTAAGCAAAGCGTTGACATGCTGAATAATATTCTAATGCCAAAAAATCAATTTGCTCTTGCTAATACCAATGGACTTGATCTAAGGTTTTTTAATGAAGCTAAGGATATGGGTAATGATGCTTATGGAGGTTATTACAAACGCAAAGAAGAACGAGGGGTAGAGTATCAAAATAATATAACAAATCCAATGACAAGGGCTGAGTTACCTAATAAAGGACATTTCAGATTTATTCCAGGGAAGGAAGTTAAGTTTAATAGGCAGCTTAATGGGTACGTTGATAAATTTGGTAATGTATGGACGAAAGGCCCTTATCATGGGGATCCTAAAAAGAATTTTGAGTTCGAATGGGATGTACAACTCTCCGAAAAAGGATTGAAGGAATGGGGAAAATATACGAAGAATGGAAAAAAATATATTAACGTTGCTCCAGATGGCACAATTTCACACTAACATATTAGGAGGAGTATTATGTTCCAACTTAGTTTATTTGTAGAATGTCAGAATAAGAACGAAGCATTGACAATATTGCATGAATTATTTAAAAAAATAGACACCATGATTACTTCACATGATGTAAGCTCAAATGAACCTTACTGGAAATTTGATGGTTGGTTTAAGATTGTGTGTAATATAGAAACGTCAAAAAGCATTCTTGATATTAAGGAAGCAGAAAAAATACTTGAAAAGATATCAAATAAGTGGTTGTGGGATAAGGGGAAAATTTCTGTTAGCTCTACTATCAATACTGAAGGTACAGTGTTTTTTAATGACAAAGTACGATTTTTCACTTGTTGGTTTGAAGACTTTGAATAATTTTTTGATAACCTTGATTGACTAAATGCCTTTCAAGCTTTCTAGGTAAATAAACATAACTATCTTGATAAAATGATTAAACAAGCAGTAAAAAATATATTATACAAAAGAGCATCCTTTAAGTGGATGCTCTTTTACAACTCTTACTTCACATATACATAGGCTTCATTTGCAGTTACATAGTATGTTTTTCCTTTGCTGTTATGCACTTTGTATTGTGATGATCCGTTAATATTTACCTTAGCATCGATCGTGAATCCTAATCCTGCATCTAAAGAACCAGCAACATCTTTATCCTGCCAAGATAGAGAATCATAGAAACGAAGGTTGTCTACTTTAAAAACAACGCGTTTTCCTGGACTTACCCCCGTCAAGTAGACAGCTTTTAAAAAAAGATTAGGCAGCCATCGAGATTCGATATTCAATCAGAGCTCGGTGGTTGAGTCGTTTTTGGAATCGTTTGTAGTTATAATGATAGATGTATGTTTCAATTGCTTGAATCTGTTCCCGCAATGTATCTCCTTTGAAAAGCGTAATTGTCTTTGAGTACGTGTTAAACGCCACTTATAGTAACTGGAACGATTTAACTGAGCAAGGACATCTTTTACAGATTTGGATACTACTTTTTTAAGTAATCCACCTGTGCCTTGTAGTATTCTAATTCTTCTTCCATACTATCGAATTTCGTACGAGAACGACCTTTCAAGGGGTTTTTGAAGCCCTTATTACCGTTGTTTTTTCCCCGTGAGTCTGAAATACCGCCTGTTTCTTGATATTTCCGAACCCAATCCATTAACTGTGTTCTACTTTTAAGCCCATATTTCTTCGCTATAGCTGATTGGCTACCCTCATCATTTAAAAAACTTTCTACAACTTGTATCTTTAATTCATCTGAATAAGTTTGAAATTTACCCCCTTTTTTAACCATAATAAAATCCCCTCCAAGTAGAAGTGTAACATCCATGTTTGTTCATGGTCTTTTTACACTGTCTACCTTAAGGAGATAATATCAGGTTCGAAGTGGACAATAATAGTAGACATTGGTCCCGATCCTGAAACGGGCAAAAGACGCCAAAAATGGTTTTCAGGATATAAAACGAAAAAAGAAGCGCAAACCGATATGACTAAAAGAATCGTAGAAATTGAAGAAGGCTCGTATATCGAGCCCACAAAAATGAGAGCACGTGAATTCTTTATTCAATATCTTGAAGCTAGGAAGATAAAGCTTAGAGAAACCACGTACTATAACTATCGTAAACATATTAATAATCGTATTATACCAAAACTCAGTAACATTCCAATGCAAAAATTAAAGGGTATAGATCTTGAAAAATTTTATAGTGATCTATCAGAAAGTATGAAGCCCACTACGGTACGAAGTATACATCAGATTATTCGTACTGCCCTTTCTTATGCAATGAGACATAAAATTGTTAAAAAGAATGTTGCGGATGTTGTAAGTCCACCTAAAGGGGTAGAAAAAACAGTAAACACTTGGTCTGAGGAAGATGTACTGCGTTTTTTAAAAAATGCTCAGGATAGTCGTTATTATGTAGCTTATCTTCTTGCAATCACTTGTGGAATGCGTAAATGTGAAATACTAGGTCTACAATGGAAAGACATTGATTTTGAAAGAAGAACATCATGAACGAATAAAAGTAGAAAAAGAACGTTACGGAAGTGAATATAACGATTATGATATAGTCTGCCCTACCTTTAATGGTAATCCTTGCAATTTCAGAAGTTTGACACAGCTCTGGAAAAAGCTTATAAAGAAAAGTGAGGTTCCTGATATTCGGTTCCAAGATCTAAGGCATACTCATGCAACTTTAATGTTGAAACAAGGTATTCATCCGAAGATTGTAAGTGAACGTTTAGGACATAAAAGAGTAGGCATCACATTAGACACCTACTCACATGTCGTACCAGGACTTCAAGAAACTGCGGTGGACCAATTTGCAAACGAATTGTTCGGAAATAAAACCGTTCGTTAGAAATTCGTTAGAAGTTTCGATTTTTTAATGAAATTACCACCTAAAAAAATACAAAATAAAACAATTGTAAAGGGAGCGAAAAACATGAAAGAAATCAAGTCTGAAAAGGAATTCAAGGACATTATCGCAAGCGAGGAGCCAGTAGTAGTTAAGTTCTTCACTACATGGTGCCCAGATTGTGTACGGATGGATAACTTTATCGGAGATGTAATGGAAGAGTTCCAGAAATTCGAATGGTATTCTATTAATAAAGATGAGTTCCCAAGTATTGCAGAAGAGTATCAAGTAATGGGAATTCCTAGCTTATTAGTGTATCAAAATGGTGAAAAACTTGGTCATTTACATAGTGCGAACGCAAAAACAGAAGAGCAAGTTACTGAGTTTTTAGAAGCATACTAAAATAGAAGAAGTGCCTCTGAGATATATTCTTTCAGAGGCACTTTTTTAGTCTTTTTTAATGATTTTCTTTCGTAATTACTTAGTCATTTCTTCAGAAGTGTAATAGGCTATTTCCTCCTGACCAATATACATTAGGATACTTCTTTCTCCTTCATCTCCAAGATACATCTCCATTTTTATATGTAATTAACAAATCATATAGCAGATTACTAATCCCCTTTAATTTTTGTTCATCTTCATTCAATATTCATAAAATAAGCTTCATTTAAACCGCCAAATCCTTTCGAAATAGATATCGATAGCATAGAAATATCTTGCTTCCTCATTGGACGACTTACCCCCTGTGATACTAAGGATCGTAAAAAGCAGGATAATATTTTGCGCATCTCCCCCCTTCCTTATATCGTAAAGGAAATCCGATGAAATTTTTACCTTTTCTCACTTTGTACTTTGCAACATATTTTTCCTTTGCGAAACTTTGTTATCCCCTACTTAAAAAACTATAAAGCGTCAACAATGTTTGTATAGACCCACACGAGTTTCGTTTGATACTCTATTAATAGAAAGAATTTCCTAACAGAAAGGTGAGTGATCATTATGAATTCACTTTCTAATAAAGAAGCTGATAAAGGAGCTATTGTCAGCATTATCGCCTACATATTTTTATCATCACTGAAAATCGTAATTAGCTATATTGCCCTTTCCAGTGCATTACGGGCGGATGGTTTAAATAACTTAACAGATATTGGTGCTTCTTTAGCTGTATTAATTGGTCTTAAAATTTCTCGTAAACCCCGTGATCCGGATCATCCATACGGACATTCACGTGCAGAACAAATCGCTTCACTTGTTGCCTCCTTTATTATGGCGACGGTCAGCTTAGAAGTAATCGTAAGTGCAATTCAATCGTTTTTCAATCCGCAAAAAACCGCACCAAATGTACTTGCAGCATGGGTTGCCTTATTTTGTGCTGTCGTCATGTACGTCGTGTACAAATATAATAATAAAATTGCGCAGCGAACAAAAAGTAAAGCATTAGAAGCCGCTGCAAAAGATAATTTATCAGATGCTCTCGTGAGTATAGGTACAGTTGTCGGCATTGTAGCATCACAGTTCCACATGCCTATCCTCGATCCAATTGCGGCGTTAATCGTTGGCTTTATTATTTGCAAAACTGCGTGGGACATCTTTATAGAAGCTTCTCATATGTTAACTGACGGCATTGATCCGGATAAAATGGAGGAATATTCACAAGCTGTCAGACTCGTTTCTGGTGTTGAACATATTGTTGATATTCGCGCACGTATGTATGGAAACCAAACGTATGTGGATATTACGATTGAAGTAGATGCCCATATGGACGTGAGTAAAAGCCATCATATTACCGATAAAATTGAAGAAATGTTAGAACGAAAATTTGGAATTTTACACACTCATATTCATGTTGAACCTATGCAAAAAGAACCTATGATGACATAGGTTCTTTTTTGATGAATGCTTGATGAAACATAATACATAAAATAAGCCAACTTCCACCCGCTGCCCAGCCCGCTAATATATCGGATGGATAATGGACACCGAGATATACACGGCTAACAGAAATAGAAAATATAACAAAACATGTAATAAAAATAAGCAACAACTTTTTATGCAGTGTAATGCGATGTTCTGTGATTGTTACATAGGCGATAAACCCTAAAAATGCTGTAGCATTCATCGTATGGCCGCTCGGAAAACTATACCCTGTAGCTGTAACAAGCTGCGTGACATCCGGTCTTGGGCGCTCGTACCATAATTTTAAGAGGCTGTTAAGATAGCGAGATCCATAATAATTAACGATTAAAAATAACGCACTTAACAACTTTTTTCGAATGAGAAAGTACATTACAACTATGATTAATACTGGAAAATATATTTTTTTTGAACCAATATAAGACATCCAGATAAAATAAGCTGTCAAATAATCGTTCCGAAAACCTTGAATAAATTTGGAAATAACATCATCAAATCTCTCAACACAAGCGGTATGATACGAAAGTGATAATCCGACAAAACAAATGAGTAACGTACTTAACAAGTATACATGTCGATATCGTTTCACATACATAACCTCACTATATAAAAATAAGAAATGGAGCGGTTGTTTTAGTTTTCCTCCCCATTTCTTTTTTATGCATCATTTATTAAGAAATATAACTGTTAATTTTTTGCTGCATCGTTGGAATGTCTTCACGTGTTACAGTAAAGCGAACAACTCTTTCATCTAAGTCTAAAGCTTCTGAAAATAAACCTGCTAATCCACGGGCTTTTCTGTCAACTTCCATAATAATGTCCAAACGATCATAAGCACGTGGTAAAATTAATAATTCCAATTCATCCAATTTGCCATAATACTGTCCGGAAACTGGAATGAACTCAAACTCTTGCGCAAATGGAATATTGGCACGTAAATGACGTGGTAATTCTTCACACTCCGCTTGACGAAGCCTAAATCCTAATTGTTTTACGCTATCTAAAACACTGTTTAATAACACATTCGGTAGCACCTGAATGTAATCACGATCACTCGGATCAATACTGTGCTTAATATCAAGACCTGTATGAATCCAAACCGTTTTCATTCCAAATGTAAGTGGCGCTTCAATTGGCATTGAGAATGAAAATGGAATTTCTACTTTTTCATTTGGAGATATCGTAATAGGTTCGGTTAAACGTACTCGTTCTAGATCGAATGTAGCACTTACTTTTTTATCATCTACTTCTCGTATATACGATGTCGATAGTGTTAAATAAATGCTTTCAATTTGTTGATTGACTGATCCACCCGTAATATGAACCACACCTACAATTTCTTCTCCTACTAAATATTCATCTTTCTCAAGAACTGTATCCACTTTTGCATTTCCTATTCCAACGCTTGCTAAAAACTTTTGAAACATGTATCCCCCATCCTTTCTAATGCATGGCGTACATCTTCTCTAACTTCTTGTATATTTTCGTAATAAGGAGGCTTCATCCGTAGCATTCGCATAATAATTTCACAGTTTTCTTTCATTAGCTGTAACTCTTCATACCATGGCCTTTCTTCTTTTGCAGTAGATTCATAGCCAGAGTATAATAAAAATAATGTAAAGTGGCCTAGCGCATAAAAATCACTACGATAGTGAATTTCTCGCATATAGGCTTGTTCTCCTTCATAGGTAGATGCTCGTTCATCGATTTCTTCTATAAATCTAGCTAATCCAAAATCGATAATACTAATCTGCTCCTCTTTTATTAAAATGTTAGGAATTCGTAAGTCTCGGTGAATAATACCTTTACTATGAAAATAAGAAACTGGCTCAAGTACTTTATATAAAATCTGAAAAACCTCACGCTCTTCATATACATGTCCATCTTTGAAAATGAAGTCTTCAAAATTCTTACCTGGCATGTACTCCATTACAAAAAACGGCTGTTTTTTCCATATAAAGCCGTTATATAAGCGCGGTATTGCCGGATGATCTAACTGCTCTAAAATCGCTTGCTCCTGTGCGAATGACCTTCTACCTGACATATATTTTTGCTTACTTTGTCTTAACTGTTTCAAAACTCTTTTTTCTTTCGTTTGCAAATCATAAACGATATATGTAAAGCCATAGCTGCCCATTCCAATTACTGATTCAATTTTATAGCGCTGCGAGACAATTGTATCCATACGCAGCGGTCTATCAAACCAGGCGAGTATATCACGCCATTTCATCAACTACTTGAAAAAAAGCTGCGGCTTTTACGCTTTCTTTTATAATGCTGATGTCCATAGCCATGAGAATTTCTCCTCTTGTTATAATCACTACTTGAATACGAACGACCTCTATGACGATAATCACTACTTGAATACGAACGATATCTATTCTTCTTTCCTAGTAAAGAATCAATAATTTTTTTGAACATCCCTTCACCTCTTGCTTAAAATTTTCTTTTTATTATATCAATAATTACGCTTTATGTTTGTGACAAGTTTGTAAAGAAAGAATTTTGAAGTGTAAAAAACGACGAGTAGATCCCGTCGTTACTTTCACCCTTCCTCCTCATCAAACACTTCATCAATCATACATTTTTCTAGTAAATATTCAAATGTAATATCAGCGAGATCTTCAATCTCTTCTCGCTTTGGTACATACCCTCTCTCAATTAGTTGCTCATAAAAAAACTCCGCAATTTCTTCCGTATCAATTACGACTTCAATTTCCTTCATGAGCATCACCCCTTTATTTCTGTTTTATGAAAAAATCCCAAAATTATGTATACGAGATTAGAAAAATAGATTTTCTTTTCCAAATCATACTTGTCTGTCATATCCTTTCATCTTGCAGCATACGATGTAGTACAAGCTATTTGAAGGGGGAAATACGAATGGAATATCAATATGAAATAGAGCAAAGAAAAGAAGAGTTCATGCATGAAGATAAATGGGCAGACTCTATCATTAAAGGGCTTATTATTTTTTTAACTATTGTAGGTATACCGTACACAATATATATTTTTGTTCAATTTCTTCTTGCTTTCTAACTATTTTTTCTCTGTTAATTTAACTAAATAATTATGGACGACATCCATAACAATTTTATATTCTTCATCTTGAAATGTTTCGTATAATAATTGATAGTCGTTATAAATATCTAATAATCCATCAATAATTTCTTGTCTGCTTGTTTTAATACTCACCTTTTTTGAGTTGTTTATTGACTTCAATTTTCCTAAATCTAATTTATTCATCCCGGCTTTATCTTGTTTCATTTTTTTCAAGATTGCATTAGCAGTTTGTGCATTCGCAAGCAAAGTTAAATCTGATTCATCAGCCTCTAACCACTCACCATCTGTAATTCTCGATAATTCATATATTGTATCTTCCCAGGCATCATTTTTATACCGCCACACCTCTGTGCGAAACCCAACGATACGAAAAACATCTTTATCATATCCCGTAACTTGCACAAGATCACCGAACGTAAAATGATAGCGTAATTCAATCCATTCTGTTTCACCTTTTTTCATTTCTTGTTCCGTAACATGTTGAAGTGTTTGTTCCACGTAATATCCATCATGATTATTAACTTCATATACATAAACGCCATCTAATATTTTCATATTTGTTGTTTTTCTATTTTTATTCGGTATTCCTCTTCAAAGAAAGCTTGAAATTCTTCGTTACCTTTAAGCTGTTCATACATCTCTAACAACTTTCTCATCTGTTCGAGTTCTTCTAAATAAACAGAATATTCAGTCGAATTCATATGTATCACTCCCTATAATAATTATAAAATAAAAAAGAAAACCCGTACACTTTAATTTGTACAGGTCTAACTTGCTTTTTCATCTTCTTTTTTGCTTACTTTCTTCTCTATTTGCTTAATTTTTTGTGCTAACTCAATAAGTGCTTTTGCAGCTTTCTCCGCATCAAACGTTCCTATTTCTTCGTAGTTAAAATCCATGATGCTCCTCACCTCTGCCGATATGATATGCGAGACGTTTTGTCTGTGTTCTTTGTCCGCATGATTCTTATATCTGCCAGATGAAAAACGTAAATTAAAAATCCTCATAAATAAAAAAAAAGATGACTTAACTAATCTTTTGGGATTAATTAAATCATCTCCTTACGGTCAATGAAATTATATTTTAGATTACAAATAACAGTCTGTACCCAACTCCATGATACTTTCCGTTCTGAGACTTTGTAATCTTACCGTTGTCTTTTACGTACATCGCTTTACCAGTCTTCAAAGAGCAGTTTGCCCAGCCAACATTGCAAACTCCGTTAGTCACACAGTAATGTATTGCTTTAGCCTGATTTTCGAATTTTTCAATTACTTCATCTTTGTCGTTGATTAACACTATGGGGCGTTTTACTCGTTCTAACGGTTTACGAGGTTTTCTAACAGGCTTTTTTTCTTGTTTAACTGGTGGTTGTAAAGACTGAGCAGCTTTCCATTCCATGTATTGTTGTTCAACTTCTTGATTGTGCTTCATAATTTCTTCATTAATTGCTTTCAAAAGTTCCTGTTTATTTAATCCATGACGTTGTTTAATACCGCACTCCTTTGAAATCACGAACAACTCTTTCATTGATTTTGATTCATTAATGTATAGCTTTGATTGTAAGTTCAACAGTATTCACTCTCTTCTTTTCTGAACTTTCAGTTATTTTATGTCTCTTTTTGTTATATTAACATACTTTGTAATTAACGTACATATGCTCTTTTTCGTAGAAATAAACTATCCCCAGCTTCGTAATTATTATATAATACCTCTAGAAATTTCATCGGAGGTAAATAATAAAAAATGGATTTAAAAAATATTACCCAAGAACAATGCGAAGAGTCTAATCCTAAAAGAAAGAAAGGAAGAACTCGTACAATTGAAGTTTATAAAGATGGAGTGCATATTGAAACTATCGAAGGATTGATTAAAACCTTCAAATGGGCAGCAGAAAATAATATTGCAAATCAAGGATGGGTGAAACACAGCTTGAAAACTGGAAAAGAAACTGTTCCCGGAAGAAAATTCAAAGAAGGCGGTTATCTATTCAAGTACGCTGAGTAATCTGTATATTTTTCCATCGTTCTAGTTTTTTGGTATAATCAAAGAAATCCATATCAATTAAAACAAAAAATCATCACGAGTACCAGAAGGCCCACTGTTACATTTTGTTGATTTTAAAATATAAATATATGGACTTTCTCCTTAAAAAGCAATACAAGACAATCTGAGAACCCGTTTTTTAACAGATGCCATAAAATCACCCATAATTCTTCTAACATCAATAGACAGATAAAAATGAGGCGGTCACATCTTCAAAATAGATATGGCTGCCTCATTTTTACTTGTTAAGATGTTAGTAATAAAATTGATATTTTATTATTTTGGATTGTATTTATACAATCGCTTATTTATTAGTCATTTTTTCTACATAAAGGACAATATGGTCTTGCTAATAAGTGATCACTACGTATTTCCCACTCATGTCCACAGCTCTTACATTTCGCTGTTACTTTTTCTTTACTTGAAACATAATTTAATGCTTCAATAGTGTTATTTGACCTGTTAATTACTTTTTGTTTATAAGCTTCTACTCTTTTAACCTTGCTTTCAACTTTAGGTTCGCTCGATTTATCTACTACTTTCTTATCTTTCGCTGTTGAAGACTTTTTACGCTTCTTAATTTTAGGTAATTTTTTTGTAATCATTTTTTCTACAAATTCGTTATTTTGAAGTCCCTCATTTATCATACATAATCTTAAACAACTATCTAATTTGAAAGTATCGATATTAAATTGAGTTTCTTCATCGATTAGTTGCTGGACTTCATCCAATACAGACGATAATTTAATCAATTTTTTATCTTTTATTGTATAATCATTAATTCCATGCTTATATTCAGTTAAAACTGATATGAAAGAGTTATCTACTTCATTATTTATCATGCTAGAAATTTTAAACCCTTTTTTATTTATAGACCACATGTCATAAAAATCTTTTTCAAAATACTCTATTCCAGCCTGACAATTTCTTGTTGTTTCATTATCAATATAGTACTTCTTTTCAGTTCTATTTCCTTCATTATCAATGAAACAATAATCAAACCTAATAATATCTGGGTCTTTTCTGATTTCAAAATTTCTAGTCCTTGCATTGTTCGAAATATATATTTTGAAATGACAAGTATTAAGTACAGCATCCTCTACTTTTATACCTATAGTATTAGGATCGCATCTATCTCTCAAAGGAAAAGAAGTGAATCGAATCGAAGGAAATATCATTTTATATCTTTCATTAGTATTTCTATTCTTTTTTTGAGTACTTAGTTCACAAGCTTCATCATGAAGTTTAGATTTATTTTCCCTTTCTTTAAATGTATCGTTTACTTCATGTATTTGCTTATCAAAAAACTCATAAAAATCAAAGCCACATTTCTGAGAATCTAAGTACTTATAAAAATTCTTTCTATATTTAGGTTTCTCAGATTCCTCTCTAAAAAATATACTACGGATAAAATTAGTAACTGGTATCTTGTTGCTGTAGATATTCAGTTCTTTAAATTTCTCAATTATTTCGTTTTCTAATTTATCTACTGATTCATCACATTCGTCTCTTACCCTTAAATATTCTTCCCAAGCTTTTCTTTTTTGTTCATTCAATCTTTGAATTTCATTTTCTTCAGCATCAAGGTTATATCGTTTCAGTAATTTATCTACATTAGAAGTAACTTCTTCATATTTTTCAAGTATTTCATTATTAAGTTGTTCATTATCTCTTAATAAGAAAGAATAACCTCTATCAAAAGCATATTCAAGATTAAACTTTGTAAATCCATATTCGTAATAAGATGATATACAATCAATATCTTCCTGTAATAAAGTTAAATACTGATCTGTTTTTGAACTACTCAACGGTCTTAATTTAGGATATTCAGTTCGGGAATTTATTTGGTTAAAACCAAAGAATGATGGTAATAACTGTCTAAAATACTCTTGCTCTTTTTCTTCTAAATATTCTTCATCTACTTCTTCTAGGATAGTCATACGGAAATCTCGTAGAGAACAATTATTTTCTATCATGTATTTAAAAATTTTACACGCCTTAAAATTCCCATCATAGAAAGACTGAGATTTTGAAAAGAAATATTTATAATACTCATCATAAGAAAGTCTATTTAAAGAAATGATTTCTTCGAAGTGTTGTTTATGTCTTGTCTGTATATTTACTGCTTTTCCTATATAAATTGGAACAATCTTTTCAGAAGTGAAATTGTCTATATAAATCATATATATACCTGAAATATTATGTTTTGTTTCTGATGTAACTTCCCTATATAAATTATCTTGTATCAATTGTTTTACTTGGAATTTTATATTATCGATTTTTTTCATATTTTTATCCATGCGGCTTCCCCTATTCATTATCAGTGCATTGCTAGAGTAGTAAACATTTTTTCTTTATTCAACTACTATAATAACTATCTCATAACCTACCTAATGCCTTAAATATTTTATGTACTCCAATTCCACCTTCTTATTTCCATTCTTTTGAGAAACAAACAGATTGATCCCTTAGTTCATTCCAACTTAACATTACCATTTATATCTCCCCTATTTACACATCTATTTATGGAAAGTATTGTATAATTAATTATACAATAAATTGTACTAGAAAAACCTTTATATGTTACTTCACCTTTCATCTGAATTATCACAAAATTAAACATTCCAGTTATCCATTAAAGGAGGAGAAAAAATATGATTAATATATCGTTAACAAAGGAAGATTTTTTAGAGACTAATTGGCAAGAAATTATAAGCTCAGAAGAAATAACTGAAAACCACAACTATAGTCACAGTTTTTATAAAGCAATGCAGGACGCCAGAGATAATGGTGACGAAAAGAAAGCATATATTTTCAAATTATTAGGGGATGTTACATCTTATGGTTTAGATTTAGACTCAAAGGATAATCATTTTACGCCCTTTTGGATAATGGATGGAAAAAGATCAGCGAGTATAGAAGATCTAAAGGAATCCGAACTTTCCTTTTTTGAAGAAATTGTTGAGGAAATTGACAATCCAGAGATTAAGTCTAGAATAGCTGATGTTTTATGGATTAGACAAAAAAATTATAAGAGGGCCATTTTAGCCATAAGTAGCTATATTGAAGTATATGAACAAATGATTAACCCTGATTCTTGGTATGCAGGGATTGAACGTTTAGAAAGAGCTGTTCAGCTAGCAAGTTTATTTAAGAAAGGTGAAATTAGGAAATCGATAATAGAGAAAGTAGAGGAAGAAATTGAAAAACATAAAATAGAAAAAGAATCATTCATTGTTAATTCCCTTATAAAGTTACTTCTAAAATTAAAAAGGTTCGATTTAGAAAAGCACATTGAAATTTTGGAGGAACGAGCAGTATTTGAAGAAGAAAGAGAATATTGGAGTAGAGCAAGAGAATATTGGAATCTTTGTATTGAATGCTTAACATATGAAAAAAGGTTTAATGAACGTGAAGAAGCAAAGTTATCAAGTGCCAATACATACGTAATGGAAGCTGAAATGGTTTTAAGAGATAATCCTACTTACTTCATAGCCGTTTCTCACTTACAAAGCGCTATTGAAGCATACAGAAGAATTGAGGGCACAACCGAGACAGTAAATAACCTTCACAGAAGAATGTTAGAATATCAGAAAAAATCAGTTTCGCAAATGCAAGAATTTGAATCCGAAGGAATTGATATTAGTGAATTAATAGAAAATTCAATCAATGAAGTTAAAGGGAAATCTTTTAATGATAAGCTTGTTACTTTAGCCTTAATGTATAAAAGTCTTAGGACTAACGAGCTAAGAGAAACAGCTGAAGCTGTAATAAGAAAGTCTCCTTTAAGACATATTATGACCTCAGCCAAAGTTAACTCAGAGGGTAAGATAATTGGCAAATCTCCTTCTGTTTTATCAGACAGCACCGAAGATTATGAAGAAGCAATAAAAATTGAAATGTATAATAATGCGGGGTACCATCGCCAAGCTATAGTAGAAGCCATTATAGAACCAGTACGTAAACAAGTTTTGTTAGAACACTTTATAATGTTAAGACATCTTGCGCCATTAGTAATTAATAATCCTTTTATTCCAGAAGGACGAGAAGAAATTTTTGCAAAGGGCTTATATTATGGATTACATGGAGATTTTTTAATCAGCGCGCACTTATTGATACCTCAAATTGAAAACTCCATTCGTTTTATACTTAGTAAAGAAGAAGAAATTGTATCAAATATTGATAAGGATGGAATCCAAGAAGAGAAAAATTTAAATACTCTACTATATTTACCGAAATTAAAAGAACTCTGGGGAGAGGATTTTGTATTTGATCTTCAAAGCCTACTGGTAGAGAAACATGGAGATAACTTAAGAAATACTACATCCCATGGACTAATCGGTAATAATGAATTTTACTCAGTTTCAACAATTTATCTCTGGTGGTTAACTCTTAAGCTTTGTATCATGTATAAAATTCAGTAGATGATATTTAAGCTTTATTTACATCTCCATACAGCAAAGGGTGGGAGGCCACATTAGAAACAAGGGTAACGAGGTAACATATGAAATACCAAGCATGAGTAGAGAAGGTGCGACCGGGCTTTTAGATTTTACTGAAATACTTCTAAGATTTATTTATGAAATACCCGAAAAAATGTCTAAATATAAGTCTCCTCAAACACAGAAATAGAATGGACTTATATAAAAAGAACAAAAATAACCTGGCCATATCTTTTTTTAGATATGACCAAGTTATTTTTTGTCTTCAAACTGTTTTGCAATCAATTGAGCCAACTTCTCAGCTTGCTCAAGACTTTCTGCTGTAACGTAAATAAGCTTTCCTTGTAGAATGATATTGTACTGCTTCAACATCTAAAATCCTCCAATAGTAATTGTTCCATCTTCATGGTATTTCATTGTAAATTTATTCTCAGGAACTTCTTCTTTCTTACAAAGCTCACGATAAATTCTCTTGAGTTTGTAAGCGTCCATTTGGTGAGCTTCCAAATATGAAATGTCTGCTTCTTCTATGAAGAGTTCGACCATTGAACCGTATGATAAGTAAGGCTGTTTTCCTTTCAATCTTAGATTGTAGGAAAGATGAGTAATGAAGTCATCTTTATGAGAGATTTCTTTCGGAGTACATTTGCACTTTATACTTTTTGTTTGTTCAATTGTTAGCCTAGACATATATCCTCCATTATCAACCTGTTAAATTTTGTAAAAAATGCAAATTGAGTTCAACGGAGTTTGGGCCAATTGGTACCGTTGATGAGAGTTACACTCACCACGTTATTACACGATATTTTATCTTTTTTTCCAAAGGGAGAGGCGGTATCAATGGCTAGTTCTCATATCTTCTTTTGAATGAAGTTGAGAATCAAATACTCCAAAATCACTTTCAAAACACACACAAAACTACTTTTTTAGAAGACTTCAACACTAGATTTCAAACTTACGTAAGAAACCGTATGACACTTGATCACAGCCTAAGACATACATCATTAGATTAACTCCTGCGAGGAGCTGCATCCGATTAACCTTCTTACCTTTGCACTTCATTAGTTCTAAGAAGTGGTTTGCAACAATAGATGCTGAACAGAACTTGAAATTCTCTTCTCCAATCACTTCTCTTATCTCCTTCAAATAATCTAATTTCTCATTCATTTGTACCTTCTCCTTTCTAATCGTAATAATAAAGACTAAGAGCAACTGTCTACCCTTAGCCTTATTCAGCCTTTAGATGTTACATTGATACTAGCCCTCTCCCTTTATAAAAATAAAAAAGAGAGCAGAATAATCTCTCCTCTAAGTTTGTGGAATTTTGAGCAAAAGTAATTATGCTACTACACCTTTTGCTACTGCTTGATAGTTATGGCAACATCCATCTAATAATGCTTCTGCTTTAAACGAAACCGAACCGTTTAAAGCTTCAGTCATTCCAATAACTTGCTTAATCTCAATATCTTTAACGATAGCCAATGTATAGCAATCGCCAATCGACATGAAAATTATTGGAGTATTAGTAATCGTATCTCCTGCTTGCATAGTTGATGAGATTTCGATTTCATGTTCCCAAAGTGTCGGAATAACTTTCCCGTCAACAGTTTTCGATTTAACTAAGTACTCACCATTCACTGTGATCTGTGCAACTTTTTCGAAATATGCTTCAGACATATACCATTTACAATAAGGTCTGTATTCTGAATTAACTTTTAAGTAAAGAGCTCGAAGCATTGCTTCAGTTGGAGTAATAGCGAAAGTAACTGATGTCACTAATGAATCGGGAGCAATTCCTTTTAGTCCTTTTACGTTGTCACCTGTCAAAATCTCTTCTTCGATTTTTTTACCAACACGTCTAATCAGTAATTTTTTAGAATGTTCATCCATACCTTTAGCTTCATTAAGAAGGAAATTCGAGATGTTCAGCATTACTCCAACTCGTTTGCCTGTTACAGTATCACGTTCAGCTAGATTTAAGTTAATCATTGGAATGTTTTCACCTTCTAGAACAAAGGCAGCATCATCTAAAGCTGTTTCATATGGAATTTTCATATTTGCACCAATTAACTCAATCTTACGTACATTAGCAACTACATCACTGCTACTTTCTAAAAGTTCAGCAACCGGTGCTACTTGTTGTGAAATAGCTGATTGTCCTTCTGTTGTTCCTTGAAAGTTACGTTCTTCCATTTTTTGTTCCTCCTGTTTTCTTTGTTCTAATTTTGTGAGCTCTTCATTTAGAGCAGCTAATTTATCGTTTTCATGTTTTAATACAGATTTGAAAACCGAACTATTTGGCGCAATTTTCAAAGTATCTTCAGCTCTTCGAGCTTCATCTTTATGGAATTCTTCTTGAATTTCTTCGATTTCTCGAATTTCTGGCTCTTCAACAATTTCAATTCCTCTAGCTGAAATAGTTGATTGGCTATAAGCAGGACTTTTCACAACAGATACTTCGAACAATTCCATCTCTTCAATAGTTCGTTCAAAAAGACCTGAGCTAAGAGAACGCCAGCTATCCTTTACAGTTCTGAAGCCGAATGACATATTCTGAAGAATTCCGTCATTGATAAGTTGGTAGTAATCGCACCCCCACGTGGTTGGAGAAATTGTGGCGGACATAAATAAACCTTGCTCATCTTCTCGCAGTTGTAATGAATCGTTACGAGTGGAAGCAAGGATTAGTTTTGAATTATGCTCAGCTAGAAAATCGATATCTCTTGTCGCATTTAGAATTGCTTTGGAGAAAGCTCCTTTTGCAATTTTTTCTACAAATCTTTTTGTTGTACCAAGGACATTACTCAACTGTTCAGTTTTGTTAACATAACCGGAAACTGTCATTGTTCCATCTTCATTAGCACTTAATTCAGTGCTTTGAAAACGTAGTTCCATTTTCATAAGCTCTTTCACCTCTAAAATAATTTGTTGCTTGCCGAAGCAAACCTGAAAAATGGCAAAAATAAAAAGACGTACCCCGAAGGATACGCCTCGTCAAAAAGAAAAAATCGATAGGAAACGATAGAACTCATTCTGTCGTTTTATATTATTAGTAGCTACTTGAAGTAGCCCTTTATTGAATTTGTTTTAAAAAAGGAGAGCCAGACAAATGGAAAAACTGACTCTCTTGACATTGGAGAAATCAGGAGGTTAAACCAACTCTCCAATGAACCTTAAAGCCTTTTCAAAAACTTTAAAACTCAACTACGAAATCGAAATGAAATTGAATCCACCTATCATGAAGAAAGATGGAACAGATATATAAAGCAAATCGGAGTATACTTTATATATCTCTCTTTTGTTTTTATAAGCAATACTCTTATATTATATATGTCGTTCTACAGTTAGCCGCGCCCCTAAAAACTAGCAATCTTTTCACAAATTTTCCAGATTTTGTATTGACAAGCTTTATAAGTAATATCTAGTTCTTGAGCAATTTCATTAATCTGACGCTCATCTCGAAGCATATCAACTACAAGCTTTTCATCATCATTTAAATTTTGAATCAATTCTTCCAAATCTAAAAAGATAAAGCTTAAATCGTTATTTGGGTCGAATTCCATGTTCATTGGAAGAAGAACTTTTACGTGAGCAGGATTCTTCAAATCTATTACACTCAAATTTGGTACAGTAGATTCTTTTGCAGCAGTTCTGCAACCAAAGACTCCATCTAAAGCATCTTTTGAATAAATCATATCTTGTTTCATTTGACCAATTGTCCTAGAACGAACGAACTTTTTACCATCATCTTTTTGGAAATCTTTTTTAAGATGATTGATTCCATTTTGATAGTCACGTAGAACTTGTCCAAGTAAATCTTGACGATCTAAGTCTTTTTGTCTTATTACTTGTATTTTTCTCTTTTTATGATTCTTTTGATTTCTTATAAGAAAGTGAAGTACTTCCATTCCCATTTCTTTTCCGTCTTCGTCTTGAGCTTCAGTAAGAGATTCAAGTGAAACATCTCGATTGATTCGTTTTGTTAATTCATCATTGTCATACCAGTATTTCCCCATTTTAGTTTCCTCCGTATAATTATTAGTTGTTAATATATTTGTATCTGCCTTATCAAAAACGTAAATTAGAATTCAAAAAAAATAAGACATCTTTCGATGCCTTAGAATTGGTTCCAAATTTGTTATATTTCTATTTTAAATACAAAGGTAACTTTTTTAGAACCACTTAATTATAGTCACTTAAGTATCCAGTATGTTTTTTGTGGTTTCCAGATTGTCTGTTGCATCATCCTTTTTGAAATAGTTTGAAAATAAATTATAAGCTTCTTTTGTAAGAGCTTTTGAAATAGATTTTCTTGGAACCCCTCCATATTCATATACACAAGCTTTATGAGCTTCAGCCCTAGCAAACTTCTTTACTTCTTTAATTGCTTCTGGATTACCTTTGCATAATTCTAGTTGGTCAACAATGTTTTCCTCGTAAATTTCTCTGATGAATGAGTGCATTTCAAGCCATTCTTCTTTAGTTATTTCTTCTCTCATTTCGGTAGAAGTGAATACTTTATAATAAGTGTATTTGTTTGGGTCGATAAACTTCGAAAACAATTCACCAGTTTCAGTATCAAAAGAATGCCTTTCAATTAATTCTTTCTTTTTAGGAAGAATTTTGTATTCTCTAAATAATTCAATATACTTACCAACTGTGTGTCTTTCTAAACGATTGGGCACTTCCCAACCAATATTGTCGCAGTTTTCAATTGTCCAATCATCTTCAAAGAGAAGTTTTATAAGCTTTTCTGCTGTTTCTTCTTTCGGAAATTTTACCTCTCTTCCAGCGATTTGCTCGCACAATTGAATGAACTCAGATTTTTCTGGTTCTTTATAAGAAAATATCTGATAAGATTTGGAACGACCGGTTTTCATTTCAACATAATCGTAATCTTTCAAGAATTTCTCTTTATGAGTCTTGAATGAAGTTATCTTTACATTTAGAGCTTCACATAGCTCTTTAGTGTCGTATGTTTTAAGTTCTAGCATTTGATTTAGCTCCTCGAAATAGTATTAGAAATATGAATAGGTAACATTTTCACTTACCATTAATAAATAAATATATAGTGGTAACTTTTGATGTTACCTATTGAGTAATCGACCATATGTCATCGATTAGTTCATCAGAAAGCAAGAAAGTGTAAACAAAAAATCCTTTAATTCTGTTATGTGGCTCAACTTTTAATAGTTCATGGCCTCTTGAAATAAGTTCTATTGCTAATGCTTTTTTGAATATGCGTTTTGTCTTCATTTTTCATAGCTCCTTTGAACGTTTTTGACCAAACTAAAAACACCTACAATTCTGCAAGCGTTTCAATTACCTGTATGTATTTTATCTGCCCTATGAAAAACGTAAATTAAACGGTGGAAAAAGTTTTTAAAAAATATAGATTTTATTTTCTTCTTCAACAGGCAGGTTAGTACAATAATCTTTTACCACTAACTGGAATTTTATAGTAAGATTAATTTTAGAAATAAATAATCTTAGGAGGTAAAAATTATGATTTCAAATATATTGGTTCCGTTATTATTACTAGCTATAATGGAGTTAGATATTTTAATTAGTAACCTTAAAAATAAAGGTGTGCAGTCGGTAGTTGAGCCGGTGAGATAGATGACAGGAGATGAAAGAATGGCAATTGTTCAAGATACATATAACATACCTGATGAAATTAGTATGAAGATTTTAACTGGAGAGTATATAAGAATTGGAAGCGTTGTACGTCATAATACAGACAGACACAAAGGGCAAATTGTAAAACATCTTGAACCGGTCAACTTGAATGAAGATAAAACACGGGGTATGGGAGCACAGGTTTTACAATTTGCCAAGAATAATAAAACCCTTATTAAAGTAGGGTTAGAAATAGCAATAGCTATTGGCACTGGAATTTATAATAAGGCAAAGAAAAATCAAGAACCTGATGTTGTTGTAAAATTTAGAGAGGCTCTAAAGGTCTACCTGAATGCTGTGCGCGAGGGTGCTCTTACAATGGAGATAATTACAGATTTGATGGCACGCTTGGGTGAACTGAAAATGCATTCTGATTTTGAAAAAATCAGCATTGTACTTTCAACGGACGAGTTGGATGTGTTTGTGAATCGAATGTTTGAGTATACAAAAAAACTTGCAGCAGATAATGCGATTAAACTAACCAGTCTAGAGAAAGAAACACCTTCGCAATCTGAGAATACAATCATTAATCTGCAGCGTTATCTTGAAGCACAAAAGCGCATTTTTGAACTGGCTTCTTAGATTATAGCAAGAGTGAGCAAGCCATCTTATGGAACAATTATGAAACTATAGTTACTTTATTTAATGAATTGGAATATTTGAGTTTATCGTTTTATTGAAAAAAGGTTCAATCGGTTGAAGTTCTTGTTCAACTAACGGGTGCTTTAGTTAAAGAAGAGTATTAGGACCAAAACGGTCCTTTTTTGGTTTTTCTATAATAAAATGAGAATTTTATATTACTAACTTAATTTAGAATTTATGTTTTTTCTTTTAATAAAAGTGCAGGAATTACTGTTTTTTTGTCGAATATTACCACATTTAAATAAATTTTATTTAACTTATAAACTCTAAAAGTGAGGATAAGCATGCATTACAAATTTTCGTTCTATTTAATCTTATTTATAGCAATTTGTTTAATATTGACTTCATTATTTAGAAAAAAAGTACCTTCTACAAAACTACAGTTCTTAACACATGTATTACTTTATTTGATTGAAATAATAACCGCCACAACAATCATTACTTATTTTATTGAAAAATTTGAAGCTATAAGCACTAATTTGTCACTACTTGCTGTATTAAGGAATTATGTCTTTTCTTATACTATCTATCAATTGTTCCTTTTAATAACATTTAAACTAAAAGATTCTCTCGATGTCGATGCCTATACAGCAATAAAAAATCTAATTGATAAGTATCAAATATTTGCTGAATTTGATAAAAAGATTCCAGATGAGGATTTAAAAGAGGTTAATGAAAAAGTTAATAATTCGAGAATGGTTTTTAATAAAGAGCAACGTATATATACCCAAAAAATATTAACTATGGTTGAAGCTTATAATAGTGGTAAAATAGATGTTAAAGACTTTAGATTCGCTTTGAAGCAAGAGTCGAGAGAAATAGACATTCAAACAAAAATAATCAGTTATGGTTGGATGAACTCCATATTATTGAGAATGCTCAAATAACTTAAAAATTAAAAGGTCGAGATTATAATCGACCTTTTAATTCTAAATTTTATTAGAAATAAGACTGAGCATTAAGCTTATAACCACTCAATTTTTATTGTAGCTTTTTTTCTTGGTTTTGTTGTATCGTGATTTGTCTCTGTATTACTGCTAAACCATATCTTCTTAATAAATCTCTTAAGAAAAGCGTTGCAAGCTTCCGGCTCAAGTTCCTCTAACCTTTCTAACATACCGATGATGTATTCGTACTCACATTGTTTTTCATCTGTGTTAGATAAATCTTCTAATTGAATGTCAATAAGGTCAATCTGTTGCCGAATAGACTTAATTTTTCCTTCGTTCTCATCACGCATCTCATAAAATTCGGCTTTACTTATTTCTCCATCCATTCTCATAGTTTTTAGATTCCGTTGACGTTTCTCAAATTTATTAAGTTGCTTCTCTAAAGCTTCTCGCCGAACTATTAACTCCTTCTCTTCATCAACTATATCAAGAGATTTCAACTTTTCTAGTGCTTTTTCAACTTTTTGTTTTCTTTCTTTAACTCTCTGTAATACATACTGCTCAACCGGTTCATATTTATGCCCACGATCTTGACAGACGTTATTATCTATTTTGTAACTACAACTCTTTATAAACTCTTTACCTGCCCCATCACTCTGCAGATACCTCTTCCGCCCACAACAATTACAATAAATTAAATTTTGAAGTCTTCTCTTCGCTTTCAATTTATGAAAGAAATTACCAGTCGTATTTTCTGCCAATATCTCCTGCACTTCTAAAAATGTTTGCTTACTTATAATCGGTTCATGAGCATTTTCAACAAATACTTCATCAACTACCCTACCGTTAACTCTTCTGCACGCTTGAACAACTCCATAATAAACGACGTTCCTTCTGACTTGACTAATATGTGCTGATGTGAGAACTTTACCATTTCTGCTTCTCCACCCTAAAGTATCTAACTGTTTTGCAATTTCGTTAGCACTAACTCGTTCTAATGTCTTTTGAAAGATAAAGCGAATGATTTTAGCTTCATCTTCAACTATCTCTAATCTCTTCTCTTCGTTCTTCTTATATCCTAATGGAACTCGATTTGACATCGTCCATTTCCCTTGTTCTGCTGCCGCTAATCGTCCTCTTCCCAAACGTTTACGAATTTGTTTATATTCAAAATTTGCCATCATTGCTTGGAATGAAAAAAGCATTTCATTGCTTTCCTGTGACAAATCAATTGCGCCTTGGGGAGTCAAAATTTTGATGTCATGAAGAATGAGCATCTTTTTAATTTCTTCAGCATGAGCGTTGTCACGAGAAATTCTGTCTATATCCATTACAAGGAGGGCATCATAATCATCTAACCTGCTTAACAGTAAATTCAATTGAGGCCTGTCAGTATTAACTCCGCTTGAAATTTCTTGATAAATGTCGTAAGTTAATTTTTGCTGTTTTGCGAGTTTGGTCAGCGCATTTCGATGATTGGATAAGATTTCATCTATGTTTAGTTGCTCTTCATTTCTGGATAAACGTAAGTATATTGCGGCTAATCCCATTTTCTTCACCTCTTACATTATGTATTAGGAGTGATACTATAGTATTAACCAAATAAAAATAGAAAATTAACATTTGTAATTTTGCCAACAGTTCCATATAGCGTAATCACGACTATATCTCCTACATTATATTTAGGTTGTTTTTTTCTTGCCATTTATATCTCTCCTTTTTAAAGTCGTGATTTTGATACCAGTATATGCAAACGGCAGAAAAACGCTTATCACATCAGCTTATATTCAAAAAATTTTTCAATAAAAAAATACATCACTTTTTATAGAGTGATGTACACCAATACAGATATATTTGTATATGTTTAATCGTTATCTTTCTTGTATGTATAGCTCCCACGCCTCATCAAAAATAGACATACTGCCTAGTAATCCACTTAATTCTAAATATGAACTAATTTCATCGTAATCTTCTGATTGCTTCGGAAAACTTAAATCATCGTACATAGCTTCAGCTAAATCTGATATTTCATTTCTGATTAAAGACGCACGATACTTCATCATATAGTGATAAAATGACTTTTTCAAACATATTCCCTACCTTTCTAACTTGGATACATTATACAAGGGTAAAAAGAAAAAAACCAGCATAATCGCTGGTTAAAAGTCGAAATAATTTCTTTTTAGGAGACGTGGACGTTCCATTAATTCTTCATATGTCAATTGTTTTGGTAAATCTTTTGTATAAATTAAAAACAACTGATCTTCTATTTCTTTTACAACATGATCAGCCTGATAGTCCATTCCACATGATGAACACGAAATACATGGTGTCTTTTGAATTTCAATGGCTTTTGTACCATCTGGCAATTCCCAATATACAGTATTCAGACTTTCTCTTGCTTCTGTACTGTCACACCACATACAATTCATACTGCGTCACCCTCAGCTTTTTTGCCATCTTCTAATTTCGACATTTGGGCTTGATACTTTTTATCTTTTAACTGATCACGCTTATCTCGTTTATCTTTTAAAGAAGAATGTGTTTCATTTGTTTCATAATCTTTCCGACGATTCATACGTTGTAAATCATCCGGAACAAGATTAAATTTCTTATCACTCATCAATCCTGCTACACCAATATCCGAACGTTTCTCTTCATATGTTGGATAAATCTCTTTAAAGTAACCTTCCGCTCTTCCTGGTACATAGTTTTCTGGTTCTGGATATGTTGTAATAACACCTTCAAAGTTACGAAGAACAACTTTATCTGCGCTTTGTGAAATTAAATAATTTGGCTGAAGAGCAATTTTCCCGCCGCCTCCTGGTGCATCTACAACGAACGTTGGGACCGCATAACCAGACGTATGTCCACGTAACCCTTCAATAATTTCTAATCCTTTTGAAACCGGAGCGCGGAAATGACCGATACCTTCTGATAAATCACATTGATAAATGTAATACGGACGAACACGAATTTTTACTAAATCGTGCATCAGTTTTTTCATAATCGGAACGCTATCATTAATACCTGCTAAAATAACCGCTTGGTTTCCAATTGGAACACCTGCATTTGCAAGCATTTCACATGCTAGTTTTGATTCTTCTGTAATTTCAATAGAAGTGTTAAAGTGCGTATTTAACCATACTGGGTGATATTTTTTAATAATATTACATAGATTTTCTGTAATACGTTGCGGGAATACAACTGGCGCTCTCGTTCCGATACGAATAATTTCCACATGCGGAATTGCGCGTAAATTTTTTAATACGTATTCTAAGATTTTATCATTAATAAGAAGACCATCCCCACCAGAAATTAAAACATCTCGTACTTGTGGCGTTTCACGAATATAAGCAATTGCATCATCTAATTGTTTTTTCGGAACACCCATTCCAATTTGTCCACTAAAACGACGACGTGTACAGTAACGACAGTACATAGAACATTGATTTGTTACTAAAAATAACACGCGGTCTGGATAACGATGTGTTAAACCTGGAACTGGTGAATCCTCATCTTCATGAAGCGGATCTTCTAAATCATACTTTGTTTTATATAATTCTTCCGAAATCGGTACAGATTGCATCCGAATCGGACAGCGTGGATCATCAGGATTCATAAGAGAAGCATAGTACGGTGTAATATTTAACGGAATCGTTTTTGTTGAAATTTTAACACCTTCTTCTTCTTCTGGTGTCAAATTAATCACTTTCTTTAAATCATCTAACGTTTTGATCGTATTCGTTAATTGCCAAACCCAATCATTCCATTGCTCTTCTGTAACATCTTTCCATAATTCGATATCTTTCCAGTGACGATTTGGTTTGTATACATCATGTAACATTGCTATTCCCCCTTTTTTTACGCTCGCCATTTATATAAGCAATAATTATGCCAACTCCACATTTTCAAGAAGTGATGACGAAAGATACCCTATTATATATGAGAAAAAATATTTTTCTTATTTTAAATGGCGCTCTACTCAATACAATATTCGTTACTTTCTGTATATGTAAACGCTCTTTTTTTGGTGCAAACACACAAAAACCGCCAATTATTCGGCGGTTTTGTCATACTTATTTAATTTATACTGCAATGTTTGTCTTGGAATACCTAATAATTTAGCAGCTTGCAAAATATTCCCATCCGTTTCCATTAGCGCTTGATTAATTAATTCTTTCTCTGTTTGGTGAAGTGCCTCACGTAATGGAAGAATAGATTTCTTCTGTTTCTTTGAATCTACTTCTTTTCGAAATGTTCGTGGTAAACAACTAACTGTTAATGAACCTCCTTCTGCAATAATTACAGCGTGTTCAATCGTGTGTTTTAACTCTCTTACATTTCCAGGCCAATGATATGCTAGCAACCTTTCTTTCGTCCCATTATCAATATGGAGCACCTGTTTTTTATATTCTTTGTTATAGTCTCTTAAAAAGTAGGATGCTAACAATAATACATCTTCTTTTCGTTCACGAAGCGGTGGAATATATAGAGAAAATACATTTAAACGATAATATAAATCGGTACGAATTTTATTTTCACGTAAACATACTTCTGGAGGTTGATTCATCGCCGTAATCACGCGAACATCTACTTTTCTCGTCTTACTATCACCGATGCGACGAATTACTCCATCTTCTAATGCACGTAGCATTTTCGCCTGCAGATCAAGGGGCATCGAATTTAATTCATCTAAAAATAATGTCCCTCCATCTGCAAGTTCAAATAGCCCCGCACGTTCAATAGCTCCAGTATAACTCCCTTTAGTTGTCCCAAATAATAGACTTTCTAGTAAGGACTCTGGAAGAGCTGCACAATTCTGGGCAATAAACGGTTTGTTTTTACGGTTGGAAGCCTCATGAATCGCTTGTACAAATAGTTCCTTTCCTGTTCCTGTTTCCCCGTATATTAAAACGTTTGCATTTGTTGGAGCTACCTTTTGCGCCAAATCTTTTGTTTGTTTAAAGCGGGAATCATTCGTCACAATTGTATTAAAAGCAACGTGTTTTTTTGTTATCTTCTTCCTAGAGGATCGTTTCATTTTCGATTGTAAATCAACAATTGTATCCGTTAATTTTTGAATCGTCGAGTAATCTTTTGCGATTTCAACAGCACCTGCAATTTCACCTTCTATAAAAATAGGTAATGTGGTATTTACAGTACAAACATCTTCACCATTTAAATTTTGATAACGCTGCACTTGATGTAAAATCGGCTTTTTTGTATTTAAAACTTTCATAAGTGTACTCGTTTCCCTTGATAGAGATGGGAATGCTTCTAATAAATGCTTACCCAATACATTCTCAATCTTTGATCCGTCATGTTTTGCAGCAACAGTATTATAAAAAATTGTAATACCATTCTCATCCACAGCATGAATCGCTTCATCAATACTGCCCAAAATCGCTTCAATGACTTCTTGTGTCGAAACTGCCAGCAATGTCATTCCCCCCTCTTGCTAAAAATTCAGCAATTTATATGCCGAATTTCCGGCACCCCTGTGCGCGATTATAAGCATTACGATTCCGTTCTACTTTTCTATTTATTTCATATCATTACTTTCCCGCCAACAAGTAATAAAGTGCAACTCTAATCAGCGGGGGGCTTCATCCCCCACTGATTATTAGCCCACAGCAATCCGGTATTCTAAACTTTCAAGTAAAGATTTTACTACCCATTCATGCGGGATAAATCTTTTACCCATACATTCATATCTTCTAATTTATCAAAAATATAACAATTATTTGCTAGCCTTCCTGTGTATGTATATCCTAGCTGATGAAAAGCTGCATTCATACCAAACGAAAGTGAACGTGCGATTGTGTAAGAACAAAAGATTGCTCTCTCTTGTAGTTCTTCTTCTAACTTAATGAGTAAACTTTTCATAAATCCATGCTTTCGATATTCAGGTAAAGTTGCACAATTCGTTAATTCTGCGTTACCTTCTTTCACATTCATTTCTGCTGAAGCAGTACTAATAATACGCTCCTCTGATTCATACACATAATAAATCGTATCTTCTTTCATCGTCTGAACAATATAGTCTGCTTCATTTAACGGTGTCGGATAAATTTCAAACACTTTTCCAAATACACTTGCCAATTCTTCTGCGTCTGCCTCTGTCGCTTTTCGTAGTACAAATTTTTCTGGAACTTGTTTCTCCTTTACTTCCTTTTCTCTCACACCATCTATAATGCGGTCCTCATCAATCCACTGGATACTATTTCGTCTTTCATCATCACGATATTTTACGAAAAAGTATGCATCATGTCCTTGAAAATAATGTGGAATCGTCGCTTCTAATAAAAAGCCAAAAGAGAGCCACGCCGAAACATGCTCTCCCTTTCCTTTTATAATGCATTTGGTGAAAGAATGCTTCTCTGCTAACTCTTCTATTTTTCGCATAAGACTTTCTACATTTCCTGTATAATGATCTACCCGAATACGTTTATTAAAATAATCTAGCACTCCTTCTACAGTATAGTAGTTTGTCTGTTCTCTGAATGATTCATAATAGTTCATTTTTTCACCTCACACCAGTCTAGTAATGTACATGCAATAACTTTTGCTGCGGCAATCATTTTATCCACTTCAATGTATTCATTTGGATAGTGGGCTACCTTTGTCTCTCCTGGTCCGAATATAATGGTTGGGATTTCTGCGATTTGTGTAAATAAACCACCATCTGTGCCCCATGGTGATGCTTCTATAATTGGACTTCTTCCTTCAATTTGAGCAAAATTATCTTGAAGCGTTGTAATGAGCGCATGCTCCTCATCTAATTCACCTGGGACCCACCTTGCCCCAAACCATTCTACCTCTACTGGATATTCTTCGAACCATGGATCTACATTCTTTAATTGCCCTATCCAATTTTCAAATTCTTCTTTTACCGCCTCCATAGTCTCATTCGGCGCAACTCCACATCTTCCTTCTAAAATCAACGAATCTGGTACGGAGCTTGGCCAGCTACCACCTTCAATTTTCCCAACATTGATTGGAACAGGGATTGGAATTTCTTTATATAACGGGTCTGTAATCCGTTCATTTCTTTTCTGTTCTAATTGTCTCAAATGTTCAACAACAAACACGCTCTTTTCAATTGCACTTACTCCTTCATAACGAGTCCCGCCATGTGCTGCTTTTCCTTTCACATGCAAGCGAAACCACATCGAACCTTGTTGTTTCGGGAAAAACTTCATATTTGTTGGTTCTGGAATGATAACCCCATCTGCCTTATACCCTCGTAAAATTGCTGCTAAAGTACCTGCTCCACCGCTCTCCTCTTCTATTACACTTTGAAAATAAATATCTCCTTTTAACTCAATACCCAGTTCTACAATCGCTTCGATTGCCAGCATAAGCGCCACATTGCCGCCCTTCATATCGGTTGTTCCACGACCATATATGCGATTCCCTACTTTTTCACCACTATATGGATGGTGTTCCCACTGATTCACATCACCTTCTGGTACAACATCGATATGTCCATTTAAAATCATTGATTTTCCATCGCCGCTTCCTTTTAACGTCGCAACAATATTTGGGCTATCTGAAAAATTCGTTCTTGGAGATACAAAATAAGGATGATCTTTCATTTTTGTAAAAGAAGGCTCCCAAATATCGAGATCTAAACCTAATTCACGTAGTTTTTCAATGACAATTGCTTGCGCGCCGCTCTCATCTCCAGATACACTTTTTTCTTGAATTAATCGTTTTAAGAGCTTTACACTTTCTCCTTCATGACTTTCAATATAATCACACACTTGTTTTTTTAATTGCTCCATATTTGTTAGCTCCTCTCATTCAATCACAAGTAAATTAGAACTCACATGAAAAGATGCCTCCGTATTTCGTTTTACATCCTCTACTGTATAAGGGCTCATTAACTCTTGGAGTATTAAACCTTCAGAAGTAACTTCCATTACAGCCATATCTGTAATAATTAAATCCACGCACCTTTTCGACGTTAATGGAAGCGTACATTCTGAAACAATTTTTGCATTTCCATACTTATCAACGTGATTCATCACAACAACGACCCGCTTTGCTTTTTGCGCTAAATCCATCGCTCCGCCAATACCAGGAACACGTTTCCCGGGAACAATCCAATTTGCTAAATCACCTTTTTCACTTACTTGTAGTGAACCAAGTATTGTTACATCAAGCAACCCTTTTCGAATCATTCCAAATGCCGTGCAACTGTCAAAATAACTTGCTCCTGTAATGAGTGACGTCGGCAATCCAGCCGCATTACACAAGTTTTCATCTTCGCTTCCTTTACTTGGCGTCGGGCCCATTCCAACGATTCCATTTTCCGCCTGGAACATAACATGTATATCTTCAGGCAAATGGTTAGGTACAAGAGAAGGGATACCAATCCCTAAATTTACAATCATTCCATTTTGAATTTCTTTCGCAGCACGCCTTGCTATCTTATCTCGTACTTCTACTCCCATACCCATTTCCAATTCACTCCTTCCGACGGCACAATATAATTTACAAAAACACCTGGAACAACAATTTCCTCAGGATCTAAACTTCCAAGCGGTACGATTTCTTCTGCCTCAACAATTGTAATATCTCCAGCCATCGCAACGTGTGGATTCATATTGCGAGCACTTTTATCAAACACAAGATTGCCAAACGGATCCGCCTTCTTCGCATATACAATCGATACCTCTGCAGTTAAAGCCGTTTCCAATAAATATGTTTTTCCGTTCATTTCGACTGTTCGTTTTCCTTCCTCTACAATCGTATCCACACCAACATCGACAAGAATTCCGCCTAATCCCATTCCACCTGCACGAATTCGCTCTGCTAGCGTTCCCTGAGGCGAAAACTCAATCCGTAATCGTCCTTCATTTAACTGTCTTCCTGCATTTGGATTTGAACCAATATGAGAAGTAATTAATGATTTCACTCGCTCATTTGTTACAAGGCGGCCAATTCCTACATCTGGAAATCCCGTATCATTTCCGATTAAATGTAAATTTGTAATTCCTTTTTGTGCAATAGCCTGTATTAATGATGGAGGGGATCCAATTCCGCCAAACCCTCCAAACATTAACGTCATATCATCATGAAACAATGACATAATCTCTTCAATTTCTTTTAATTTACCAAATGTATTTGTAATGGTTGTCATACGATACTGTGCCCTCCTTTTTGCATCATCTCTTCCACACTTTTCGCAAAAATCTCAAGTAACTCATCTAACTCAGAATATGTAGTTGTCATTGGCGGTGCAACAAGCAGCGCACTATCCTCTTTTCCTGCTTGCCCTGAAACAGCTTGATATAAAAGAAGTCCGTTTTTCGCCGCGACTGAAATGAGCTCAGACGCTTTTGTAAACGATTGCAATTCTACTCCGATCAGGAGTCCTTTTCCGCGCACATCGGCAATAATTGTCGATTGCTGCTGAACTTTCTGCAATCCTTTTATTAAATATTCTCCTTTTTCAGCTGTTTTTTCAGGTAAGTTATGTTTCTCCATATATTCAATAACCGCTAAAGCTGTCGCGGCTGATAACGGGTTAGCACTTAGCGTATGCCCACTCATAACTGATCGCGACCCTCGTAAAATCGGTTCCATCACACGGTCACTCACAACCGTCGCGGCCATCGGTGTATAACCAGCACCTAGACCCTTTCCTAACGTCATGATGTCTGGCTCCACGCCCCAGTGTTCCATCGCAAACCATGCACCTGTACGCCCAAGGCCTGTCATCACCTCATCAGCAATAAATAAAATATCATAATGGCTACAAATATCTTTAATTACTTTATAATATTCTTTCGGTGGTACAACCGCACCGCCTGCCGCCCCAATAATCGGTTCAGCTATAAAAGCTGCAATATGTTCTGCACCAATTCGTTCAATTGCTCGTTCTAATTCCGTTGCACAAGAAAGCTGACACGTTGGATATACTTTCTGCACCGGACAACGGAAACAATACGGCGCTGGAACAGTTGGATAATCTTCTAAAATAGATACAAATCGCTGGCGACGAAGTGGATGCCCTGACATTGATAAAGCTCCCATCGTAATACCGTGATAACTCATCCAACGTGATAAAATTTTATGTTTCCCTTGAATACCGCGCTCTTGAAAATGTTGAATCGCAATTTTCATAGCCGTTTCATTCGCTTCTGTACCACTATTCACAAAGAAACTCCAGTTCAAATCTCCTACACTTAAATCACTTAACTTCTTTGCTAACTTCTCAGCTGGCTCACTCGTAAACTGTGAGCGGTACACAAAAGCAATCTCCTCTGCCTGCTTTTTAATCACTTCCGCAATCTCTGTTACGCCATGTCCGATACCTGCCGTAATCGCTCCTGACGAACCATCAAAATATTTATTACCATTTTGATCATACAAATACACACCTTTTCCATGTGAAATCATTGGATACGGCTGACCAACAAGTGGCTTAATTAAGTAATCGCGCATAGCGCTCCCCCATTTCTCCAATTTGTATATATATATGAAGAAAATTGACGTTTCTTTCATAAAAAAGAACCCTCTGCAAACGCAGTGAATTTATCAAAAAACTATTATAAAATATACAAATGAGTACTAAAAATCAAAATAAAAATAAACATTCAGAAATATAATAAAAGACCAAACCCTTTACCCCTCTTAAAAAAATCCTCCCCCCTATAAAAAATAAGCCTAAAAAACATACTACCTAATTATTTTTTCACCATACCATCAGCTTCGCTCAATTGCTGGCATTGTGTAAACTTCGACGAAACTCCCGTCAATTTCCTTCCTATTTATTTTGTTTATCTGTCATATTTTTCAACAAATTTAGACAAATCCTTCAAATAGAAACCTCCTATGATTACTCAATCATAGGAGGTTTCTTTCATATAATTTATTTTTTAAATTTTCGACATCTACTTATTCCTATTAAAAAACATGCTTTTATTGCATTTTACAAAATATTTTTTACTGAGAAAAAACAAATGTGCTAATCCTCTGTACGAGGTTTCTCCTCTTACATAGCACCTTAATCTATCTAACTCTCCCAGCGATTCAACCCTAAATAACAAGCTCCATACACACCAGCATCATTGGTAATCGAGATGCTTCTTTATATTGGCGAATAAGTGCAGAAGTCGATGCATATCGTTCGTAACATCCTTTTCCACCGTAACTACATTCTTTTCCATGATATATTGATTATATAAATAATAAATTAAATCATGATATCATGTTGTCATTACCAGTTGTTATGAAGTATACCATTACAACTTTTTCTTTCGTAATACATTTTCTGAATTTTTTATAAAATTTTTCAAACATTTTTATTCATAGCTTAACAATATAATTCTATTTATTGCGAAATAAAAAGCATGAATGGAATTGCCTGCAAGAGAAAGATTATTTTTATCAAATTGATTCTTCCCGTAAAAATCTGATCGATGAAGGTTAATTACTAATAAAATTCTCCCTACCTTAAAGTCCGTACAAATGAGAAAGATAGGTGCGCGGGATAATTGCCCACAAAAAAATCAATTGGTCTGGCTAAATGAAAGTTTCACTTTATCTCAGAAAAAGAAAAGGAGTGTTCCTATGATTCAACAATTAAAAACATATTACGGTAAAGATATAACGGTTAATGAAACAGTATTGTCTGGGGAGTATAGCTGGTTTTTAGTTGAAGGAAACAAAGTAGGGATTCGCAAATCTCGCTTACACCAAAGGGAACGTCAATTACTTTCATCAATCTTAACGCCCATTCATACTGATACATTTTATGAAACAGAAAAAGAAAAATCTTGGTATGAAGCGTTATATCAAAATAAGGATATTCCTATCGTATCTGTTCGTTTTTTACATTTTTTCACAAATCACTCTGTAGTAGAAAGAGAAGAATTTCAAGATGCTTTACAGTCCATGTTTTCTTTCGTCACTACAACGATATGGGAGACTTCTCAAGCCGGCGTTCTCATCTTAGAAGAAGATATATCGAAATCTATATTACAAACAGCCCTTGATACATTAGAAACAGATTTTTTTATATCTCTATCCTTTTTTATTGGCAGACACTATACCGAAACAAATGGAATTTCTCGTTTGTATCAATGGGAACGAGCATTATTTTCTTTTCTTTCTCCCTATTTATCAAAAAAGATTATACACATTGAACACCTACTCCCTTACCAATTAATGATCTCATTACCAAAAGAAGAAAGAGAAAAATATACAAATCAATTGTTAGCACACATTTCAAATGATAAAGAACTAATCGATAGTGTTAAAGTATTCTTCCAATGTAATTTAAATGTATCACTTGCAGCGAAACATTTATATTTGCATCGTAATACCTTGCAGTATCGAATTGATAGATTCATTGAAAAAACAGGAATTAATATCAAAACATTTGAAGGCGCTGTAGCAGTTTACATGGCATTTCTTTCTTTAGATATCTCGTAAACTTGCATAAAAACCTCTCATTTTTTTGTGCAATCTGCCAATTTACCTACCTACAAAAAAATCTTATAATTCGATTAATTCAAAGAATAAGGAGTGAGTAATTGTGGCAGAACTCGTATTAGATCATATTTTTAAAGTTTATGATAATAAAACGACTGCTGTTTCTGATTTTAATTTACATATTGAAGATAAAGAGTTTATCGTATTTGTCGGTCCTTCTGGATGTGGAAAATCAACAACTCTACGTATGATTGCGGGTCTAGAAGACATTTCTGATGGTTCATTTTATATTGATGGAGAACGTATGAATGATGTCGCTCCAAAAGATCGCGACATTGCGATGGTATTTCAAAATTACGCACTATACCCACATATGTCTGTTTATGATAATATGGCGTTTGGCTTGAAACTACGCAAACTTCCAAAAGATGAAATTAATCGCCGCGTAACAGAGGCTGCGAAAATCTTAGGACTTGAAGATTACTTAAAACGAAAACCAAAGGCATTATCAGGTGGACAACGCCAACGTGTTGCGCTAGGAAGAGCTATCGTTCGTGACGCAAAAGTATTTTTAATGGACGAGCCTCTATCCAATTTAGACGCAAAATTGCGCGTAAGTATGCGCTCTGAAATCTCTAAACTTCATCGCCGTTTAAACACGACCACTATATATGTGACACATGATCAAACAGAAGCAATGACAATGGCATCACGCCTTGTTGTTATGAAAGATGGTGTCATCCAGCAAGTTGGTACGCCAAAAGAAGTATACGATGCTCCTGAAAACATTTTTGTTGGCGGATTCATTGGTTCTCCAGCTATGAATTTCTTTACCGGAACATTACAAGATAACTATTTTCATATAGAAAATATTCGTTTCAAAGTACCAGATGGCCAACTAAAAGCATTAAAGAAAAAAGGATATAATGGAAAAGAAATCATACTCGGTATTCGTCCTGAAGACATTCATGATGAACTAATTGTTCTTCAATCTTCTCCTGAATCAACTGTCGAAATTACAGTTGAGGTCGCTGAATTATTAGGTGCTGAAACGATGATTCATGGAAAACTTGCGAGTCAAAACTTTGTTGCACGAATCAACGCTCGTTCAGAAATTAAAGCTACCGATAAACTTCCGTTAGCTTTTAGTTTAACTAAAGCGCACTTTTTCGATATTGATACAGAACAACGTATACGTAATGAATAGACATACTTGATTAAAGTATAAACCAGTTTTCTTCCTGATCTTTCTGTACTATTTACCTAAGAAAGGCCAGGAAGCTTCTTTTTGATATTTTATTTTTTTACAAGTATTATATTTAATCCTTTTCGTTTTTTATTGCTACCACCTGACGCTCCTCTTATTTTTCATTTTCATTAACATTTTTTGGCTACTCCTTTTTTATCTCGCTATTCGCGAGCAGTAAGGCCCCACCCCAACATGCAACAAAAGCAAAGAAATCAGGTGGGAGATGAAGCCCCACCGCTGATTGAAGTTTTACTTTATGAAAATCTAATTTTTCTAATCCTCTATAGATACAACCTTATGTAACCTTACACATGCTTCCATTCAATGTAATTTCAAATTTCCAAGTACATATTTAACAATTAATTTCACAGTTTCTGGATAACCTTTACCATCATTAGTTTATCCCACTGCAACTTCTTCATTTGTTCTTTTGTGTTAAAATATCGCAAGACCTCATGTTCCAACTGATATTTTAAATACGAGTTTACATTAAAATAAAAAAGAAAGAACCGATTAACTATATTAACCAGTTCAGCATGACGCTCTTTATCAGTTATTAACGAACCCAACATGCCCCGATAATAATTAGTAAAATAAACAATACAACGATCAACGCAAATCCAGAACCTGTACTGTACCCTCCGCCGCCATAACCATATCCGCAATAACTACTAGGATATCCGTAACCCCACATGATTTGCTCCACTCCCTCCGCTACTTAAAAATTAAATTCCCTTAATAAATTATGTAGGACAACTCTCACTTTGTATGTGCGTTTGCCTATAAATTAAAAACTCCATAACTCCGCTAACGATTTTATAGTTTGCACCAGATCGAGCAACTTGTATATGTATAAAATTCGTGGCATTAAATACAGTGAAACTTTAATCAGTGGGGGTTTTCTTCATCCCCCACTGATTATTAGCCCTCACCAATCGGGCTTTTACGGACAGTTGATCCCCTACCTACCTTGTTTCTCCCTGAATCTTGAGGTGGGGGTCTTACTGCCCGTTAATGCGGGATAAACTATCTATTATCCTATTTATATTTTGAAGCATTTTTTGCATAAGCCCTTTTCCGAGATGCATATAGTTATAGTGATGACAAAGGAGGAATTTTACATGGCTCAATCTGAAATTGAAAAATATGGACAAGAAGCAGCCCTGTATGAACAACTTGCCCGTTACTATCAATATACAAATCCCAAAAAATATATGGAATTATATATGAAATATCATAGTGCGATTACCAAACTTGTACATGTGTATGAAAAACGCGGCTCTCAAGAAGCAACATTGCCATCCTATATGAGAATATTCCACGCATCCCCTCATACACCAGCTATTGATTTTTTAGTTAACGGACAGAAGGTAGTAAAAAACATTTCTTTTAAACAACACAGTCCTTATTTGTCCTTAACTCAAGGGCAGTACCGGGTTGATATCGTTCCAGTCGGTAATGAAACACCTATTTTTTCAGCACTTGTTCCCATGATGGGTAACCACTCTTATACACTGGCAGCAATTAGTACTGATACACATCTACAGTTGCAACCAATGCTGGATAATACTCCTTTGCAATCTGGTCAAGCAAAAATAAGATTTTTACATTTTTCCTCTGATACCCCTGCTGTTCATATATCCATAAAAGGTGGCGACTATTTATTCGAAAATGTCTTATTTAAACAAGTAACAGATTATTTACAGGTAAGCCCTGGAACAGCTGATATTGAAATTTCTCTTGCCGATACAAAAAAGATACTTGTAACCATCCCTGATGTAAAAGTAGAACCAAATACAATTTACACATTTGCATTAGTAGGCTATTCTAATCAATCCCCAAAATTAGAAGCCGTGGTTCTTACAAATTAAAAAATCTACACCATTCTCTTGGTGTAGACTTTTTTCTCTTTATTTTTGAAATGAAATATGAAATTCTGTCCATTCTGAATCAGAGCGACACGTAATCGATCCATTATGCTTTTCAACAATTTGTTTACATACAAACAAACCGATGCCAGTTCCTAATTTCTTAGTCGTGACAAATGGTTCAAAAATCGTTTCAATACTTTCTGCCGGAATCATCGGTCCATTATTTTTAATAACAATATGAATCCTTTCTTCCTCTTCACATGTATCGATAATAATTTTACGATCTTCTTTAATCACTTCGAGAGCATCGATTGAGTTCATTAAAATATTTAGAAAAACTTGTCTTACTTCACTACGGTATCCTACAAATGAGATAGGATACGGTAAAATCTTTTCAATTGAAACATTTGCATTAACTAGACTTGGATATAAGAAATGAATAATATCATGAAACAAATCATTTAGCCAAAATCGTTCAGACTCATTCCACATTTCTTTTTTTGAAACAAGTAAAAATTGCGAAATACGAAAGTTTAATTGGTCCAATTCATGTGAAATAATATCTAAATATGATAAATTCGGATGATCTAATTTCAATAATTTCACAAACCCCATAATGGAGGTTAATGGATTTCGAAACTCGTGAACAAAACTAGCCGACATTTGTCCTAAAATCGTCAATCTTTCTTTATGTGTTTCATTTATATATTGCTGTTTTTCTTCTAAATTTCTCGATATAATTTCCGAATATTTTAAAACCGTATAATAAATTAATTTGTCAAAACAAGTATGTATTTTTGTCATAATTGGTTTTAATTCACGAGCTTTAACATCTAATTCGCACATTGCTTCAAATAGTTCATTTCTTCCTACATTCGCATTATAGACAAAATCTCCAATATTAACGTCCGCCCCTGCTCGCTCAATTGCAATTTTTTCACATAACGGCTGTAGGTGAGCTACATCCTTATTTTCCATAATAAGTTCAATGATTAACTCTAATAAATTCTCTCCATTCTGAGCTACTTCTTGCTTAAATGGATCTTTTTCGGAAATTATCATTTTGTTTTTCCAGTTCTCTACGAATTGGTGCCTGTTGTTTTTCAAGTGCGAACAAAATACTTCTTTAATATCCTTATCGATTGGAAAAACCCCCATTCCCTCCATTTCCATGCGACGAATACCCTATATATTTTGAATATTAACACAAAAAACGAGTTTCGTTAAGAGATTATTGTCACATTTTGTTAATTTCTGTTGATAAAGTTAATTTGAATATGGTATTTGAAATGTCTTTTTTTGCATCCTTTTCATTTCTTGCGTACAATAAGATATGAAAGGTGTGAAAAATATGGTAAATAAAAATGTGGAAGATTATCTCCAAGAAGGCATTCATGGCCAAAAGCAAAACAAACCAGAAGAACGCAATATGTACTTAGGCACATTGCGTGAGCGTGTGGAAATCGCTTTAACAATCGGTCAAGTGATGCAAAGCAATGTTTACACAGAAGTAGCTAATAGCATGCGCACTTCTCAATCATTACAACTATATGTAAACGGCAGCATCTCTTACCCACATTTATCAAAATACATTAAATTAGCAAACGAAAAAAATGTACCTTTTACAATCGTCCAAAATAAAGGTACACAAACACCAATTGGTTTAGTTCTTGCGCATAACACAGCGGTAGATAAAGAACAAGTTTATGTTGAAGATACGATTTTTAAACAAGAGATGAAATAATACACGATAATGTGACACTTCCATTACCAATCGGTCTTTTACGGGCAGTTATCCCTCACTTCTCTTCCTTGCTCCTCTCTGAATCTTGAGATGGGGGTCTTACTGCACGCAAATAGCGAGATAAATAAAAGGTACACTTACTTAGATAATAAGTGTACCTTTTATTTATATTTATTTTTTTATGAAGATTAGTTTCATCTCTGTCATTTCTTCAATCGCATATTTAATTCCTTCACGACCTGTACCACTTTCTTTGACACCGCATATGATGTCTTTAATCATGAAACTGCCCATATAAATCCATTTTGATTTTTTGACATATAAGCCGCGGCTATGAATAACAAAATGGGGGGTCTGCATTTGTTTTCACTCGACATGGAGCAGAAAAAGGGTCTGACCGCCGGATGCTCTCTCCCACCTAAAAATTAGGTTTTATGTCAGTCTTTTAATTTGTATTTATCTAATTCTAGTTCATCAATTCCATGCATTGCTTTCGTTAAATGTCTGACTTATTTTATTGTAGCATTGTCCCATTACATAAAAAAATATTTTCCCTACTAAAAAAACTCTGCTAAATGCAGAGTTTACGAGCTTACTTGTTCTTGTAATGTTATTGGTTTTTCAGTTTCTGAAATTAAAATGGGAGCTGCTCGCTTTGTCACTTCTATCTGCTTGATATAGTGGCCATCCAATTCCTTAACGCAAAAATTATAATCTTCAATTTCAACAATATCACCTTCTGTAATTTCTAGGTGCTTTGTTAAAATCCATCCACCAATTGTATCAATATCATCATCATCAATAGATAAACCTAACAATACATTTACTTCGCTAACAAATACTTTTCCTTCTAAAATTGTCTTTGTTTCACTTATATGTTGGATTTCTGGTTTTTCATCTATATCAAATTCATCTTGAATATCGCCAACAATTTCTTCTAATATATCTTCAACTGTTACAAGACCTGCTGTTCCACCATATTCATCAATTAATATAGCGATATGTGTACGCTCTCGTTGCATTTTTAAAAACAAATCATGAATTGCAATCGATTCAATGACAAGTATAATGGGACGAATATACTGCTGCACCGTTTCTTTGCTAAAGGCACCATGTTTCACAAAATCTGTGAAAATATCTTTAAAGTTTACAAAACCGATAACATGATCCTTATCCCCATCAACAACTGGGTATCTTGTATATTTCTCATTGGACATTTTTTGCAATGCTTCTTTAACAGAAGTATCTTTATCTAAAATGTTCATCTCTGTCCGTGGGACCATAATTTCTTTTGCAATACGATCGTCAAATTCAAAGATTTTATTTACATATTTAAATTCAGATTGATTAATTTCACCGTTTTTATAACTTTCTGACACTAACAACCGTAATTCTTCTTCCGAATGGACTTCCTCGTGCTCTTTCGCAGTTTGTAAACCAAACATTCTTGTTACATATCGAGCAGATCCATTTAAAAGCCATATAAACGGAAAAGTAATTCGATAAAAGAAAATAAGCGGTTTAGCAACGAGTAAACTCACTTGTTCTGCCTTTTGAATCGCCAATGTTTTTGGTGATAATTCTCCCACAACAACATGGAAAAAAGTAATGAACATAAACACTAGAATCACAGCCAAAATATCAGCAACCTGGGGAGGCACTTCCCATCTTGCGAAAAGCGAATCAAACATGTGCTTTATTGCTGGCTTTCCTAACCATCCGAGTCCAAGAGCTGTAACTGTAATTCCTAATTGACAAGCTGATAAATACTCGTCTAAGTTTGTAATGACTGTTTTCACAGGAATTGCACGTTTATTTCCCTCTGCAATTAAAAAATCGATGCGTGAACCTCTTACTTTCACAATTGCAAACTCGGCCGCAACGAAAAATGCAGTTAAGGCAATTAAAACAATCACCATACTTATACTATATATGTCCAAATACGTTTCCTTACTTACGCTGTAAGCAAGGAAGCCACCTCCTAATTAATTTATTCAAGCGAAAAAGACTTTTCTTATCATCTTACAAGTTTCTACATTCGCCATCACCTTTTTATACATTATATGCATACATAAAGAGGATATTTATATTTATGATAATCTAAATATCTTCTTTCAGTCAAACTAGAATAATTGAAAAAAAACAGACATTTTTCTCTCTTTTTAGAAGAATCTATATGCTCAAAAACTAATTCTCGTGAAAAAACACTTTCTTTGCCGATTCCTCACTTCTTTTGTCACCCATGCAGGGAAGAAGCTTAATACCTCGAAATAATTCAACAGGATATATATAGGAGGGATTTACCTTGGAATATAAAACACCCATTATTGCGAAAAAGTTAGGTGTTAGCCCAAAGGCAGTGGTTCGAATTGCACAACAATTGAATCTCAATATAGAAAAAAACAAGTACGGTCATTTCATTTTCACTCAAGACAACTTAGATAAAATGTTAGAATATCATCGTTCTCATATAGAACAAACCTTATCTCCAGCTATAATTTCACAAGTAGAACCATCAACTGATTTTGAACAATTTGTTACACAATTAAATACAATTACACACCGTTTAAATCGTATAGAGGAAAAAATGCAAGATAAAGCAGATGATGTCGTCAATTACCAATTGCTACAACATCGCAGAGAAATGGAAGAAATGATGGATAGAATTCAAAAATTAGAAGCTGCTCTTGAGAAAAAAGAACCAATTTACATCACACCTGATATCACGCCAACATATGAACGAGAAGAAAAACCGAAACGTCGTAAAATGATTTTAAGTATATTCGGATTTTAGTTCTTTTCCAATTGTTTGTTCGCGCATGATAATTGACTCCCCCCTAGTCAATTATCATGCGCTTTTTTATTTATATAAAAAGGATGTCTCATTACAAGACATCCTTTTTGTTACGATAACATCATATTCATATCTTCTGCTGCAGTTGTAATAAGTTTTAAACCAAATGTTTCTTGTAATACATCAAGCACACCAGGTGAAATAAATTCAGGGGCCTTTGGACCGATACGAATATCTTGAATCCCAAGACTAAATAGCCCAAGTAAAATGGCAACCGCTTTTTGTTCAAACCAAGATAGGACAATACTAACTGGCAATTCATTCACTTCACATTGAAAAGCATCTGCTAAAGCTGCCGCTATTTTTATTGTAGAGATTGAATTATTACATTGCCCTAAGTCAATGTAACGTGGAATCTCCGTACCGGGTACAACACCATAATTCACATCATTAAAGCGGAATTTCCCACAAGAAGTTGTTAAAATAACCGTTTCTTGCGGAAGTGACGTTGCTAATTCACGATAGTATTCTCCGCCTTTTCCTGGGGCATCACAACCTGCGATGACAAAGAAGCGCTTAATTTTCCCTCCCTTTACTGCCTCAATGATTTCTGGAGCTAATGATAATACTGTATTATGATGAAACCCTGTTACTAACTGTTCATCCGACTCCATATGTACTTCGGGAAGTTCTAGCGTTTTTTTAATCAATGGTGCAAAATCATCATTTTCAATTTTCCGTACACCCTCCAGGCCGGCAATATCATATGTAAAGAAGCGATCAGAGTATGATCCTTTAATTGGCATAACACAGTTCGTTGTAGCCAATATCGCACCGGTAAATTTTTCAAAAAGACGTCGTTGATCATACCATGCCTTACCAATGTTTCCTTTTAAATGTTTATATTTTTTCAGTTGTGGATATCCGTGTGCTGGTAGCATTTCAGAATGCGTATAAATATTAATTTCTTTTCCTTCTGTTTGCTTTAATAATTCCTCTAATGCAAATAAATTATGACCAGTAACAACAATTGCCTTACCTTCTACATGATTTTGTGTAATTTGAACAGGCTCTGGAACACCGAAATGATTCGTATGTGCCTCATCTAACAACTCCATCACCCGTAAAGCTGATTTCCCAACTTTCATAGCCATATCAATATGTTCTTGTTCATTAAAGTTAGAATTTGTTAATGTCATATATAACGCTTCTTGAGTTGTAGCATCTACAAATGGATCTGTATACCCTAGCTGCGCAGCATGGGTACGATAAGCAGCAATTCCTTTTAACCCAAACACAATCGTATCTTGTAAACTTGCAATTGTTTCATTCTTACCGCAAACACCCATTACTTTACATCCGCCTGTTGGCGTTTGTTCACATTGATAGCAAAACATATCATCCCACCCTTTCCCAATCATTCATTACAAACTAAGCTTAATATACATTGAGAAAAAGGGATGTGATATCAATCACAATAATTTATAAAAATTTGTGACACTTCATCTTGTTAACATAATATTTTTACTGTTCTCTTTGATTAATGCCTGCGCATGAGCATTTCCTTGAATAATATCCCGAAATTCTTTTAAGGAATACAAATGTGTTAATCCTTTCCGAGCATGAATTCGAACAGGTACCCCTTGCAATGTATCATGAAAATAAAACGGATCATCAATTGGTTCAATTGGAAAACCAATTGTAAGTAAATACATATACATTCTTTTTGTAACAACAGCAATATACCACTCAGCTTTCATTTCTAAAGCATGAATAAATAAAATAGCTGTTAACCTTTTGAAATGTCCTCTCCCGCGCGATGTTTTCGCAATACTTAACTTTCCTATTTCATAAACATTCTTTAAACCTTTCATTAACTCATTTTCAGAAAACGGATAGAAAAACTCAGAATTAGATTGTTCAGGTGTCGTATATCGAATACACTCTACTGTACCAATAGAATGTCCTTCTTCTATTAATAAAAATCGTGATGGATTTAAATTACGCTCTACAAACATTAAATCTCTCTCTTCACAAAAATCTCCCCACAGTTGCTCGAACCAAAAATGTTCTTCCTTTGTTTGAACACGCTGGAACATATTTCCCCGCCTTTCCCATCGCCGCTCTATATTTTGATAACGCTTTCACCATCTATCATATAAGAACAAATCTCCGCATGCAACTAAAAGGTATTTACTACATTATACATTCTATAAAAATTAACCAGTTCCTATTCATTTTTTTATATTTATATAAAGTGACACTTCCATTGTATATAATTAGAAATTACCTTTATTGTTTTATCACCTCTATGGGTATTTAATTCTACAATACCATAAATTCACAATTATACTCACTTCAACAATTCAATTTACTTACACAAAAAGAAACCTTTTCCGTAAAGAAAGGTTTCTTTTCATGTTACAATATTTTTTAACCATTTCTCGAAAATCTGTACAAGACCATGCTTTCCAGCTAACTTTTCTTCTCCCTGCTTTGTTTTATATGGATATAATTGCAAAAAGACTCCGCAACCTGCTTCTATTTTCTTCCCGTGCATATGACTGCCTGGGTATACACAAATCACTTCATGAATCGCCCTTCGGTGAAAAATACGTTTTCCATCTTGTTCTTCTACATATTTAATGGACCAATATTTGTACATTTGCTCTGTTGCTTTTGTATTTCCAACAGGCTGAAAAATATTAAACATAGGACTATATTTCACCTCAACAATAATAGACGACTGGTACTCATAACGTTCCCCTTGCTTCACATAACAATCTAAACGAATGTCTGGCTTTTTCGTATCTTCTCCATTATAGAAATGACTTCCTTTACTAAGTGCAATGAGTGGGTGCGTTTCAATAAGGTCATTAAACACTACATGGATTTGAATATTTTCACGATTTAAAACAATTGTCGTACCATCCTGTAAACCATCTAAGTAAAAATAAGTTTGAATTTGTTCGCGTAATGAAATTTCATCTTTAAATTCTAACTGTTGCAATATAGAAATAATGATAAAAAATGCATAATACTCATACACTAAAAACGTTGGTTTATACACAAATAATAAAGCTGGAGATTGTTGATTATAACGTGGTAGAAACTCTAAATGATATAATAGTTGCCGATGAGTAACAGGTAAAGCATGCATAGTTATATTTGTCTTTTCAGAAATCCCTCTCCAGAATGGAGAATTTAACAAATTTTGAAAGTACAGTATAGCTTGGTGGACAATATGATTTAAAATTTTATACTCTTGTATTTTCATAGATGCTTTCCGCAAGTCTGCCTCTTTTAACAAATGAATATTTCGATATTTTTGCTTCTCCCTATCTGTTACAGACCCGTTTCTTTCAATGGTTTGCATAATTGTTTTTACTGCTTGTTGTTCCTCTTTTTTTGTATGTGTTGCTCTTTCTAATATTTCGATTGTCTTTTGTAAGAAAGCCTGCGCTTCAAGTAAATATTGATAAAATTGTTTCGTTGTAAATTTTAGAAAAGCATTCTCCAAACTATCTGTTTGTTCTATAAATCTGCGATTATAATACTTAGCGTGAGGCTTTTTCTCGTTCATTATCACACTTTTCATCGTCGCTTTTCGTTCCCGTATTTCCCACTCATATCTATCGATATATCTTGTGTTCTCTTCAACTTTTTTATAAAGCTGCTTTATTTTTTTCATTTTTTGTGGCAGCATTCGAAGTAGCATTAAATAGGAAGAATCTTCAATGTCAATTAGCGTTGAGAATGTCTTTTTATAATAACCACGATCTAGCATAATTTCATTCAAAATTGATTTTACATAATTTTGAATCGTTTCAAATTGATCATCAAAAAAATTTTTAGGAACAATTTGAAACGCTCCATAGTATATCTCTTCTTCCACTTTCACCTCGAAATGATACAAACCACAACGCCAAGGATAAAAAAAATCAGTTTTTCCATGTTCATATAATAATACTTTTTCTCTTTTTTCATGCAATTCATATTGCCATTCTTTCTTATCTTTTTGCCCTTCATACACTTTATTCCATATAAAAGTAACACGGATTGGCGTTTCACAATGTAAAGTCAAACGTAATGCTTTTAATTCTTGCACTTTATAAACACAATGTGCCATTGTTGTAGTGTGTTTACAAAGACGATTCAAAAATATAAAATCTCCTTTTCCTTCTGTTCCAATAATTAATTTTAATACGAACGGGAGCTTATCTTTTGTATCTACAATTTCCGTCTCGTGCTGCTCCTCATTTCGCATACCCATACAACTCCAATTCACGCCGTTTTTGTCTAATATAAGCTAGAGAATGTTCGAATGCGGAGACACAATTCGCAAGTGGAGATTGTAATAATGATACTAGCGATAGCCCTTTCTTTTCATCCTCACGAAGAAGTGGACCAATTGTCATTTCCGTACCACGTAATTTTGTTAAAATACGCTGTTTTACTTGTAAATCAAAACCCTCTTCTCGGCTAATCATATAAGATTGATTATCTTTTGGAGGGATATTTTGCAAATAAGTCGCAATCGCAGCAGCGCATCGAAAAGAAACGCCTTTCGATGCGTCATGTGATGATAATACGCCGTGTAATTTATCTAATAGTTCTAATTCTTCTTCAAAAAGTACATCAATTATCTCTTTATTTCGTAACCAATTCATACGAAACTCTCCTGTTGTTACTTGTAGGGGCGGGATTTGTATCCCTTTATTTTGCTGCATATTGATTTCACAAAATGGAATCTTTTGAAGTGTAATAAGATTTGTTCGATCCAATAAGCGATCAGATAATTCTTTCGTTGTTTCATCAAAATTTACAGTCCCGATAAAAATAATATTTTCACCAATTTCAATTTTAGGTGGAATTATATTTTCTATTTCATTTCCTTCCTCATATAAAGAAAGAATACGATTTTTCTTTTCTAATTGAAGAATAGATAAAAATGGTGTAAACCAATGTTCAATATGTGACATATTCATTTCATCAAATACAATCATATAAAGCTGATTCGGATTTTCATATGCTTTTAATAATGTCCGAATTAACTTCGTTTCACTTTCGATATATGTTCCATTTGGATGAAGATAACCTATTATATCGTGTGGTTCTTGATAAGATGGAGAAATTGGAATCCATAACAATTCTTCTCCATACGTTAACCCTAACGCTTCTGCATATACTTGCACAAAACGAGATTTCCCGATTCCTGGGATACCAGCAAGAATCGTTAACATATTTGTTTTTACACTAATATGAAAGTTAAAAATATCCGTTGCATCTAAATACAAACCTTTATTATTGATTAAGTTCTGTACATACTGTATAAATGTAGATTCACGCTCATTCCATTCTTGGTCTTCTTTTTGCCCTTTTATGTCTACTACTTCCACCCGTTTTCCCTCTTCTTCGATTTGCTTTAGAAGTTGATCATACATATTTTCTCTTACAAAATACAAATGATCATCCGCTTTCACTTCTATATACTTGGTCCAATTATCAATTTCGATATATTTGCATTCCTTTTTTTGTTCGCAATATGCAATTGAACTAATGGATGATTTTAATGATAAATTCCCATATAATCTACCTTCATACCATAACAACTGTGGTACTTCGAAATCGTGTGGGAATTTAGGAATAAGAAAAGATAAGTACCCATTACCTAGCTTTCGCTCTAAAGATTCTCTCTTTTTATATCCTACTAATCTTGGCGAAGGGATAATCTTATATGCATCCGCGATTTCCCGTTGTTCTGTACATATTAATTCAACATACAAGTTCCCTCTTTCATAATAAAGGCGAAACAATACCAATTGTTTTTCTAACTTTTTTTTCTTTAAATCCGCAAATATTCTCTCATTTTTTTTGTTAGTATATAGTCCTTCAAACAAATATACTTCACCTTCAAATTGCGATTTCAAAATAGAAGGAATTTGTGAAAGACATTGTACAGAAAAAGTATTCTTTTTTTCCTCCTCACCTTCAACGAACTTTCCAAGAAATCTCATGTGATACATCCGCTTTATAAAACTTGGATGGAGAGCTTTATGTAGCTTCAATATACTCACCTTCTTTTTTTCATACTGTTCTTATTATATGAACTGTAAAAGAAAACTAGAAACAAAAAAACCTGACGTACACCGTCAGGTTACAAAAGTAAAACTTATATTAGTGAGAAGGGAAAGCTTTTTTCTCTTGCATAATCGCATTGTGAGCAATTTTCATTTTAGCAAGTACGTATCGTAGTTTATCCTCGGCATTTTCATCTTTATTATGTTGCAGGCTTGCTAAAGTCTCCACAGAACCAGCTAAATTCTCAATCGCTCCACGTAGTTCGGGATGATGATTAAAAAATGATTCTTGTACTAATACTTTTCGTAAATCACTTGCCAATTCCATAATTCTTAAGAGTTGTTCTTTTTCTTCCATTCTCATCCCTCCTAAACATCTTATATATTAGATATTCTGTAAATAACATAAAATTCCTTGTATGCAAAGAAAAAAGTCCTCCAGGAGGACTTTTTTACATTTTTATATTACCTGTTACAAGCATATAAAGCGATATTACTGCTGCAACCACGATTACAACCATGACATATCTCTCCATGCCAGAAAAACAGCGATTTCCTTTTTCTTTTCGAGCAAACATATAAACAACAAGTCCAATACCATATACGATTGAGACAAGTAATAAGTTTTTTAAGCCTGCTGCATAAATCAACCATACGGAATACAATGAGGCAATTAAAGCAAGCATTCCATTTTTTAGCCTCGCACGTTTCAGTTCCTTCGTTACAACTAATTTCAACTGATAAAGTGCTGATAATAAGTACGGAAGTAAAATAGATGTAGACGCGATAAAATACATCATTTGATACGTTGATTCCGAAAACAAAACGATAATAAACAATGTTTGTGCGACACCATTTGAAATCCATAATGCAATATGTGGTGTCTGCTTTTTATTTGTCTTCGTAAAGGCTTTCGGAAATACGCCATCTTTCCCTGCTACGTGAGAAATTTCAGAAACGAGTAAGAACCATCCAATTAATGTCCCAACAAGTGAAGCAACCAATCCGATATTAATGGCAAATGCTCCCCATGGTCCAACAACATGCTCTAATACATGGCCCATTGACGGCGTTTCTAACAGAGAAAGCTCTTGTCTTGTCATTGCCCCCATAGAAAGGACTGAGATTAAAATATAGATGGACATAACTAAAATTAATCCAACAACCGTTGCTTTTCCAACATCACGGCTGTTTTTTGCTCTTCCAGATAATACGACTGCTCCTTCCACACCGATAAATACCCAAAGTGTAACAAGCATCGTATTTTTCACTTGACCAAGGACAGAAGAAATAGAAACGGTTCCCTCACCCCAAAAATCATGTGTAAATGTATCCCAGCGAAACGCTGTAACCATAACTGCAATAAATAATAAAATCGGAACTAGTTTTCCAATTGTTGCAACAAAGTTCATAATAGACGCTTCACGAATTCCAATTAAAATAAGGAAGTGCAGCGTCCATAATAAAAGAGATGCACCAACGATGGAGGCAACGTTGTTTCCTCCTTTAAAAATAGGGAAAAAATATCCAAGTGTACTAAACAATAACATAATCGTAGCTACGTTTCCTAAAATCCCTGCAAGCCAATATCCCCATGCACTGTTAAAACCAACATATTCACCAAATCCTGTGCGTGCGTAACTATAAATTCCGCCTTCAAGCTCTGGTTTTTGTCTTGCTAACGTTTGGTATACAAGTGCAAGTGGAATCATTCCCATTGCTGTAATACACCATCCAATTATCGTTGCGCCACTATTTGCGCCTACTGCTAAATCATGCGGTAAACTAAAAACACCACCGCCAACCATTGTTCCTACTACTAATGCGATTAATGGAAAAAATCCTAATTTCTTTTCTATCGGTACCACCCCATCTGTCATTCTAGGTGTTATGTTCATCCGTTCAACTATTAAAGTCACCTTTTTCTCTAATAGATGTTTCTATTATATTTTTTCAGGAAAACATTACTTATTCTAAAAGAAAATGAGCAAAAAGGGAATACTTTTTTGAAAAATTGTATAAGTATGCACAAAAAAACCGTTCATTTTATTATGAACGGTCGATTTCCAGTCATTAAATTGTATATTTTTTGCAAATATTAATGAATCAATCCCTCTTTTTCTAAAAATTGTTTCGCTACTCTTTCTGCACTTTTACCATTCACATTTACTTCATAATTCATTTTTCTCATATCTTCATCTGATATTTTCCCAGCAAGTTTATTTAATGTCTGTTCAAGTTCAGGATATTTATCAAGCGTTTCTTTTCTTAATAAAGGAGCTCCTTGGTAAGGTGGGAATAACCCTTTATCATCTTCTAGTACTTGGAGGCCATATTGTTCAAGTTCGCTGTCAGTAGAATAAGCATCAATAACAGTAACCTCCCCCGACTCAATTGCACCATATCGTAACTTCGGCTCCATTGTTGTTACGTTTGCAATCTGGAAATTATACAATTTTTGCATCCCTTTATAGCCGTCTTCCCGATCTGCAAACTCTAACGTAAATCCAGCCTTAACATTTGCTGCAACATTTCGTAAATCTGAGATTGTTTTCACATTATACTGCTCTGCAACTTTTCTTGGCATTGCAAGTGCATATGTATTGTTATATTCCATCGGCTTTAGCATCACCATATGATATTTCTTTTCCATCCCTAGGCGTGCTTGTTCATATACTTCTTTACGATTTGTACTTTTTGGATCTTCTTTTACAAAAGTAGCTAAAGCAGTCCCTGAAAATTCAGGATACATATCAATTTCCCCTGATTTTAAAGCTTCAAAAACAAATGCTGTTTTCCCAAGTCCTGGTTTCAATTCTACATCTAAATCAGTATCTTGCTCGATCAGCTGCTTATACATTTGAATTAAAATTTCTGGTTCAGCTCCCAGCTTTCCAGCAATCACAATATCTTTCTTTTGCGTATTCCATAGAAATGGTGCAGCTATAACAACTACAATGATACATATTGCCGATATAATTCGCTTAGGAGAGCGTCCAGTACTTTCAAACATCCGAAGTACTCCGTCAAAGAATAAAGCTAACAATGCGGCTGGTACAGCCCCTAATACGATAAGAGCATGGTCATTTCGATCTATACCGAGTAAAATAAGTTTTCCAAGCCCTCCAGCTCCTATTAAAGCAGCTAACGTAGCTGTTCCGACAATCAATACCATTGCCGTACGAATTCCAGCCATTATAATTGGCAATGCAAGAGGAAGTTCTACTCTCCATAATCTTCTAAAGCTATTCATTCCCATCGCTCTTGCTGCTTCAATAAGCGATGCATCTAACTTACGGATTCCCGTATATGTATTTCGTAAAATTGGCAATAACGCATACACAACTAGCGCGATAATTGCTGGCACCTTTCCAATACCAACAAGCGGAATTAAAAGCCCTAGTAAAGCCAATGAGGGAATTGTTTGCATAACAGCAGATGTGCCTATAATAAACTCAGCAATTCGCTCTCTTCTCGTTAACAAAATACCGAGTGGAACTGCAATCATCACCGCAAAGAATAAAGAAATAAGTGAAATTTGTAAGTGCTCAATCAGCGCACTAAGTAATTCTAATTTTCGTTCTTGAAACGTTTGTAATAATGCAGACACGGTTTACCCCCTCTCCTTCATTTGTCCAGCCAAATATGCCACAATATGACGGCTCGTTAATGTCCCCACGTATTGCCCCTCTCTTTCAATCGGGATTGCCTCTTCTGCTTCCAAACGAATCAACGCCTCTTGTAGTGAAGCATGCAGAGATAGAGGTAAAACATCATTGTCTACTTTTCTATCACTCGCAAGTGGCAACACATCTTCAATGCTCTTCCCTTCATACCAAGGGCGAACACGATTTCCAATAAATTCTTCTACAAAATCATTTACTGGGTTATGTATGATTCCTTCCGGTGTATCTAATTGAACGATTTTTCCTTTTCTCATCACGCAAATACGATCACCAAGTGTTAACGCTTCTTGCATATCATGTGTCACGAACACGATTGTTTTTTGAATTTTTTTCTGTAATTCTACAATATCCTTTTGCAACTGTTCTCGGCTTAATGGATCTAGCGCGCTAAATGGTTCATCCATGAGAACGATTTTCGGGTTAGCAGCCAGTGCTCTTACCACTCCCACACGTTGCTTCTGTCCACCAGATAATTCATCAGGCATACGATTTCGATATACATCTGGATCTAATCCAACCATATCAAGTAACTCATCCACACGCTCTCGAACTTTTTCTTTACTCCATTTTCTCATTTCAGGTACAATCGCAATATTTTCAGCAATTGTCATATGAGGAAACAATGCAATTTGTTGCAGAACGTACCCGATATCCCAACGCAATTCATGAATATTGTAATCTTGGATGTCTTTTCCATCGATAGAGATGGAACCTTCTGTCGTTTCAATTAAACGATTAATCATTTTCATCGTTGTTGTTTTTCCGCAACCACTCGGACCGATAAGGACAAAAAACTCTCCTTTTTTAATTTCTAAATGTAATGAATCTACTGCTTTTGTACCATCTTCATATGCTTTTGACACATGATTAAATCGAATCACAAATACAACTCCCTTATTATTGTTTCTTTCATTCTGATAGAATCTTTCCTTCTTTTCAAATGATACGCTTTTTATTCACGAAAAAAGAGCCCTTACTTGAGCTCTAATGATCGAATAATACTGTTTTAATAATTGCTGCATATTCACGTATATATGCTTTCTTCTCTGAACGCCTTGGTGTTGGTGCCGCGAGTGACTCCATCTGCATTCCTAAACGCTTAGCAATAATTTTTGTTCGATATAGATGATATGTATTACTCACAACTACCGCGTGCATTACATGATATAAATCCATGCTAAACTTTAGATTTTCATAAGTACTTGTCGAACGATCCTCAATGAAAATACGATTCTCTTCAATTCCATGCTTTATTAAATAATTTCGCATGCTATGTGCTTCAGGAATGTCCTCATCTTCACCTTGTCCTCCAGATACAATTACTTTTGTTTCCGGACGAGAATTTAAATACATTAAGGCTACATCCAGTCGATTTTGAAGAGATAAAGAAGGTTTATCCCCAAATAATTTTGCACCTAAAATTAATACATATGGAGCGTTATCACTTAACTTTTCACAAGCAACTTTTTTCATTCGATATGTCATATACATTATGCATAATGGTGGAAATAATAAAGTAACAAGTAGTATCCATTTGTTCATATATAAGCTTACACTCCCTTTCTTTATATTATATAGAAAAAGAAAGGGAGACAGAAGTATTTTTTAGTGACTACGTTGTCCTGCGTTTTGAGCATTACGCCCTTTTTTAGAAGATGTATGACACTGAGTTTGATTTCCTTTATGTTTCGCTGATCCTAACGCTTTCGTTTTTCCCATTTTGTTTCACATCCTCTTTTTATATGGTTCCTTTATAGATTTTGTATTTTCTCTCTCGTCATACAATAGATTTATTGGAAGTTTCTCCTTATTTCAAGAGTATTTTTTATTTTTGGGATATCAAGATAAAGTGAAACTTTAATCAGTGGGGTTTTCTTTCCCACACTGATTATTAGCCCTCACCAATCGGACTTTTACGGGCAGTTGATCTCCCACCTAACATCCTTGTTTCTCTCTGCATCTTGAGGTGAGGATATTCCTTCCCGTTTATTCGGGATAAAAGGTTACATTTAGTGTATTCATTACATGCTTATAATTTAATATATATTAAATACAATAAGAATATTGTAATATAGTGAAAAGGAGATGATTTTATGTTGAAAATAGGACAAAACAAAGTACGTTTAATTTCAGGAATTAGCTTATTAATATTGGTTATGACTAATTCTTTTATAAAAAGTGATTCTTGGGTCATTTGTATAGATGTCATTTTAGTCTTGGTTAACTTATTTCTATTTATTATTTCTAGAGATATAACAAAAGCCGATTTACTTAGAAAAAAAGGTAAGTTAGATGAAATGAAATAATTTTGTGTTATTTTTAAGGATGAAAAGAGAAAGTAAATTTTTATTCAAAAGTTTTTATTTCTTTTAAGAATACACGAGATTCTGTAACTTTGATTCAAACTATGTATTATAATGAAATATGCGATAAAACCTATATCTAAAAAGGGGGCGATTCTATTATGTATAAACTCAAAACAACAGAAACCAACAATAGTGTAATCGAGTTTATTGAAAATGTTGACAGCCTAAAAAAACGAGAAGACGCATATCAGTTATTAGATATCTTTACTGAAACAACAGGTTATCCAGCAAAGATGTGGGGACCAAGCATAATTGGATTTGGTACATACCACTATAAATATGCATCTGGTCATGAAGGAGATGCACCATTAGTAGGCTTTTCCCCTCGTAAAGCCAAGATTAGTTTATATTTTGCGACGGGTGACCCTAAGCGAGAAGAATTATTAAAAGACTTTGGAAAACATACATCTGGAAAAGCGTGTATATACATTAATAAAGTAGCAGATATTGATCTTAATGTTCTAAAAGCATTAATTAAACAATCTGTCGGTTTTTTACAAGAAACGTATCCAGATCGTTAATATGTGTATAGCAATTAAACGAATGAAGCAACAGGTGTTTTGAATACAAGTCAAAAAAATACCACTTAAATAGAAAGTGGCAAATTTAACTTATTAGGAATATCAGCTTTAAAATGCGGAGTATGTTGTATAGAAAAAGAATATCCTTCTTGAACAAACGATAGTTCATTCTTACTAAACTGACAAGGTACATCATTTTGTCTTAGATGATTCTGAACCTTTTGTATGAAGTGTAGACTTGGTGTTCCAAATGAAACATGTATCTTTGGAGGCAAAGCTTTCATTGCAATTGGAATCCAAGTTCTCCCCTTCCAACTTGCAACAATATGGGCTGTGCCACCAATCATAAAGTTGAAAATCCCACCATCTTCAAATGTTTTCATGCATAAATTAGATTTTAGCCATTCTCTAAATATAGGTACATTTTCAACTGGGCAACCTATTTCTCTCATATAAAGAATGTTTAAAGGTGTATGTGGAACTAAAACACCTTCATCAATATATTTATGTGCAATAATCTCTAGAAGATTTCCGTCCCCATCGCGAAAATATAAATTTAATCGATTATCCTCTTCATCAATGTCATGACCGTCTTCCCATTTTACAATAAGCAAACCAGATTCCTGAATCCGTTTTGCTGCTTCATAAAATTTTGAAAATGGTACTTGAAAAGCAAAATGAGCAGGTGAAATTGGCTCATATGCTTCTTCAAAAGATAAAGTTACATGTGGCGCTAATCGAAAACTTATCTGTTTATCCGTTTTTAATAAAATTGGGATCCCGAGGCGTTCTCCATATACTTGTTCTACGCCTTGAATAGATACTGTCTGTAATCTCAGCTCTGAAAAATGTGTAATCATCCTTATTCACCACCTTAATTTCCATACATAAAATCAATTTTATTAAAAATTCTTCTATTTATATCACTATTCTGTGGACCTTATTGATTGAAATCGTTTTCACAAAGGTGCTAGAGGCAATGAATAATAGAACATTGCCCTCTAAAAAATTATCACTCAACCCCTAATTGCTTTTTCACTTCTTTATACACGCTCATATATGCTTTTAACTCTTTGAAAAGATCATGAATTAATGGTTTTGCATCTTCACTAAGTTCACCATCTTGTACGTATAAACCGTCTAGTACAACTTGTTTTGGAATCGCATTTGCATATACGCCTCGCGCGACAATCCGCATGCTATTAAGCGCGTTTATACCGCCTTTTCCGCCGCCTGCAACCGCCAATAAAGCAACTGGTTTATGGACGAATTCACTGCTACTTAAGAAATCTAATGCATTTTTGAGCGCACCACTCATCGCATTATGATATTCAGGTGTGCAAAGGACAACACCATCAGCTTCTTTCACTATTGTTTTTAATTTAGTTACTGCTTCTAGTTCACGTTGTGATTCTTCACCGTTATATAAAGGCAATTGTTCTGTTGCTAAATCATATAACTCTCCTTCAAATTGTTCTGCAATATATTTTGCAATGACACGTGTTCTACCAAATTTACGTGGTGTTCCGTTAATTACAACTAATTTCATGTTTATTTCTCCCCTTTGTTTTAAGTTCTACCTCTATACTATCAGAAAATTCTACACAAAAAACAGTAAAAAGAGGGAAAAGCTTTGAGAAAATAGTATGAGAAATACAAAAAGAACTCATACTTTCGTATGAGTTCCTGATATATCAATTAATCATTCTTTACAACAGCGTGTCCGCCGAACTGATTTCGAAGTGCTGAAACAACTATAGTCGCTTCTGAACTACTAGTAACTTCAGCTAATTCCGTAATTGATTTATGTACAGCATCTTGCGGATGTTTAATAATATGTTCAGCAATACTTCGAAGCTTCGGTGATAAACCATTTAATGAAGCCCGAATCTTTCCTATTCCACTTTTTGTACCAGACATGATGTATCTTCCCCTTCCATAGTAGCTCTATCGTACCTAATTATCGAAAGAAGAAAAATCTTTATTGGTATTGTTATGTATTTTATATGCTTTTGTATATTTTGCAGTGACGTCTTTATACCGTAATAATCCTGTTCTTATATTGACTTCTACCTCTTCATTAATATATGTAGTACGGAATGTTATCGTTTCATTTTGCATGCGACTAGGCAAAATTTTAAACTTATATAATACTCCGTAACGTTTTGGAATCGTAACATAGAATTGGTTATTTGAACTTGTAATCTGAAGCGCTTCATTGTTTTCTGTTATGTATTCTCCTACACATTCGGATAGATTTAAACAATTTTGTTCATACGAGCGTATAGCTACTGGCACCTCAACATCTTCCTATACAACACCATTTTTTACAGCATACAAAGCCGCTTGCGTCCGATCATCTACTTCTAATTTAGCAAGTACATTTGAAACATGTGTTTTAACTGTCTGTTCTGTAATATGAAGCTCTGCTGCAATTTCTTTATTACTTCTTCCTTTCGCAATTTCACGCAGTACTTCTTTTTCCCTTTTTGTCAGCATAGAAAAATTATCTTTTTTTTCCTCTTTCACTGCCGGTCGTCCTAACAAAGCAGGCGTTACTTTCGGATGGAAATTTGCATTGCCTTGATGTACAGCAATAATAGAAGCAACAAGTTGATCTGGCTGTACTTCTTTTAGTTGATAACCATCCGCACCAGCTTCCATCGCTGGAAGAACGTAATCTTGCTCTGAAAAACTGCTTAACATAAGGATTTTAATTGTCGCATCATATTGCTTCAATCTTTTTGTCGCTTCAATTCCATCCATTTTCGGCATTGATAAATCCATTAATACTACATCTGGCCTTTCTTTTCGAACAAACGCTAACGCCTCTTCCCCATTCTCTGCTTCTCCTATAATTTCAAATTCCTCTTTCGTTTTTAAGAAGAATACAAGTCCCCTTCGCACAATATGATGATCCTCTACAAGTAATAATTTAATTTTCAATGTGTTTCTCCCTTTCAAACCGGTAATTGAATCTCAATCTTTGTCCCCTGTCCCGGTTTCGTTCTTATTCGAAATGTTCCTTTCATCAATTCAATTCGTTCTTTCATACTTTTTAAACCAAGTGCTGAATCTCTCACTGTTTCTCTAATAAACCCAATGCCGTCATCTTCAATTTGAAAGTTCAACTTATTATTTTCTGTTTTCAAGCTAACAGATACTCTCTCACATGAAGCATGTTTTTTACAATTATGTAAGGCTTCCTGACTCACACGCCACAGTACTTCTTCTATTTCATCACCAATTGAAATAACTCCATCAATTCGAATTGCTACTTGAATACCTAATAGCTTTCCGTAATTCTGTACTGCTTCTGCAAGCCCTTTTTCTAATCCTTCTGGCCGTAATTGCCAAATTAATAATGTCATCTCTTGCAGCGCTTCTTGCGATAATTCCCCTATGTAACGGAGCATCTCTTGTAATTCTTTGTCCTTTGCCATATCAAGAGTCCCTCTAGCAGTTAACATAATAGAAAATAGCAATTGTTTCACCGAATCGTGTAAATCACGTGCGAGTCGATTTCTCTCCGCTACAATTACATATTTGCGCTCTTTCTCAACTAGCCTAATTCGTTGTATCGTTGTTCCAATTTGGAATGCAATCGCCTCTAATAACGCTAGTTCTTCTTCTGAAAAATGTGTTTTATGAGGTGAAGCAACATTTAATAAACCGAACTTCTCGCTGCCAGCACGAAGAGGAATCGTCGCATGGTGTGTAATCTCTTCGGTCTCTCCCCAATTATATTCAATAGCATCTTCAATTCGTTTACACTCAATGATATTTGTTGCCTTTTCTAAACGTCCATTTACGAATCGATTCACGCACCAACAATCTCCTTCACACATCGGCTTCTTTTCCCGCCATGTGAGTGCTGGTGGCAAATTCCTATCAACAAGCATACGATGCGTTCCTTTTTCATCAATAAAAAAAATCCAACCTGTTTGTAAATTCATAACTTGCAATAATGTATGTAATACTTTTTCCAACATTTCCTGTAAATCAGTTGCCTCATTTAACAACTCTGCAATTTCTTTTAACGCCTCTAACCGGCGCATTTGCTTTTCATCATAATTCATGTTCATCACCAACTACCATTATAACATTAAGAAATTTCTAAATACTATAAATTAAAAAAGAAGCTGAATGTATCAGCTTCTTTACTCTATATCAATAACTTTTCGATTTGTTGTATTTGTTTACTAATCTTGCAGTTCCGAACGACCAAGAGCCGTCTAAGTATTGTTCCATTCCTTTTATCCCGCATTTTTGTTTCTCTTCACTGCACTTCGGCATGTAAACAAGACTTAAAGTGTCCAATTGCAAACTCATGTCCTTGTTCATTAAAAGAAGCCACTGCTTTTTCATGTACAACGATGTGAAATCCTTTATTATAGGCATCCACTGCTGTATGTAGAACACAAATATCCGTACATACACCAACAAGGTGGACTTCTTGTATTCCTCTTTCTCTTAGTTTCATTTCTAAGTCCGTTCCAGCAAAAGCACTATAACGTGTTTTGTCCATATAGTATACATTCTCATTGTCTTGATATTTTTCATACACCTTTTGTAACTCTCCGTATAAATCTCTTCCTTTTGTTCCCGCTATATTATGTGGTGGAAATAATTGTGTCTCAGGATGATAGGAATCATTCTTTTCATGTTTATCAATGGCAAACACAACATAATCTCCGTTTTCAATATACTGCTTCGTAATCGCTACAAGATGCTGTTCAATATCTTGTCCCGGCTTTCCACACGTTAAAGCACCATCGTCTGCTACAAAATCATATGTATAATCAATATTTATAAGAGCACGTTTCATCACTCATTCTCCTCCCTACTTGTTTCACGCTAAACAATAGAAAACGTGTTTTTACGACGCAATATATTTTATTCGACATTTTCAAACAAATCCCTACGAAACATTTATATTTAAAGTATAGGTATATATATTATCACTTTCATTTGATTTGGATATATTGATTGCAATACATCGGTAATTTCAAAATCTGGTCCTTCTCTTCTTTCATAATTCGAGTTTGGTAGCCATGTACCATAAATATACCTTCTCGTATTTTGAACTAAATCAGTCGAACCGTTTACTTTGAATTCAGCATATTTACCTTCTGGAATTTCAAAATTAACAAACCCATCGTCTAATTCTGCAGCACTCCCCTGTACTTCTTCTCCAATAATGAACGAAAAATTACCATCATCATGAAAATCACATGCGATACCATATGACATATTAGGTGCAATTTTCTCAAGAATCCTCAAATAATATTCATTACTTCCAAAGTCAAAATAAAATTTTGGAATTTCCTCAAAGTATTTTTCATTGTTTAGATTAGTTTTATATTCAAAACCGATAATATCCCTTTTGCTTAATTGTACAATATTAGGTTTATTCATAATCAAGTCTCCCTTCCTCTCCTTTTTATAGTCAAAAAAATTCATTTTAGCTTGTAAATGTAAAGCGATTTCTGACTTTCGATATTTAGCAGGAGTCATTCCAAAATAATTTACAAATGCCCGTGTAAATGCCTCTTGTGAGTTATATTGAAAATCAATCGCAATTTCTAATATATTCTTTCTTGTTTCCCTTAATGAAATGGCAGCTTCAGATAGCCTTCTATTTCTTATATATTCTTGTACAGAAAAACCTGTAATCGCTTGAAACAGCCTTTGAAAATGAAACGGAGAAAAACAAGATTGCCAAGAAACTTCAACAACATTAAGTCTGTCCTGTAGATTGCTTTCAATAAATTCAATAGAGTTTTGGATTTTTTCGAAATAATCCATCTTCACTCCCCCCTCTTTTAATCTATTTTATATTTTCATCAAAATATTTTTTGATAATTCGTGCTAATTCTTATTGTAACTTATTCAAATTCTTCTTAATGTGTATTTATAAAAAGATAAATTGAAACTTTAATCAGTGGGGGATTCTCCATCCTCCATTAATTATTTCCCCTCACCAATCGGGCTTTTATGGGCAGTTACTCTCCCACCTAATTTCTTTATTTTCACCGAATTTTGAGGTGGGAGTCTTACTGCCCGCAAATGGTAGAATCGGAATAAAAACCAAAAAGGTACATCACTCTTTATCGTGATGTACCTTTCCCTCTCTAACATAACAGAGTATTACCTTTTTAATATGCAGGTTTATTTTCAAATTTAGCCTGTACAAAGTTAATAACTTTTCCCGCTGGAGCATTATTTTCAAATTGAACTGCAGTTATTGTATGATACCCTGTCTCTAACGTTTTTTGCTTTAATTCTACTGTTGTCTGCGTCATGCTAGTAACATGATGTTTATCTTCAAATATATTATCTACGAATACGAATGTTTCTTTATCATTTTGAAAATCGGCAAGTTCTAATTCAACTTGCTGAATTAGAGTATCCTTCTTTACAAATACAGTTGGTATCTTCCCATCTTCAGAAGTACCATCTGGCGTGATTACTTTTACTTTCCCTTCACCAATTGGCATTGTTCCCTCTGGAAAAGGAGTCACACTCTCATCACTTGCATTTACAACTTGTTCTTCTTTTACTGGCTGGGTTTCTTCTTTTCCATTCGGGACACCACACCCCACCAGTAACAAAGCAGACAATCCAGTGATTATGAATTTCTTCAAAATTCATCCCCCCTGTAAATTTATTCTTTATTTATTATACAGAAATAATTATCTGTTCTAAGTTCAGTTTTTTAAACTTCCGTGAACAAACATTCCGTTCATCATTACTGTACCATACTTTCTTTTTTAACATCATTAATTTTTTCAAGAAATAATTAGAAATTCCTTCTTACTCTCCATTTTAGCCCATTATCACTAAAAAATATTCTCCTCTAGAAAAATTAGAAAAAGACATTGATACATCCAATGTCTTTTTCTAATTTTTTACATAACATCCTACAAAATAAACTTTGTAATATCTTTTACTTCTTTTCGAGCAAGTTTCTTCGGTTTATCTTTTGGATACCCTAGCGAAATTACCATATTAATTTGTTTCTCAGGCTCAATCTGTAAATATTGTCGCAGTTCATTTTGAGCTAATAACACCGGCCCTGTCATCGGGCAAGTCCCAAGACCTCTTGCATATGCTGCTAACATTAAATTTTGCGCAGCTAAACAACTACTCTTAATCCCCTCTTCTTCCCATACTGAATCTGGAACGAAGTCAATTGGATCAAATATCTTTTCACGAAACTTTGACTCATATGGTGTAGCTAAACATACGATTAAAACCGGTGCATCAGAAAAAGCAGTTGCATATGGTCCAAACGAACGCGTAAGTAATTTGCCTGCTTTTTCTTCTCCTTTTTCCGTTGCTTTTTCAGCCAATTTATGTAAAGCATCCCATGTCATTTGCTCAATTTCTTTAATTTTATCCCGATTCATAATAACAATAAATTCCCACGTTTGTGAGTTCGTATCGCTTGGAGCATAACGAGCACAATCAATAATTTCCTCTATGTTACCAATAGATACTTCTTGTTCTGTAAACCTCCGAACACTGCGTCGTCCGTGAATTACTTCTTTAAATGCTTCATAATTCATATACATAAAATCCCCTTTTATAGCATTTTCAAAAATTGTCCTATGCTTATAATTATATCACGAAAAAAAGCTGGAGGAATACCAGCTTCATTTTCCTTGCGCATTCAATTTATTACTTTAAAGGTAGCGATGCTTTCTTCATAAGCTTCTTGTAACTTCCTTGTAACAGGTCCCCGTTCACCATTACCAAATGATTCGTCTCCAATTTGAATGACAGGGAGTATTTCAAGGGGTGTTGCTGTAAAGAAGCATTCATCTGCCTCGTATACTTCTTGTAATGAAAACCCTCGCTCTTCTACTTCAATATGTAGAGCTGTTGCTAATGAAATGACATGATGACGAGTAATTCCATGTAAAATAAGTTGATCCGCTGGGTGCGTAATCACTTTATTATTTTTTATAATAAAGAAATTCGAATGGCATCCTTCTGTTACAATTCCATCTCGAACTAATATCGCTTCTTGATACCCTTCTTCATTAATTTTATTCTTAATCATAATATTAGGAAGAAGATTTAAAGATTTGATATGGCAAAACTTCCAGCGAATATCCTCTTCCACTGTTACTTTTATTCCCTTTTCCATTAGAGATAGCGGTCTCGGGAATGAAACAATGTTTGCAAAACAAGTTGGCTCTAGATTTGATTCATATACATGATTTCGTGGCTGCATGCCTCTTGAAATTTGAATATACACATTCCCATCTTCTTGAAATTGATTTTTCTCAATTAATTGCTGAAGTTGTTCAATTAATTCTTCTTTTGTAAAAGGTGGAACAAGATGAATTTCCTTCATAGATTTAAAGAATCTTTCTAAGTGTAAATCTAGTAGGTGAGGTTTCCCATTATATAAACGAAACACTTCATATATACCATCACCAAATTGTAAACCTCGCTCTTCTAATGCAACCATTGGCTGTTCTTCCTTCATATTCACAATTCTTCCATTAAACAAAATCCAATCTTTATGAACACCTGTTGCCATATTACCACTCCTTTCCTAATAATTATTTTCATTTTACAACTTATTTGCACTTAATAGTGATGATTTTTCAGTTATTTAAGAATATAAAAACACATCACAATTTAATAGTGATGTGTTTTTATAGGTTATTTACTTATTTCAGAAAGTATTTTTCAATATCATCCAACATAAGATTTGCCGCTTTAATGCCGCCTGCTGTATTCCAAATAACTTCATCTACTTCGAATACTTTATTATTTTTGGAAGCTTGTAGCTGTTTAAAGAGTGGGTCTTCTGTCCATTCTTTCGCTATCGTATTTCCTTCATTATTTTTATTAGCATCTTTATCAGATGTGAAATAGAATAAGTAGTCTCCATCCATATTTGGAATTTGCTCTTTTGTAACACCTTTTATCGCAAAATCATCCTTATCTTGAAGTGGTGGCCTCTTAAATCCGATATCTTGCAAAACAACACCAGAGAATGAATTCTTTTGATAAATACGAACATCACCTGGAACGAAACGAATGATAGAAACTTTAGATACTATTTTATCTCCTAGTTTCTCTTTTATCGCTTCAATACGCTTCTTATAATCATCCAGCGCTTTTTGACCTTCTTTTTCTTTATTTACGGCTTTTGTGTATAACGTAAAGTTTTCTTTCCAATCCCCGCGTAGTGTTTCAGCATAAACAGTAGGTGCAATCTCTTTTAATTGTTCATATACTTTTTCATGACGCATCTTATTCCCAATAATTAAATCAGGCTTTAATTTCATAATCGCCTCTAAATTAACGTCACGCTCAGTTCCTACAACTTTTGTATCTTTCAATTCTTTTGCTAAATGCGGATACCATTCTTCACCAGCTCTTGGTTTTGTAGAACCAACCGGTGTAACTCCTACCGCTAAAAGTGCCTCGGCACCTTCATTTGTTAGGACAACGACTCTTTTAGGTATTCCTTTAATCGTTGTTTCCCCCATCGCATGCTTAATTACATACGATTCTTTTCCTTCTGCTGCTGTATTCGTTTCTTTCTTCTCTTCTTTGCTACATCCTGCAATCATAACCGTTAACATTACAATGCAGAGAATAAAGATATTTTTAGTTCGGGTCATATGTCCTCCTGGATGAAATTGATTATCATTAACATTCTAAAGATTAATGTATTGACTAAAAATTGTCAATATATTTTTAAAATTTTTCTAGAATATGTTCTCTCAACTATTCCAACATGGATTCAATTTCATCCTACCGATAAACATGGAAAATGAACAGGCATACAAAAGTAATTGTCACTTCAATCAATGCATAACACATGTTTTGACTTGCCCTTTTCAACACGAATTGCATAGCTATTACAATGATAAGTCCAATTAGCATGTTTATAATTTTAATATATTATTTCCTCACAAAAAGCCCTCCCTCTAAGTTCTTCTGTTTGCAAGACATTCAAGGCAGGGTGTCATTCAATTCCATTATTAATCTTTTATATTTTAATATTGATCATATTTGATATAAGATGGATCATTATATATCCACTGATTTCCTCCTAGGTTTAGCCAACTGTTTTGGTTTGCGTATACTAAATAGGATTCTGGAGAATTTAACTGACGAATCACTGAAGACGATGTTGATGGACCGCTTCTTAAATTCACATTCGTCCCTCGAATATTCGCCACTCCAATCGGACTTCCATCACTATTTCCGTATTTCACATAATCAATATACGATGGATCATTATATATCCATTGGCCTGCCCCTAAATCTAGCCAACCGTTACTTTCCTGATAAACTACATACGATTCTGGAGAATTTAACTGACGAATCACTGAGGATGATGTTGATGGGCCGCTTCTTAAATTCACGTTCTTTCCTCGAATATATGCTACACCTTTTGTTTGAGGAGCTGGACTTGGCGGTTCTGGATTTGGTGGGTTTGGATTTGCCGTTAATCCTAAGATTACAGCAATTCCTCTTGCATATGCTTGGCATAAATCTTCTATAAACTGCGGATTTTTTAATAAATTTGCATCAAATGTTGTATCAATAAAAGCTGTTTCTGTTAATAAAGCATCCATAGCTGTTTCCCTTAGTACTGCATAATTTGCCTTTTTTGCCCCACGATCACGCAAACCGTATTTCGTTAAAACAGGATTAACTGCCACATGCATCTTTTGTTGCTTGGCTGCTGCAGAACTGCTATCTGATAGTCCATTATAAATATAACTTTCAAAACCTGTTCCACCGCCACTATTAATATGAAATGAGATGAAAAAATCTGCTCCGAAAGAATTAGCAATATTTGCACGTTCTGATAATGAGATAAAGACATCACTATCGCGCGTCATCTTAATATTAATTGCATAATTTGCAAGTAAAATATCTCGAACACGCTTAGCAATTTGAAGTGTTAGATTTTTTTCAACCAAACCGTTTCCAACAGCACCGGAATCGTATCCGCCATGACCTGCATCTATAACTAGCTTCATATACCATTTCCTTTCTATATTTAATAGAGCTTATATTTATGCTCGTCCTATTTTATGTACAACATAAAAATTTGGTTACAAAACAAACAAAAAAACCACCTTATGTAAGGCGATTTCCATCATCTCGATTGAGCCAATTTAAAATAAATATGTACGACTGATAATGAACATGCCGTATACAAAACAAACAAAATAGAATAGCCATTCCACTGCCACTATATATTAAGCCAAACTTCAAAAAAATGTTCAACATTGGTGGAAAGTGGATTGCATTTTGTAATACATACAAAGTAAAAAACAGAATAAAAAATACCGGAATGTATTGCCATTCATACGGTTTACGCTTTTTACGCATCATTTTCCGGATGAAAATTTGGCATAGTTCTGCTCCTATAAAACAACTCCCTATTAGTAAAAAACCAGACGTCATCGTCATACATCCACCTGCCTTATATTCATTTCTTTCCTTAGTTAACTTCTTTCCTTTTAGAAGCGTTTTATGTACATTTCACCGTTCCATATAAAGCCGAGTCCCTCTATAAAAGATTTAGCTTGTTTAGTTAGATCCCCTTGTAACACCTTGATATCTTTCATATCTCTACTCTTCATCATTTCTTCAAATGTAAAATAAGTGTTCGTTCCATATCCGTAACCTTGATAATCAAAATGAATTATTAAATTAGATAATATAGCACGCTCACCTTGAACGGTATAATCAATTACACCAATATATGTATCATCAATTTTTATACAATATTGAACTTCCTTTATATTCAAACCATTAGAAGCAAACATTTCTTCAACAACTTTTTTTGTTTCTGTATTCACTTTTTCAAACGTAATCATATTTTGTCCATCCTTTTATTATTATTGTATCAACTACAATACGTATTTATGAAAAAAACCTTAAGATCGTATGCAATCTTAAGGTTTTCTTATTTATCCCACTATTGGTGGGATAATAATCAGTGGCGGATGCCAGTTTCACTTTATACTAAGCTATACGCACGCTTTGTTTCTTCATGAAACTCATTTGTATCATATTTATGCTCAACATAAATTTGGTGCCATACCATAAATGCAAGTACTGTCCAAATTTTACGGCTATAATCGCCTTTATCTGCACAATGTGCTTCCAGTAAGTTTAATACATACTGTTTGTCGATTAAATGCTCTGTTTTGCTTTCTTTAATAATATTAACAGCCCAGTCATGCATTTCATCTTTTAACCAATGACGAATTGGTACAGGGAATCCAAGCTTTTTACGATCTAACACGTGATCTGGAACGATTCCGCGCACTGCTTCACGTAAAATTGCTTTTGTTGTTCCATTTGCGATTTTTAATTCTGTTGGAATTTTAGACGCAACGTCAAACACTTCTTTATCTAAGAATGGCACACGAAGTTCTAATGAATTTGCCATCGTCATTTTATCAGCTTTTAATAAAATGTCGCCGCGTAGCCATGTGAACATATCGATGTATTGCATTTTGCTTACATCATCATAATCTTTAATTTCATTATACAATGGCTTCGTGATATCCATATAGTTAACACTTTCATTGTAATACTTCATTAACTCAGCTTTTTCTTCTTCACGGAAGATTTTCGCATTACCATAGTAGCGTTCTTCAATTGGTGTACATCCACGTTCCAAGAAGCTTTTCCCTTTAAATCCTTCTTTTAATGCTCCACTTAATGCTTTTAAGACACTTTTTCCTGGAGTAGGAATATAAGAGAACATTTTTAACGAGTTTGGTTCACGATAAATATTATATCCGCCAAATAGCTCGTCCGCACCTTCACCAGAAAGAACTACTGTTACATGCTTACGCGCTTCTTTTGCCACAAAGTACAACGGTACAGCAGCTGGATCAGCTAAAGGATCATCCATATGCCAAATAATTTTTGGGAATTCGTTCATGAATTCTTTCGCTGTAATGAAGACACTATGGTTTGTAACGCCTAACTTTTCTGCCGTTTCTTTTGCTACATCAACTTCACTAAAGCCGCGACGTTCGAAACCAACAGAGAATGTTAGAAGATTTGGATTCATTTCTCTTGCGATAGACGCAATGATAGATGAATCGATACCACCAGATAAGAATGAACCTACTGGTACATCACTACGCATATGAACTTTTACAGAATCATACAATACATCGCGAATCGCTTGAATGTGCTCCTCTTTTGTCGCACTTGAAGCATTGAAATATGGTTTCCAGTAGCGATGAATTTCCATCTCTTTACCGATTTCTTTTACGAAATAATGACCAGGTTCGATTTTATTAATATCAACAGTTAATGTTTCTGGTTCTGGTCCATATTGATACGTAAAGTAATGTTGCAGAGAAGTTGGATTTACCCCTTTATCTTGCATAACATGCATGATACTTTTCTTTTCAGATGCAAAGAATGTTGTATCACCTTGCTGCGCGATATATAGCGGCTTAATACCGAAGTGGTCACGTGCACCGAAAAGTTTCTTTTCTTCACGATCCCAAATCATAAATGCAAACATACCACGTAGGTAATCTACACATTTCTCTTTCATGTGTGCATACAATGCGATAATAACTTCTGTATCAGATTGCGTTGCAAATGTTGCACCTTTTTCAAGTAGCATTTCACGTAATTCTACATAGTTGTAAATTTCACCATTAAAAATAATTACATATCGATCATTTTCATAAGTTAGCGGCTGATGTCCTGCCTCTAAGTCAATGATACTTAAACGGCGGAAGCCAAATTGTACATGTTCATCACGAAAATATCCCTCGTCATCTGGACCACGGTGGAAAATAATCGTATTCATATTTTCAAATTGATGTTTTTCTGTTTCTGAAAACTCTCTAGGGTTTTCACATAAACATCCTACAAAACCACACATACTTCTTACCCTCTTTCAGTTTTCATTCTGTTTCTATACTACTATATCAACCCTATTTATACTAGCATAATCAACTCGATATGGCGATAAAAACTATAAAAAAATCACTCCATTTCACATTTTACCCAATTTTTTTGTGCAAACATGAAAAATAGGCACTCACATTTGCACACATTTGTCATATGATATTGCAAATTGATTTCTAGGAGGCAAAAACATGAGTGATGAAAAAAAAGAATCTTCGTCTCGTCCACCAATTCGTAGTTACTTAAAACAAATTGATGATTTTTTTGAACAAACGCCATTACGTGATGTAATTGCGGATATGAATCACTTTTTTCAAAAAGGAAACCGCTTATTAACATTCCCTGTCGACCTATATGAAACTGGAGAAGAACTGGTCATAAAAGCAGAACTCCCGGGCGTTCAAAAGGAACAAATCCAAATAGAAGTTCAAAGTGAATACTTAAAAATCTCTGTTACTGAAGAAATCATGGAAGAAACAAAAGATGAAGTTTCACATAATTACTATCGCCGTGAGCGATCCATGTCAGGTGCTTCTCGCATGATTAAGCTTCCATATCTAATTAAGAAAAAAAGTGCAAAAGCTTCCTATCAAAATGGTATTTTAGAAATCCGCGCTCAAAAACTTCCACAACAGCACGATATTTTATCCATAGATTAACCATTATATATATATTTTCCATATCCAAAAAGAAGGATGCCCAGCATCCTTCTTTTATTTCAAGAGTCGCTCCATATCACGTAAAATGTCTTCGTACGGTGTCTTACTAATTCCACTGTATTGCTTCATTACTTTTCCTTCTTGATCAACTAAGAAGAACGATGTTCCATGGATGACTTGACCATTTTCCGGTTTATCTACTAACGTTTGGAAATTATCCTTTGCAAATTTTTTCACATCTTCTAATGAGTACCCTGTTAGCAAATTCCAATTTTTCGTATCATCTGTGAACTTTTGTATAAATGCTTTCAAATTCTCTGGTTTATCCACTTCAGGATCTACACTAAACGAAACGAATTGAACATCTAATTTTTTCTCTTTCGCCATCTTTTGTAGCTTTGCCATATTAGCAGTCATTGGTGGACAAACCGTTTGACAATTGGTAAACATAAAGTCAGCCACCCATACTTTCCCTTTTAAATCTTTTGTTCCAAACTTTTTACCATCTTGATTTATGTATTGAAAAGTTTCTAAATCCCAATTTAATGGTTTACGGAGTTTTGATCCTGAGCCGCATCCTGCAAGTATAAAGAAGCAAAAAACAACTATGAGACCAATCAGCTTTTGATAACGCTTCATTTTCAAACCTCTCTTCTCTTTTCTAAATTTATGTATGACATGTTTATCATAACAAAAGTAAACACTATGAGAAAATTGTTTATCCAATTTGTTCACGAAATCGTACGAATTTAGGTATGTTACTTCCTATTTTCGAGCGAATTACTAGACAACTGTTTCATTGTTTACTAAAATTATCTCCTTCCCGTCTCTTTACACAATAATTTTCAATAAGTCACTCGCTTTGTAAAGATATCCACACTATTTTTTACAATTTTTTAATCGTTAATCAATTTCCCTCACTTTTTTCCTTTACAACATTTCGATACAATACAACTACAAAGATTTTAAATGAGGTGATGTTCATGGCAAAGCGCTATGAAAATATGGATAATGTTAGTACAAAAAAACCACTTCGTTCTTTTTTACGTTGGCGTAAAGAACGAAAACAAAACAAAAAAGATTTTTCTTATCTAGTAGAACAATCACCTGTAAAGAGTAGCCAGTTTTTACGAACGAACACTGAAAAAACAACAATTACATGGATAGGTCACTCAACATTCCTTATACAAACAAACGGGCTCAACATTTTAACAGATCCAGTATGGTCAAAGAAAATAAAGCTTGTACCGAGGCTAACGAATCCCGGCCTTACATTACAGGAATTACCTAAGATTGATATTGTCCTCATTTCACACGGTCATTATGACCATTTGGACTTTTCTACACTTCGTCTATTGAATTCAGATGTTCTATACTTAGTACCTACTGGATTAAAAAAGTTATTTACAAGAAAAAAATTTATGCGAGTAGAAGAATATAACTGGTGGGAATTCACAAAAATTAATGATGTAGCATTTCACTTCGTACCGGCGCAGCACTGGACAAGAAGATCATTGTTTGATATGAATACTTCCCACTGGGGTGGATGGGTTGTCGATAATAGCACAACAGATGAAACCATTTACTTTTGTGGTGATAGTGGCTATTTCCAAGGGTTTAAAGAAATTGGCAACCGATTTTCTATTGATATCGCCTTAATGCCTATTGGTGCATATGAACCAGAATGGTTTATGAAAGTATCACATGTTTCCCCCGAGGAAGCAGTGCAAGCCTTTTTAGATGTAAAAGCAACGCATTTCATTCCAATGCATTACGGTACATTTGCACTTGCTGATGAGACACCTAGAGAAGCTATTACCCGACTTCGTAACAACTGGAATTTACGTATGTTACCTTGGGAACAACTTCACGTATTATTTCTTGGTCAAACGTATTTTCCAGAAAAAATGCCCTCTGAGGAAAAAGAATCCATAAAGGAACACGCAAAATTATAAATCCCTTTCCCCTTTTATGCATATTATAAACTAAGGCTTTAATGAACTGCTGATTTTCTGTTCATATAAGAACCGATAAAAGGAGAAAGGAATATTATATGAGGGAGTATTTACAACGACGCTTTATGATTTCAATAAGCGCCATCATCACGATTATCATCGTCTATTACAATCAGTTATAACATCTTAATTAATAGAACTTCTTCCCCACTCCTAAATAGTCTCATTCATTTAAAATGTTGCTGTAGATGAAAAGATAAAAAGAGCTACCCTCAAGTAGCTCTTTTTCTATTCAGCAAAATATGAAAATCCGATTGCCCCTACACCAGTGTGTGTGCTAATTATAGGCGTTGTGTAAAAAATTTCCGTTTGTGTAAATCCACTAATTTTTTCAACTGCTTCTTTCATTTTTTGCGCTAACGGTAATGCTTTCGCATGTGGTACAGCTACCGCCTTTACTGTTTTACCAGCTATATCTTCCTCAAACATTTTTATCAATGTTTTCACAATTTGACCTTTGCTGCGTACCTTCGCAACAGGATTATATACACCATCATCAATACTTGCAATTGGCTTAATGTTTAATAAAGATCCGATCATAGCTGTTCCTTTTCCAATCCGACCGCCTTTTACAAGGTTTTCTAACGTATCAACAACTACAAATAGACGAGTATTTTTACGAACTTCTTCAACACGCTTTAAAATATCCTCCAAAGAACGTTCTTCCTTCGCCATTTTTGCTGCTTCAATTACTTGATACGATAAAGCATGCGTAATAAACAATGAGTCTACCACTGTAACTTTCGTATCTGTCATCGTTGCTGCAGTATTAGCTGTTGCAACTGACCCACTTAAACCATGCGTTAAGTGAATGGAAAGAACTTGGCTACCGTCCTCCCCTAAACGATCATACATTTCAACAAACGATCCGACTGCTGGCTGTGATGTTTTTGGTAATTCTTCTGATTTTTGCATTTCTTCAATAAATTCATCCGGCTGTAAATCTACACGATCTAAGTATGTTTTTCCATTTACAGAAATCGACAATGGAATAACATGAATATCATATTTTTGAATCACATCTTGTGATAAATCCACCGTTGAGTCTGTAACAATTTTAATTTTTTGCATATTTTACTTCTTCCCTTTCCAATACGCTCTCCTTGTTATTATACTAGTATTCACAATGCTTTCAACAGTTTGAAGTGATTTTCGACAAATTTCTTTGACTTTTATGTCTAAAAAGAAAATGACAGAGCTTATTTGCTCTGTCTCTATTTTAGACTATGCATTTTTTTCAAGCGAGTTTGTTTGATATACATTTGAATAATCATTCCACTTTAAGCAACTTTGTAAATATTCGCGAAAAGAGTATGAGAATCTCGGTTGTTTTTGTTTTTGAATTTTAGCAATAAATAGTTGAAGACGTGACTGAATTAGAAATGCTAATGGGTGTTGTGCTTGTAGGACAGGGATTTCAAATATTTTGATACAATTCCCTGTTGAATGAGTGAAATAAAAACTTTTCATAATCACGATATCAATCCTCTTTTTTATTGGATTTATAACTTCAGTATAAACTTACACTAGTGAAAAGTTTGTCTAAATTTCGGAGATTCTATAATTTTTTTCTTCTTTATATTGTATACAGTTATAAGTATAGTATAACAAATAAATAAAAAAAGTGCCTTTATAATGAGGCACTTTTTGATTCTGTATTCATTTCTCTTTTTATTTTCCTCTTATACACAAACTTTGATGCTGTAATACTTAATTCATAAATTACAAGAAGTGGTATCGCTACTGAAAAATCAGAAATAAAGTCTGGCGGTGTAATACAAACAGCAATTACAATTAAAATAAAATACGCATATCTTCTCACCTTTTGTAGTGCTATTGGATTAAGAACACCTATACTAGTTAAAAACATCGTAACGACAGGAAGTTCAAATATCACAGCAAATGGTACTGTCATATTCATCACAAACGAAAAATACTTATCCGTCGTAAACATTGTCTGAAACATATCATCACCAAGACTCATTAAAAATTGCAAAATAAATGGTAAAATCAGAAAATAGCCGAAGCAAAGTCCTCCAATAAATAATAGAAATAATGCCGGGATATACAGAATTGTCATTTTACGCTCATGTTCATGTAGAGCTGGTTTTACAAATAACCAAATTTGTAAAGCTGCAACTGGTATTGTACATACAATTGAAAAGACAGCTGCAATCACAAAATAAATCCATAAAATATCACTTGGACCTAAAACAGTTAATTTCATATTTAAATCTTTTACGATAAAATTATATATTTCTTTCGTAAATGAAAAGCCAATGACAATAAAAATCAGAAACGTCAGCGCTGTTATAATGAGTCGCTTTCTTAACTCTCCAAGATGCTCTATGACACTCATCTCTTGATTGTCCACTCTTATCACCACATTCCCCACTCGCTATATACCATAGAAACAAAATAACCTAGTGAAATTTATTTCTTTTCTTCCGTATCATCATGCAAACCCTTTGCAGACTTTTTAAACTCTTTTAATGTTTCCCCAAAAGCTCGTCCAATTTCAGGTAACTTTTTTGGACCGAAAATAATTAAAGCGAGTACTAAAATTAATATCAAACCCGGAACCCCAATATTTGGCATATGACTTCCCCCTTAATCTCACTTAATTTTATTTTGTCAAAAAATTTTGTAAACGTCAATGCATCTATTAGCTTTTGTCAAAAAAATTCGAAAATATAATCACTTAAACAATTTTCATTTTCTATTTCTTATGTATATGATATGGTAAAGGAAATTACACCTTACTTCATCAAACATGAAAGGAATCAAATTATGACTCAAAAAATAACACGAATGACGCAATTCGTAAAAGAGGAAATTGCCAATGCGATTACCCATGGCATCGGTGCCATTTTAAGCATTCCTGCATTAATAATACTAATTATGCATGCATCAAGGCATGGTACTGTATCTGCTATTGTTGGATTTACAGTTTACGGCGTGAGCATGTTTCTACTATATTTGTTTTCTACGCTATTACATAGCATCCACCACCCGAAAGTAGAAAAATTATTTACGATTTTAGATCACTCGGCCATCTATCTCTTAATTGCCGGCACGTATACACCATTCTTACTAATTACTCTAAGAGGGCCACTCGGCTGGACATTACTTGCAATTATTTGGACACTGGCCATCGGTGGAATTATTTTCAAAATTTTCTTTGTACGCCGTTTTATTAAAATGTCAACACTGTGCTATATCATTATGGGCTGGCTCATTATCGTCGCTATTAAACCACTTTATGAAAATTTAACCGGGCATGGATTTTCACTATTGTTAACCGGTGGGATCCTATATTCAGTAGGGGCTATATTTTTCCTTTGGGAAAAACTGCCCTTCAACCATGCAATTTGGCACCTTTTTGTATTAGGTGGTAGTGCAATGATGTTCTTCTGCGTCTTGTTTTATGTATTGCCTGTTGCATAAAAAAGTCTCAGCTTTTCAAGCTGAGACTTTTTTTATTACTTATGTAATTGAGCCGCAATAATATCTTTCGTATGCTGCGTTAATTCTTTTATATCCATACTTGCATATTGCTCAGGTGTAATTGGTTTAGAAATGGTTACTGTTGCATGAGCAGGCTTCATGCGATTTCCATTCGCCTCAAACATCTTATATGTTCCGTCTACAGTTACTGGTAAAATAGCTACTCCGGCTTTTACAGCAAGATGAAAACTTCCCGCTTTAAACTCCCCCATTTCGCGGCCCTTACTGCGCGTTCCTTCTGGGAAAATTACGATAGAATGTCCATTCTTTAAAAGTTCAATTCCATCTTTAATAGCTTGGAGCGACTGCCGACGATTACTACGATCCATAAACACACAATTCATCAATTCCATCCAAGTTGGTACAATCGGAAATTTTTTAATTTCTGCTTTTGAAACAAATCCAATTGGTTTATTCAAGTACCCAAGTAAGACTGGAATATCCATATCACTTTGATGATTACTTACAACAAGGACCGGTTTATCTTTCGGCACATTTTCAATTCCATTTACTTGTACAGTCGACCCAGCTACACGAACCATTTTCTTACCAAACCAGTTTGTCGTTTTATACACGAGACGATCTTTCTCTTGTGGCGACATTGTCTGCGCTTTTCGTTTTATACGCCATAATCTCGGTGTAATACCAATTACAATTACAATTAAATAAAAGATTTTAAAAAACGTTTGAATCATATAGAACCCCCACTTATTCTCATTCCGTCCTTCATTATACTAGACAAACGAAGGAAAAAGAAGAAAAAATGTCCAAACGACAAGCGTTTGGACATTTTTGAGTTTTCTATATTAGAAACGTTTTGCTAATTCGCGAGCATTTGCAATTGCCGCTTCTTTAATTTCTGGTGCTTTTTCAGGGTTTGCATTCATACCTTCAACCGCAAGGTAGTCTACATCAGATATACCCATAAATCCTAATACTGCATTTAAGTGCTTGCGGCCAAAGTCCATTGCTGCGTATGGTCCTTCAGAGTAAACGCCACCTGTAGCTTGAATGTGAAGTGCTTTTTTCCCTTCTAGTAAACCAACTGGTCCGTTTTCAGTATATTTAAAAGTTTTACCTGCGATAGACAAGTTATCCAAGTATGCTTTTACTACTGGTGGATAACTGAAGTTCCACATTGGCGTTACAAACACATAACGATCTGCATTCATAAATGTTTCTAAGTTTGTATTCATTGCTGCAATTTTTTGTTGTTGGCTTTCGCTTAACGTTTCAAAGCCTTCACCTGCTGCAAATTTACCCCAAGCTGTAAATACTTCTGCATCAATTGCTGGTACAGTTGTGTTAAATAGATCAATTGTTACCACTTCATCTTGTGGATGTTCATTTTTATATGCTTCGATGAATGATTCCCCTACTGCCATACCGAAAGATGCTTCTGCTGAATTTGGATTTGCTGTAATAAATAGTACTTTTGTCATTTTTATTCTCTCCCTTAATAATTATCTTTAATTTGAGATTTTAATAAAAAGTAAATAACTTACCTTATGTAAGTATAATACAAAAACATTCTTTTTCTGTCAATAAAAAATAGCTGCTTTTTTTTCGTAAGTAGATAATTCTCCTATCTCCATTTCATTGAATATTCACATTTCATTATTCAATCTTCACGAAAAAAGCTATCTCCTTTTTTAGGGAGATAGCTTTTTCCTAAGTATTACTTTTGAAAAACATGTTTCACTTTTTCACCAGGTACGTTACTTCCACCCCGGCCTTTTACATCTTCAATCATCATCGTAACAATCATATTCGGTGAATTTACATCAAAAGCAGCGAACCATCCAAGTTCTTTTCCATTTGCTTCCTTCGACTCTTTTAACTCAGCTGTTCCCGTTTTTCCAGCGAGAGTCATACCGTCAATCTTAGCAATTTTCCCTGTACCATCTTCATCATTAATTACTTTTGTTAACGCATTTTTTAATATATCTTGGTTCCCTTTAGAAATCACATTTTCTTTCCAAGGTTTAACTTGTTTATCATCTTTAATAAGATGTGGAGATGGTATCTTCCCTTCATTTACAATCGGTGCATACGTTAATGCCAAATGAAGAGGCGTCATTAATACTTGGCCTTGTCCATACCCTGTATCAGCCATTTGAATATCATTTTTAATGCCATCTTTTGCAATTTTTGAAACCGGGAATGGATATTCAATTGGTAACTTTTCATCGAATCCAAATTTCTTTGCTTCACTCATAAATTTATCTTTCCCAATTTTTATTGCTTGTTGTGCAAAGTAAATGTTATCAGAAAACTTCATTGCTTTATCAAAATCAATTGGACTTGCATCTTTTACACGTGTTACATAATAATTTCCCCATGAAGAATCTTTTGTCCATTGTAATCCTTCAATTTTCAATTCCTCTTTTGGATCAATTGTTTTCGTTTCAAGACCAATCGCACCTGTAATTGCTTTAAATACAGAACCTGGTGCCGATGCTTGTGTAAAGCGATTTGTCATTGGCTTTTTCGGATCATTATTCCATGCTTCACGTTGTGTTTTTGATGCACCCCTTACTATTACATTCGGGTTGTACGCAGGGCTACTCACAATTGCAATTGTTTCACCAGTCTGCGGATTTATCGCTGCACTTGAACCAGCTTCTCCCTTCATTTCGTTAAAGATTTTTTCCTGAACTGTACTATCAATTGTTAACGTAACATTTTCTCCATCTTTTGCTTCAATTTTAGCTAATTCTTTTTGCTCTTTTCCTTGTGCATCCTCCATGAAGACACGGCCACCTTTTTTACCACGTAGCTTCTCTTCAAATACTTGCTCCAAACCAGCTTTTCCAACTGGGTCATCTGCCTGATATCCTTTTTTCTGTAAATCCTTTAAATCTTCTGCATTCACTTTCCCCATATATCCTGTTAAATGAGCAGCAGCCTCTCCCAATGGATATGTACGAACATTGACTTGTCGAGTCGTTACACCGTCTAAAGAAATATAATCATTTTGCGTTGCACCTTCTTGTAAAATCCCAATTGGTACAAATGAATCTGGTTTAATCCATTTTGCCGCAAGCTTTTGATCTATCTCTTCTACAGACATATTCAGCAACTTTCCAATTGTTTCCTTTGTCTGTGGTGCAGCCTCTCCTAGTTTACCTGGAATGATGCCAATTTCATTTGCTCTTCCATTCGTTGCAAGTCCTTTTCCATTACGATCATATATCTCCCCACGCTTCGCTTGAAACGTTTGCATACGTACTTTACTGTCTTTTGTCATGCCTGGAAAAATAAAATCTGGAGTCCAGTCTATTTTCCAAGATTCTTTATCTCCATCTTTCTCTTTCACAAGCTTTGCTTCGTGAGAAAAGGAAATTTTCCCACCAACTGTATCCATACTCACATTAAAAGGAACTGGCCCTTTATCTTCTTTATCCTCTTTTACTTTTCCTGTTTCTATCTTTAGATTTTTAACCTCAATACCCGCATAAATCTTTTCATACTTCTCTGTAAAATCTTTTTTTGAAATAGATTTTTTTGCATCTTCTGACAATTGATCATACATATCTGCAAATTTTTGCTTATTCCACGCTTTTGCATATGTATCAAATGCTTGTGCTGGCTTTTCTTCTTTACCACATCCTACTAGCATGAGTGTGAAGCAAAGAAAAAGCAATCCCCATAGTTTTTTCAACCGATTCTCCTCCTTTAGTTAAGCAAAGAAATAATAAATATAAATCTGTCTTTTATGGATTTTTCCTAAGCTACTAAAACTTACAACCTCTACCATTATATCATCAAAAAAGTTCATTCATAAAGTTTTATCTTATTATCCAAATAAAAAGATTGATGTGAACATACACATCAATCTTTTTATGATTATTTTTGTTTTTCATATATGTGATAGTAATATGTGTACGGATTCTTTTCATCCGTAACACCTTTTTCCACAAAAACTTCTTTCCACTCTTTCATATTCATTTCTGGGAAGAATGTATCTCCTTCAAATGAATGGTGAATCTTTGTTATATAAAGCTTGTTCACATATGGTAAGAACAATTCGTAAATTTGCGCTCCACCAAAAATAAAAATTTCTTCTTCATTTTTACACAACTCAAATACTTCTTCTACTGACTGCGCAATTTCACAGCCTTCTACATGATAATTCATATTGCGCGTTACGATAATATTTCGTCTTCCTGGAAGTGGTCTTCCAATCGCTTCATAGTTTTTTCTCCCCATAATAAGTGGGTGACCCATTGTTGTCTTCTTAACATATTGCAATTCACTTGGTAAATGCCACGGTAATTTATTATCCTTACCGATGACTTTATTTTCATCCATTGCGACCATAAATGAAATAATCATATTTTCATCTCCTTTTGCGTTTACACTGCGACAGGTGCTTTAATTGCAGGATGTGGATCATAACCTTCTAATGTTAAATCATCCATTTCAAAATCAAAAACAGACTTTACATCTGGATTTAATTTTAGCGTTGGAAACGGACGTGGTTCACGCGCTAACTGCTTTTCCACTTGTTCAAAATGATTTGTGTAAATATGTGCGTCTCCAATCGTATGAACGAACTCTCCTGCTTCTAAACCACATTCGTGCGCGATTAAATGTGTTAACAATGAGTAGCTTGCAATATTAAATGGAATGCCAAGGAAAATATCACCGCTTCGTTGAAATAACTGACACGAAAGCTTTCCGTCTGCTACGTAAAATTGAAATAGCGTATGACAAGGCGGAAGTGCCATACTTGGCACATCTTCAGGATTCCAAGCAGAAACAAGTAAGCGACGAGAATCTGGTGTTTTCTTAATCATTTCGATTACATCTTTTAACTGATCAATCGTCTCACCTGCTGTCGTTTTCCAAGCACGCCATTGTTTTCCATATACATCTCCTAAATAGCCATACTGATTTGCAAAATCATCATCTTCCAGTACATTCTTTTTAAACAAATCCATTTGCTCATCATATTGTTTCTTAAACTCTTCATCCTGCTGAGAGCGAAGTCCAAAGTCCGTCATATCTGGCCCTTCATACGCATCGCTTTCTACCCAGCTTTTAAACGCCCATTCATTCCAAATATTATTGTTATTTTGTAGTAAATAACGAATATTTGTATCACCTTTCATGAACCAAAGAAGTTCACTAGCTACTAAGCGGAATGGCACACGCTTTGTCGTTAACAAAGGGAATCCCTTGCTAAGGTCAAAACGCATTTGATATCCAAATACAGATACAGTCCCTGTTCCTGTACGATCTTCTTTTTTTGTACCATGCTCCATCACATGGCGACACAGATTTAAGTATTCATATTCAGCATGTTTCATATGTAAGAAAAACCCTCTTTCGCATCTATTTCCTATATGGAGTTTATCATACAAAAAATAATTCTGCATGCAAAATTCTCAGTAAAACTTATTGAAAAATATTTCAATATAGTAAGTATTAACAGAAATCTAGTATAGGATATCCATTTTAATGAATCTTACAAAATTCTTAACTTTTCATCTTTTAAGAGGTATTTCACTCTTTACCAAAGAAACTATAGTGCGGAAGTATAAAATAATATTTGGAGGTTAGAAGCATGTCTAAAATTAAAATTCCTGTTATTAGTTCATTACAAACAACAATTGAAAAAATGATGAAAGATCTACACGTTCCTGGGGCTGCTGTCGCAGTTATAAAAGATGGAGAAGTCATTGTTTCAGAAGGATTTGGCTATCGTGATTCAAAACAGAAAAAACCGGTTACGCCTCAAACACGCTTTGCAATTGGATCTGCGACCAAGGCATTTGGCACCCTATCTTTAAGCCTATTAGCACAACAAAAAAAGTTTGATTGGGATACTCCTGTTCAATCTTATATCCCTACCTTCGCTTTATCAGATATACTTGCAAGCTCCCAAATTACAGCACGTGATTTAGCTTCCCACCGCTCTGGCGTTAGTCGTCATGATGCTCTTTGGTACAACTCTTCCTTAACTCGAAAAGACATCGTTGAAAAAACAAAGCATTTATCACTTGATGCACCATTTCGCACAGCTTTCTTATATAACAACTTAATGTATGCAACAATTAGCTATATTGTAGAAAACATTACAAATCAGACATGGGAGCAATACGCCAAAGAACATATTTTAGCACCACTTCAAATGGAGCAAACAAACTTCTCTGTCACAGACTCACAAAATACGAATGACTACGCATTGCCTTACGTTGAGAAAGATGGAGAAATAAAAGAGGTACCATTCCGTAATATTGATACAGTAGGAGCTGCTGGATGCATCAATTCAACAATTGCAGATATGGCAAATTGGGTACTTTTCCATCTTAATCAAGGAAAAACAGGAGATCACGAATTACTATCTTCTGAATTATTACAACAAATGTATACGCCGCACAATACAATTCCTGATCAGCCACTTTTATCGCCCCCTGAATCACCAGTAAATAGTTATGGTCTTGGTTGGTTTATTAGTTCTTACCGTGGCTATAAAGTAATTCATCATAGCGGAGGTATCGATGGATTTTCTGCACTTGTCTCATTTATTCCAAAAGAAAATATAGGCCTTGTCATATTAACGAACGCCGGAAGCACCTTACTTCCTAGTTATCTTGCAAATCAAATCTATGACGAACTCCTCGGATTGGAAACAATTGATTGGCATAAGCGTGCTATAGAAGACACCGCTCAATTGAAAAAAATGATGAAAGAAGTAAACCAATCACTTCCAGAACAAGTAAAAGAGACCGTACCTTCTCATGCATTAGAAGACTATATTGGAACATTCGAACACCCTGCTTATGGAACACTAGAAGTGTATAAACAAAATGAAGAGTTATATTTACAGTTCACAGAACTAAAAGTTCGGTTACATCACCATCATTATGATATGTTTTATGCAACATTAGACTTATTCCAAATAGAAATGAATGTGTTGCTTGCTTATGAGATGGATATAAAAGGGGAATTCCAAACAATCCAATTACATGTACCAGTTATGTTAAGTACACAGCCTCTTACATTTACGAAGATTAAATAAAAATACAACAATCTAAACTTATAATAGAGGAAAGCTATACTTTCCTCTATTATTTATCCCGTATTAACGGGTAATAAGATCTCTCCTCACATTTCCACATTAGGCGTATAAGCCACTTCTACAACAAACCCATTCGGATCATAAAAATCCACAGTATAATATCCATCTGAGTAATGATTCGTCTCAATCGGCCCACGAATAATCTCCACTTGTACATTTTGTAAGAAATTAGCGACCTCATTAACTACAGTTCTACTAACAGCCTGATAACAAATATGCCTCGGCCCTAACGTTCTTACAATCTTTTCCTCTACTTCCTTGAAATATATTTCAATCTCCCCTGTACTAAATGCACTCTCATTCAACTGTTTCCAGCCAATGATAGAGAACAACCTACTATAAAAACATATGGATTCCTCTAAATTTGCTACCCAAAATTCAATATGATGAATACCAGGTTCAAACTGCTGCATCCCCTTCTCTTCCTTTCTGTCATTTTAACAGTACTCCAACAGAAAAGGGTTAGAACAATTACTTGTGAGAACGACTGAAGACTGAAACTGTAGGGCAAGGTTGTGTCCAAACAGTATAAACGACGCCTGTGGAGAGTATGTAAGACTGCTTGGATTCTCAAGCAGCAACACCCTATGAAACAGGAAGCCCCTTCTTCAAACGACTCGTAAGAGTGTTAAGGAGGGGTCATTCACTGAACAGACTCAACTATATGTAAAATTTCATTTGGTGTATTTACCATATAATTTGGAGAATCTTCTTTGATCGTTTCCATCACATCATATCCCCATCCAACCCATACGACGTTTACGCCAACTTTTTTACATGCAACAATATCTCGTTGCTCATCACCAACATACAGCATATCAGCTTCTGTTAACGTTTTTTCTTTTAAAAATTTCTTGATAATTTTATCTTTCCCAAACAAATTTTTCGAACAAAAAACTTCTTGAATATTTTTTATTTGATTGTTATGTAGAAATGCTCTAATATGCTCTTCTGAATTAGAGGATATTACTGCTATTCCATAACCCTTTCTATGTAATTCATCTAGCACTTCCTTCATGCCATTAAATAAGACTAGATCTTTAATAGCTGGCTGGTATAGTTTATAAAACTCTAGCGCTAATATAGGCAATTTATAAAGTGGTACATGAAGCTGTTTACACCTTTCAGGAATAGATAATTTTCTTAAAGGTTCAATTTCTACTTCACTTACCGTTTTATACCCATGCTTCTCAGCAAGTTGATTATAAATAGGAACAAATATATCTTGTGAATCTACTAATGTACCGTCAAAATCAAATACAACATATTTCAACATAATGAATACTCCCTTAGCCTCTTTTTTGAACAAATCTAAACATATTCTATTCGCTGTTAAGATCCGCTTCACCTTTAATTTTCACATTTATAAAAACAAAAAAGAACAAGGACATCTCCTCGTTCTTTTTATCACGACAGCCATTTCGGCGGCATATTCGTATTCCAATAAATATCTCCTAACTCATGATGCGCTGTATATCCATCATCAAAGCGATGGTAGTGGAAATTAAAATAATATCCATCTTGTGGTGGATGATCCCGCCTTACATGGAAACGTAGTAAATCATTTCCTGTTTTCGTATCATATACATGAAAAATCTTTTCGTTATTGCCGCCTGCTGGTTTCTGTGAAATTGCTAATGATTGTAAAGACTCTTCCGGTACATCTGTTGTAAGCTCTGCAATTGCTTCTTCTATTTTAGGTAAAATAATACCTTTAAATTCATCTTCAATGACAGGTCCAATTTTAGAACCAAACTTTTGCATAGATTGTTTCTCAGCCTCTTGCATTGCATAGGTCACAAAGGTCTCTGTGGTTAACCTCTCTCGATTTTCTTCATATGTATAGGACGTCTGCTCCAAATTTTGTTGCCTTGTTGTAGGCTTGTCCGCTTTTGCATTATCAAGCAAAATAGAAGGAGGCGTCACTAAACCAAATGTAAATACAGTAATTAATGCGACTAACGTCTTTCTAAACCAATTTGGCATTTTTTATTCCCTCCCCTTTCACTACTTAGATTCGTATAACGGTTGTTTCTTCCATTATACAAAATGATGCTAATTTTTGCACTTTACAAATTTATTAACTTTCATATTTTTTTCATTTGAATATGTAATAGTCAGATTTCATATAATATATGTACAACAATAGTGAGGAGGATTTTTAATGACTCTAGATGTCATGTACTCCGTCGTGAGCATTTTTGTTCTCTTATATTTTATTTACCAGTCAATTACAGACTAAAAAAGAGCCATTATGGCTCTTTTTTCTACGGTATGAATACAATCCAGCCTATTAATATTAATAGTAGGCTTCCTACGATAATAGCTGGTAATAAATAAAACTGGCCAAGTATAACTATGCCGTAAATCAAAACAGCCGGAACAAACAAGGACATTCCCGCTCTTCCTTTTAACAATAATAACTTCCCTTGATCACAATATAATTGGAGAAACATTTTTTTAACAAATTCATTCCATTGATCCCCTGAATAACGTACAATTGCAACACAGGCAAATACAATAATAATAAGCGCAATCCACCATGGTGTTACTTTTATCGATACTGCACTCATAAAGATAATTTTAATATAAAAACTTAAAGAAGCACCTGATCGAAAATACTCCTTAAAAAATGATTCAATAATACGCGAATCAGATTTTTTCCCTAGTATATGCTTCGAACGTGGAAACAACCATGGTCTCGAGTTATTACTTGGCTTCGTTATTTGACCACTAAAGTGCATGATTTCCGTTGTCCAGCGCATACCCTCTTCCTTTTCTTTTTCAACTTCCTTAAAAAAGAAACGTTGATAGTTCATTTTTTGTTTTATCAATATCAAACTAATTCCAATCAATACAATGATAAATAGTATTGCATATACTGGATGTTTAAAACCTAAAAACAGACCACTTCCCAAACAAATAAAACTCATAAAAAATACGATAATCTTTACAATCCATAATACCCAGCGCTTCCCTCCACACACATCTATATATCTTACCAATAGTGATAACATACACCGAAAAACGGTAAAGGACAGCCAAAATAATACGACTTGTAAAAGAGAAGCCCCCATACTCTTAACCAATATAGGTAACATAATGAGCGTTACAATGATATTTGTTATACTTATTCGAATACATGTGTATACCATGCCATATTTCATTAATTTTTTCATGTGAACTGGATGCTGAATTAAAAACAGGCTATCTGCTTGCTCAAAAAACGAACGCATTCCTCTTGAATATGTAACAAAGAAAAATACAAACAAGCCCAATAAAAAATAAGCCGGTTCTTCTGCAGATAATTCTCTTGTCCATAACGAACGATAATAAATCCCGCTAAATACAAGTACTGGAACGATAAAATATAATGCGATTGTCCAATCAGTTACAGACCGAATGGATTTCCATTTTCTTTTCAGTTCATGACGCAACCTTTTATAAAATTGTTGTTTCATCATGTTGTTCCCGCCTTACGATTGCATCAAAACAATCTAATAATGGACTCTCTGGCATTTCTGCTAGGGATTGAATTGTTTGTAGATTACCGTTTGCTAATAACGTTCCTTGTGAAATAAGTAAAAATCGTTCACAGATTCTTTCCGCTGTATCTAGCACATGGGTACACAGTAAAATCCCTACTCCCCGCTCTTTTTCTTTATATAAGAAATTTAAAAATTCTCGTGTTGCTACTGGATCTAATCCAATAAACGGTTCATCAATAATATAAAAGTCTGGTTCCGTTAAAAAAGCCAAAATCAACATTGATTTTTGTTTCATACCTTTTGAAAACTTTGATAAGTATTCATGCTTATGCTTTTCCATTCGAAATGTGTGTAATAACTCCTGTGCGCGTTCCTCCCAGCTCCCTATTTCACACCCACGTGCAGCCATTAACAATTCAATGTGCTCCCATAATGTTAAATAATCATAATACGTTGGGTGTTCTGGCACATATGCATACGGATTCTCTTTTTCACCAAACGAAATTTCACCCTCCATATTTGCAAGTAAGCCAAGCATTGATTTAATTGTCGTACTTTTCCCAGCTCCATTTGCACCAATAAGAGCAACTAGTTCACCTTTTTCAATTGAAAATGCTATATCATGGATTGTTTTTTCTCCTGCTTCATAACCCGCTGATCGAATATTGACCTGTAACAAATTACTTCCCCTCTTCCCACTTACAATAAACTCCAGGAAAATCATAACATATTTCTTCTTAAAATATTATTCTATATATCTAATATATTAAATGTTTATATTCGTACTACTAGCAGGAAAAAACACTTTTTAACAGAATATTTAACATTTGGAGTTGTTAATTTATATTTATAGATGGAGTTGAGAGTATGAAATCTCACATTCGAAAAGCAACTGTGAACGATATAGAAGCACTTTGTTCACTAACAAAAGAATTAAAAGGTTCTGATATTTCTTATGTAGACATGCAAAATCGCTTACAATTTGTTGAAATGAGCCCATTTGACTTCTTATATGTTTACGAAGAAGATGATCATATATTTGGATTCCTTGGATTTCGTATACGTGAGAACTTAGAAGATGTGACACGATACGGGGAAGTATCCATTATTAGTGTTGACTCCACAGCAAGAAGAAAAGGAATTGGACAAATTTTAATGGAGTATGCTGAACAGTTAGCTAAAGAGCATAACTGTATTGGAACATGGCTTGTAAGTGGTACGCAAAGAACAGATGCTCATCCATTCTATAAAAAATTAGGATACGAAATAAACGGATATCGATTTGTAAAATACTTTTAATTTACTAGTTGAAGGGAACTACTATTATGACAAACATTCAAGCAATATTTATCGATCGTGATGGAACCATCGGAGGAGATACTATCATACATTATCCTGGTGAATTTACCTTATTTTCATTTACACAAGACGCCTTACGTGCATTAAAAGAACAAAATATAAAACTATTTTCCTTTACAAATCAACCTGGTATTGCTGATGGAAAAGCAAGTATAGAAGATTTTATTCAAGAACTAGAAGCTTTTGGTTTTGATGACATCTATCTTTGTCCTCACAGACATGGAGATGGGTGCGAATGTCGAAAGCCAAGTACAGGTATGCTTCTGCAAGCATCAAAAAAACATGAGCTTGATTTAACAAAATGTATCGTTATTGGCGATCGCTGGACTGATATCGTTGCTGGCGCAAATGTGAATGCAACAACGATCTTAGTTCAAACGGGTGCCGGGCATGACGCATTACATACATATCGCGATAAATGGGCTCATATTGAACCGAGTTATATTGCAGAAAACTTTCAAGATGCTGTCATTTGGATTCTGAAACGAATTACAACACAAATTTAAGAAGCACCTTATTTAAAAAAAACCTAACATATTAATCAAAAGTAATATGTTAGGTTTTTTATTTTTCATATACAAATCTACAAGCAATCGCAAATAATATTGTACGTTGTATTCACAGGAACTTGCACAATAGTAATATACGTTGAATGATAGAGTTCGGTTTGTATTTTCGCCTGTATTAATATTGAATTTAGAAAGTTAATTCATAATGGAAATAACGATTATCTCTCAAATATCCATTCTCGGCATATAATCGCTGTGCTGATATGTTATCTATTTCTGTTTGCAATTTTAATCCTTTTGCACCGTTCTCTAGTGCGAAAATTCTAGCCGCTTCTAATAATTTTTTTCCAATACCTGCGCCGCGTTTACCTTCTTGTACAAATAGATCATTTAAAATCCATAATTCTTTCATCGAAACTGATGAAAAAGAAGGATATAATTGTGTGAATCCAAGGTACTCCCCATCTTCAACAGCTACAAAAATTACAGATTCTTTTCGCTCTATGCGATTACGCAAAAATACTCGTGCTTCTCCCACATTCGACTCTTGTTTATAAAAGGTACGATAATTATTAAATACTGATGCTACTCCATCTAAATCTTCAATTGTCGCTTCATATATTTTCACTTTACTTCGCTTCCTTTCCAATACTCCTTCATAAGGTCCGTTACCCATTCAGGTTGTAAAATATCTTCATTCGGTAAAAATTCTCTCATAACAGGCTTTATATCCAATATAGGTGTACCGTCAATTGCATCTAATCCTTCAACTACAATTGATTTTCCTTCTCGCCTTACAACTTTTGCAATTGTCGCCCCCAATCGATTGGGACGATTTTTCCCCCGCTGTGCAAAAATACCTATTTTCGGATATTCCTTATTATTTCGCGGATGTCTAGCCGAATATTGAATCTGTTCATCTTTCACTTTATGAAAATAAAAGATTACTTCAATATGTGAAAAATCTTCAATTCCTTGTATACTCTCTTCTGCATATGAATCCGTTAATGTAATAAGAGATTGTACATCTCCCCATTCATCATCCATTATCATTTTTCTTTCATTATGTACAAAAGCAATTGGCCGAAGTGAAAACATCCATACTCCCCCTTTTTTGTAACCACTTACATTATAAAGTATCTTCTGAATATTTTCCATCGACACAATCGGATTAGTTTACATAATAAAGTTATGTAATTATTTTTTATTCTTTTTCACCACATCCAAATAACCTCCTAAAGAGATGTTTACAGCTTCAACAGCATGTATAAAAGTTGTATCAAATAAAGGAACTTGAGAATCTTCCTGTTTTACTAATAGCCCTATTTCCGTACAACCTAATATAATTCCTTCTGCTCCATTTTGTACGAAACGATTTATTATTTCTTTATAGGAATCTCTTGATGTTTGATTAACCTTTCCTAAACATAACTCGTTATATATGATTCTATTTACTAATTCCCTATCTGTTTCATTTGGTATCATTACTCTCATACCCTTTTCTTCTATACGTGATTTGTAAAAATCTTGTTCCATTGTATATTTCGTTCCGAGTAAACCAACTGATCGAATTCCTTGTTTCTTTATTTCCATAGCTGTTGCATCCGCGATATGTAAAATAGGAATACTCACCTTATCTTTAATATTACTAATCACTTTATGCATTGTATTCGTACAAATAACAATGAAGTCTGCACCAGCTTTCTCAAGAGAATATGCAGCTTCTCCTAATACGTTCCCCGCTTTTCCCCAATCACCTTCAGATTGACATCGTTCAATCTCTTCAAAATCAACGCTATATAAAAGACATTTCGCTGAATGTAATCCTCCTAACCTCTTTTTTACTTCTTCATTAATAATGCGATAATATTCAGAAGAAGACTCCCAGCTCATTCCACCAATAAGACCTATCATTTTCATCTTACCCATTCCCCCTTATTTTCTCATTTAAAATTTATACAACATTATTATGTAATTTTAACATAACAAAAAGGACATTTGTTAAACAAACAAATGTCCTTTTTTAGTTCAGTTCTTCTTATACAATTCCAGTTAAGCTATAAACACCGATCACAACAAATACAGCTATTGTTTTAATAATAGTAATTGCAAAAATATCACGATAGGATTGCTTATGTGTTAATCCAGTTACTGCCAATAATGTAATGACAGCACCGTTATGTGGTAATGTATCCATTCCTCCTGATGCCATTGAAATAATCCTATGCATCACTTCAAATGGAATATTATATTGTTCCGCCGCCGCAATGTATTTCTCCGACATCGCACTTAAAGCAATCCCCATTCCTCCTGATGCTGATCCAGTAATTCCCGCAAGGACATTTGTAGTAACTGCACCATTTACGAGAGGATTTGTGAACGTCGTAGAAATACTGTCCCGAATGACACCGAAGCCGGGTAATGCTGCTATAACTCCCCCAAAACCATATTCTGCTCCAGTATTCATAGCAGCAAGCAATGCACCACCAATACTTGCATTTAAGCCAGCTTGAAATCCTGTAAATAAGCGTTTCCAATTTAAAATTATCGTTGTAATAATTCCGATTAATAGTGCCAGTTCAACAGACCATACGCCTAGCACACCAGAAAGTTCCACTTTGCCAAATGTTTTTAATCCAATAGATGAAAAATCAAATCCCTTTGGATACCATGTTGGAATCATCACTGTAAAAACTTTATTCATTACCCCCACTAAAATAAGCGGTATAAAAGCCAGTACTTGGCGAAGTGGTGTAATTTCGGGAGTATGAATAGCTGGTTTTATATTTTGTTCTGTTTCAGTTGTAGCTGCCATTTCAGAATTCTCATTTCCACAACCATAATAACCTTCGCCACTTTCCTCTGCCTTTTTTCGTCTTCTTTCTAAATACAACATACCAACAAGAAATACAAAGACCGCTCCAATGATTCCAAGAAATGGTGCTGCATAAATGTCTGTTTTAAAAAATGTCGTTGGAATAACATTTTGAATTTGCGGTGTCCCTGGAAGAGCATCCATTGTAAATGTAATTGCTCCAAGAGCAATTGTTCCTGGTATTAATCGTTTTGGAATATTAGCCTCTCGAAATAAATTAGCTGCAAATGGATATACCGCAAAAGCAACTACAAACAAACTGACGCCACTATAGGTTAATATAGCACCCATCAGAACAATTGCTAGCATGGAACGTTTGACACCAACTAGCTGAATAATTGTTTTTGCAATAGACTCCGCAATCCCTGACATTTCTACTACCTTACCGAAAATTGCTCCGAGTAAGAATACTGGAAAATATAATTTAATAAACCCAACCATTTTTTCCATAAAAATATTAGAGAAAAAAGGTAATACGTGACTTGGCTCTGTTAATAAAACCGCAAATAGCGCGCAAATTGGGGCAAATAATATAACCGAAAAACCACGATAGGCAACAAACATCAGCATGCAAAGAGCCAATAAAATAATTACTAATTCCATCTCCTGCCCCCTTTTCATTTCCGTGGAAATATTTTAATAATATTCAGAAATCTATTGAGGTACTTATAGAATTTTCATATTGATAGTCAAAACATATACGATATAATTTTTTCACCTCATGATAAGAAGGGATGCGTGGGTTATTACTCGGACTCCCACTAGCCAATGCATCTTTCGCCATTTTTGAAAGAGCATTTTCAAATTCAACCTGATCAATTCCGTACTCCCTAAGATTAGGAATACGTAGATCCAAACAGAGTTTCTTTATTTCAAAAATAGCATGGTTAGCAAGCTCTTCATCAGATAATGAATGTAATTCCGGATTTATAATCCGCCCAATATCTGCGAGGCGTTTGACTGAGCAAATTTTTGTAAAATCTAAAACTGCTGGTAGTAACATCGCATTTGATATACCATGGGGTACATGAAATAGTGCTCCAATTGGGCGTGACATTCCATGGACTAAAGTGACCGATGCGTTTGAAAAAGCAATGCCAGCTTGTAAGGATGCAATCATCATTGCTTCTCGTGCTTCTATATCTGTCCCCTTTTCATAGGCAATCCGCAAGTGTTTCATAATCGCTCCAATTGCTGCAAGTGCTAATACATCTGTAAGCGGTTGCGAAAATCTAGAAAGATATGCTTCAATTGCATGACATAGTGCGTCAATACCTGTTGCTGCAGTAATATTCGGTGGAACAGAACGTGTCAATAAGGGATCGATAATCGCGATTTGTGGCGTGAAATTTGGGTGCTTAATCATCATTTTGACATCTGTTTTTGTATTTGTAATAACAGCAACACTTGTAACTTCTGATCCTGTACCAGATGTTGTTGGAATTGCAATAAGGGGTAATGGTTGCTTTTCTATTTCCACATGATTTTGAACATAATCTTCAATCTCTCCTCCATTTGTAAACAGAACTGCTACAGCTTTTGCTGCATCAATACAACTTCCTCCACCAAGCCCAATAATAAAATCACATTTTGACTCTGCACATATCGTTAACGCTTCCGAAACGTGGATATTTGTTGGTTCCGCATTTACATTTTCATAAGTAATAACATCTATTTTTTTCGCTTTTAGTAGTTTCACACACGCATCAATATAACCAAGTTTTTTCATAATAGAATCACTGATAATGAAAGCTTTTTTCCCTAGTTTAATTGCTTGTTCTCCTAATTTATCCAGTGAATTTCTCCCGTACAAAACGTTCTTTGGCATACGAAACTCTGCGATTTCTTGCAAATAACCCACTCCTTCTTTCCCTACTAAATATTTTATAATGTGAAATTTCCATTGTATAAATTATCAAATGTAATATTCCACTTCGATTAATTATTTCCTCCCAGACTAATAAATTTATTAGTAGATTCCTGTAAACATATAAAAAGCAATTACTAAAAATACAGCGACCGTTTTCAATATTGTCACAGCAAATATATCACGATACGATTGTTTATGTGTCAATCCTGTAACAGTAAGGATTGTAATAATTGCTCCGTTATGTGGAAGTGTATCCATCCCTCCCGATGCCATTGAAACAATACGATGCATAACTTCAAGTGGAATATGATATTGTTCTGCCGCTGCAATAAATTTATCTCCCATTGCACTTAATACAATTCCCATTCCTCCCGATGCTGAACCAGTAATACCAGCAAGAATATTCGTTGTCACCGCTCCATTTACGAGTGGATTAGTAAATGTTGCAGAAATGCTATCTCGCATAATCGCAAACCCTGGAAGTGCTGCAATTACGCCACCAAAGCCGAATTCTGCTCCTGTATTCATTGTTGCAAGCAATGCTCCTCCAATACTTGTATTCAATCCTGCTTGAAATCCTGTTACAACACGCTTCCAATATAATAAAAGCGTTGTTATAATCCCAATGATGAGTGCTAATTCTACAGACCAAATACCAAGTACTGCGCTTAACTCTATCTTACCAAACGATTTCATTCCAATTGAGGAAAAATCAAAACCATTTGGATACCATTTTGGTATTGTTATTGTAAAAAACTTATTCATAACTCCTACTAAAATAAGTGGTACAAAAGCAACGACTTGCTGTACTCTTGAAATTTTAATACTTTGAAGAGAAGTATGATTCTTTTGCTCTAACTCCAGTGATGCTGCCATTTCAGAATTCCCATCTTCAAAACCAAAATATCCTTCTCCAGCTGCTTTCGCCTTCTTACGTCGACTCTCTAAATAGATCAATCCTAACGTTAAGACAAAAATAGCACCAATAATACCAAGTATAGGTGCTGCATAAATATCTGTTTTAAAAAATGTTGTCGGGATTACATTTTGAATTTGCGGTGATCCTGGGAGTGCATCCATCGTAAACGTGACAGCTCCAAGAACGATTGTTCCAGGTATTAAGCGCTTCGGAATATTCGCTTGACGAAACAATTTTGCAGCAAATGGATATATTGCAAACACAACAACATAAACACTCACACCGCTATAAGTTAAAACAGCCCCCATTAAAACGATAGCCAAAATGGTCCGTTTTTCACCCACTATTTCAATAATTGTCTTAGCAATAGAATCTGCAATTCCAGACATTTCTACTACTTTACCGAAAATAGCACCTAGTAAGAAAACTGGAAAATACAACTTAATAAAGCCTACCATTTTCTCCATAAAAATATTCGAAAAGAAAGGCAGTACAAAACTAGGTTCTGTTAAAAATACTGCAAATAGAGCAAAAATCGGTGCAAATAAAATAACAGAAAATCCTCTATAGGCAACAAACATAAGTAAACTAAGTGCTAATAAAATAATAACTAGCTCCAATTCTCTCACCTCCCTTAGACTGAAAATTCAATCTTTTCAATCCGGATTTTTTCTATGTATCCCTACAAAATATCGCTTTTATAACGATTCAAATACTGACATTCCTCCCCCTTTTCTAACAAAATTTTTATAATTAAAATAGCATATTTATTACTATTCTATTACATATGAAAAATCCCTTTAAACGAAAACAATTTAACTATTACTCGTTATAAAGGGATTTGCTTTTTTGTTTTATATTTTAAAAATTCTGTCTTTTGTACAAAAGCTTCGCAACTCTTCGACATGTTTCACAATATGCGTCGCTCCTGCTTCTTTTAATTCTTCTTCACTCCCATATCCATACAATACACCGATAGAGTCAATCCCATTACAATTAGCTCCTATCATGTCATGCTTTCTATCCCCAATCATCACTATCTCTTCTCTTTGCAACTCTGGATTTGTATGCAAAATATATTCAATAATTTCATCTTTCTTTATTCGGGTTCCATCTAAATTACTACCAACAATTTCTTCAAAAAAATGAATCAAGTTAAAGTGTTCTAAAACTTGTTTTGCAAATACAGTGGGTTTTGAAGTTGCAACAAATAATCGTTTCTCTTCATCTTTTAACTTTTGTGAAATATAGGGAATCATCTCATGTACACTATTCTCAAGTAGGCCGCTTCGCTTTAGATATTCACGAAAATATGTAACAGCTTGCTCTACTTGTTTTTCGTCCATTCCGTATCTATCTGCAAACGAATGCTGAATTGGTGAACCAATAAAAGAATCTAGCTCTTTCTGATTCGGTTCATCTATTCCCATTTTTCGCAATGCATATAAAACCGAATTTACAATTCCTTCTTTCGGATCTGTTAATGTTCCATCTAAATCAAATAGAAATGTTGTATACATCCCTGCTTCATACTCTTTTGCACGATTACTATAATATGTATGCATGACACAAATCCCCCTCTAACAGAAAAATCACCATCCTTTCTATATTATCAAAATATTTATTTTGAATATTTATGTTGTTTTTTTTACACATTAGCTTCTTCCCAACAGTCTGAGCCACGAATATATATACTCAAAACTATGTTCTTGTTGTATTATAAGTATAATTTCATAGAAAAATGGTGACCAAAAATGACGAAAACATTAATTTTCATAATGGCTTTCACGATTATCATCCATGCAGTCGAAACAAGTTCTTATAGTATTCGCTTAGCAGGTGTGCGTTTAAAAAAGATTGCTGTTTCCCTATCCGTAGTTGGGTTGGTGTTGCTGGTTTCACGAACATCCAACTTACTGCAAGCTTTTTTACTTGGCGGTATCGTTGATCAGGCCAAGATAGACTCCTCTATTGATTTAGAAAGAGCAATACGTCTCGTTTTATTCACAGCTTCCATCGGTACACTGCTCGCAATTATTCTATATCCGACTTTCACAAAGCTATTTGGGTATGTAATTCAAAACTTTGAAACAGACGGTTCATTCATTCGAATGATGAAAACAAACAATATACAAAAATTGAAGTATACAAAAAAATATGTTCGTTTTCCTAAATTTGAAATGATTCACCGTATGCGAATTGGTGGTATTCCGAAACGAATTATGCTCATTAATATGTTTGCAACCGCCATCTATACTGCAGGTGTCCTTTCTGCTTTGTACGCTTCCTTTTTAAATCCGACTTATGCGACGAATGCCAGTACGGCATCCGGGCTCGTTAATGGATTTGCCACAATCTTATTAACTGTGCTTTTAGATCCGCGCATTGCCCTTTTAACAGAGCGTGCTCTTCAATCAGAAAATGGCGCTGATACAATGGGGAAAATGTTCGGTTGGCTTATGATTTCAAGATTTCTCGGTACATTATTAGCACAGCTCTTATTTGTACCTGGTGCACATTGGATTTTGTGGATTATTAAACTCATGCATTAAATGACCACTACATCATCCTTGATGGTGAGGATCAGTGAATGATACTTCCCACTATGACAGCTCGATTAACAGAAGCAATACTTGATGAAGAGAAAGATATACTATATTCAAAAATTCTTAAATTACTTAAATGAAAAGTTACATTTAACAAGGAGGGGAATGTATGTATATGAAAACAGAACAAGATATTATTAAACTCATACAAAACGATACTTGGATGATGGAAATATTGCAGACAGCAAAATCATTACAACTTCCTGATTGGTGGATTTGTGCTGGGTTTGTTCGTTCTAAAATTTGGGATGTTCTCCATGGATATGAAGTAAGAACACCAACACCAGACATAGATATTATCTATTTTGACCCATTACATATTAGTGAATCCATCGAAGAAAAATTAGAAAATAAGCTTAAAAGTATAGATTCTACTATTCCATGGTCAGTGAAAAATCAAGCTCGTATGCATGTAGTCAATAACATGCCACCTTATTCATCTTCAGTCGATGCAATTTCTAAATTCCCCGAAACAGCGACTGCTCTTGGAGTTACATTAGATGACCAAGATAATATTGTATTAACCGCCCCTTGCGGAATAGAAGATGTTCTCACGTTACAGGTGAAGCCAACACCTCATTTCCTCGAAACGAAAGAGCGCACTAATATGTATAAAAAAAGATTACAAAAAAAGAACTGGCAAAGTAAATGGCCTAACATTACAATCTTCCATCCTGAAATTTAAACATGAAGAAAAAAGGTGCTTCTCATTTTTATGAAGCACCTTTTTCTAATTCACTTCAAAAAATCAATTACCGTTTCTGCAAATTGATTCGCTGCTTCATAATGCGGTGTATGACCACATTCTTCAAAGACTATGACTTTACCATTTTGAGTATCTCTTTGAAATACTTCAATGTGTTTTTCACAAGTTACTACATCGTGTTTTCCTATGATTAGCAACATTGGATTCTCGACATCCTTTAATTTTAATAATAAAGATTGATACATTTCCCCTTCCTCTTTCAATCTTATAAAATGAATTGCGGAACGCTTATAAAACTCTTCCCATTCTCCCTCACTATATAAACTATAATCCGTTTCATCCTCAACGTAATTATATATTTCCATTCTGTTTTCTTCTAATTCATCACTTAATTTCGAATAAGCTTCTAGCAATTCCTCTGGACTAGTATTACTCTCTGCGATAGCTATACATTCTTTTCCCTGCTGTTCTTTCCCATACTCCATTAACAAAGTTCCTGTCTTTTTTAATAACGCTCTACTAGTTAATGCAAAATCAAAAGTTGGCCCTTCAAAAATAATTTTTTGAATAGATTGTGGGTACATTTCTGCATATAACAATGCTAGAAACCCACCAAAGGAATGTCCAATAACAGACCATTTTTCAATTTGTAACATCTTCCTTAGCTCTTCGCAGTCTTCGATAAGATCTTGCAATCCAAATGGCTCTTTCTGTCCAATTTCCTCTGAACGTCCTACCCCACGTTGATCAATGGCAATGAGTCGAAAAGAATCTTGTAATCTATGTGCTTGATGATAGGAAAAATCAAAACACATCTCTCCAGGACCTCCATGAAGATACAATACAGGATGCTTCTCTAGTGATCCATGCATCTCCACATACAACTTTTTCCCGCGTACTTTCACCATTTTACCTTGTAATAGCACCTCTTTTTCTTGTTTCATCTCTTTCTCCTCCTATTTTTTATATTTCGACACCATATACAAATAGGAGGACCACGAATCCGTACATGTTATATATCCGTAACATAATAGTACATTTTCTCATCCTCCATTTCAAATTTTTTATAGAAAAGCTTCATCCAATGCTTTTTTTACAGCTTCTCCCCTTCCTGATACTTGAAGTTTCATATAAATTGAAGAAGCGTAATTTCTTACAGTTCCTTCCGATAAGAATAGCTTTGCTGCAATTTCTTTATAGCGAAGCCCTTCTTTGAGACAACCTAATACGTCCATTTCACGAGGAGTCAATTCATAAGGAGGCTTTTTCGGCATTGGACTATATTCTTTAAATAAGCGAGTCGCCACGTCCTGAGATAGCATTGTCCCACCTAAATGTACTAATCGAATAGCCGCTACTAACTCTTCTGGTTGAACAGATTTAAGTACATATCCCTCTGCTCCCGCTTCAATCGCTTCTGAAACACTAGAAGTTTCTTCAAAAGTTGTAACCATAATTATTTTAGTATCTGGCCACCTATTTTTGATTTTCTTCATTGTTGTAATCCCATTCATCTTAGGCATTTGTATATCCATAAGAACAACATTTGGCTGCCTTTCTTCACATTGCTTTAAGGCTTGTGCCCCACTATTCGCAACCGATACGCGAAAACCGTATTTATCCAATAAAAGTTCTAAGCTATCTGAAATGATAGGCTGATCATCTACTACTAATATATGAATCTTATCTTGGGCAAATGATTCTTCTTTATGTAAGGTCGGAATCAAACAAGTCACAATTGTTCCTGTATCCTTAGTGGAATCAATACTCAAATTTCCATGATATTCACTTAGGCGTTCTCTCATTCCCGATAAACCAAAACCCTCCTGCATAACTTCCATGCCTATACCGTCATCTTGTATTTGAAGCATCACATAATTTTTATGATATTGTAAAAGAACTTGTATCGTTTCTGCTCCCCCATGTCTTGTTGCGTTTGTCATTGCCTCTTGTAAACACCGACAGAAAGCTCTCTTCAGTTTTTTAGCCATTGGATAATATTCTCCAACCGTACGGAAAACAACATGAACATTTGTATTACTTTTAAACTCTTCTATTAAGTTCAATAAAGACACATCTAGATTTGATTCCTCTTGAGGATCCATTTCATGAACCTGTCTTCGAATATTATCTAATGCAGATCGTGATATATCTAATATTTCTTGTAATTTTTCCTCTCCCTCCTTGGTTGCTAGATGTGGTCGTAATGTTTCCATACTCAATATAACCGAAGTAAATTTATATCCTATCGTATCATGTAATTCTCTTGCCATTCTATCCCTTTCCTCAAGCAAAGTTATTCTTTCTACTTGGGACGAATATTGTTCTAAAATTGCATTCTTATCTTTAATCAATTTCAGTTTTTTCTTAATAGCATCCATAGAATAAACAACTCTTTGTAGTAAATGACCTACGCCATATATAAAGAGAACATCAAATATACTTAGAAGCAGCTTATTTCGATCAAACCCGAAATTCAAGAAAACTCCCAATACACAGATAATTATCATTGCAGGTAATGCATAGAAATTTACTTTTCCACGACAAAAAAATGCAAGCGTTAAAATTGCAGGAGATAAAAACTGAGCCAAATGATATGTATATGCAAAATAAAGCGAAAGTCCACCTACTAAGATAATTTCTGTTACTACATATAATTCACTTTGTAATTTATATAATATGACAGGTATGACATAAGACAGAAATGTACTTATAAAAACAATCTCAAGTGGAAAGTTTGGATTATCTTGATATGTCAAAGTAACAATTGCAACAATCCAAGTGATCCGAATAAGTATCATTACCCATTCCTGCCAAAGTAACTTATTTTTTATGTCATTCAACTTTCATATACCCCCTATCAAGATGAATATTATACATATCCCCTATTTTTCCATTTTCATCATAGCAAGGTTATGACACTTTGTCACTGCCTTATATTACATTCTTTTTGCTATGTTAGTAGCCGAAACATGTCACTAATATTAAGGGAGTGAACAAAATATGTGTATTTTAAAAGTACAGAACTTAACTAAGAAAATTGGAAGGCGCACACTCGTTAATCAATTATCATTTGATGCTCGAAAAGGAGAAATTCTTGGTCTTCTAGGCCCAAATGGTGCTGGAAAATCCACTACAATTAAAATGATTGTTGGCTTAATCTCCAAAACCAGTGGAACAGTCACAATTAACAAAAAAGACACAAGCAAAGACTTTAAAGAAGCTATGAAACATATTGGAGTGATTGTTGAGAATCCTGATTTATACAAATTTTTATCTGGCTATGATAACCTACTTCACTTCTCTAGAATGACACCTAATATTCCAAAAGAACGTTTAGATGTGGTTGTTTCTTTAGTTGGGTTGGAAAAAAGTATTCATAATAAAGTTTCCACTTATTCTTTAGGAATGAAACAGCGGCTTGCTCTTGCAATTGCTTTGGTACACAAACCTGCCCTTCTCATTTTAGATGAACCTACAAATGGATTAGACCCTCAAGGAATTAGAGATTTAAGGTTTCATTTAAAACAACTAGCTACAGACGAAAATGTAGCAATTGTTGTTTCAAGCCATCTAATGGCCGAAATGGAAATGATGTGTGATCGCATCGTTATTATAGACAAAGGAGATTTAATTGGTATACATGATATAAAAGATATTACGAAAGAACAGATACAAGCTGTACGATTTGAAGTAGACCGAACAGACTTAGCAATCCCACTCTTACAAAAATCAGTAATAGGTGAAGAAATCATAACAAATCAAAATGTCATTACGATCAAAATAAGTAAAGAACATATACCTGAAATTTGCGATACATTAGCCAAAAATGGAGTGAATGTTTATGGTGTTCAAACCATTAAAACAACTTTAGAAGACAAATTTATTGAAATGACTGGAGATGGAGTGCACAATGATTAATCTAATAAAAAATGAAAATATGAAAATTTTCAAACGAAAAAGAACTTGGATTATGATAGGTGTTATGGTTGTATTTATTTTCATTCAATTCCTAAACGTAAAGCTTTCCAGCCAAGTTAATTATGGGGATGACTGGAAGACATCTCTTATTGAAGAAAATGCATTACTTCAAGTTGAAAAAGAATCTCTAAAATTACCTATTGAAAAAATAGAAAATGAAAAAAAACTTTTACTAAATAATTATTACATTGACAGTAATATAAAACCAACAAACAATGCATGGTTCTTTACGATTGGACAAAGTACAAATTTTTTAATAGCTATCTCCATTCTTACACTCATAATAGCTGGTGAAATTGTTGCAAGTGAATTTCAATCCGGTACAATTAAATTTTTATTAACACGAACCGCTACTCGCACACAAATATATTTTTCTAAATATATTTCTACTTTATTATTTGGATTTTTCTTAATCGTAATGACGTTCCTTCTTTCCATTCTATTTAGTGGCATTCTTTTAGGCTTTGATGGAATAAATGGTGAATACTTATTTGTCAAAGATCATGCCGTTCAAAAAACAAGCTTCCTTCAGGCACTAATTGGTAGCTTATTATTTAAGATTCCTTACTTAATTATTGTTGCAACTTTAGCATTTATGATTTCAGCGGCGTTTAAAAGCACTACATTCTCTATCGTATTTTCTCTTTTAGTAGCAATTGCAGGTTTTGTCATGAGTATCTCATTAAAAGGTTTCAGCTGGACAAAATATTTCATCTTCTCTCATACGGATTTATCAAGTTTCGTATATGAGAATCCCCCTGTAGAGGGCATGACTTTCAGTTTTTCTATACTATTTATCTTAATTCATATATTCATCATGCATGGAATTGCATATCCCATATTCGTAAAAAAAGATGTCGCTTAAATTTTTTATTAAAGACTGGAGGAAAATACATTGAAAAAAAGATGGATTAAATTCTGTATATTAATAACTCTTATACTTACTGGTTGTTCAAATTCCGAAAGTAAAACAAAAGAACAACAACTGGAGCTATCCGCTACTGATGTTAAAACGTTAACATTAGATAACCGTAACGGCAATATTGATATATCAACAAATCCTAAATCAGATAAAATAGAGGCTTCTATTACTGCAAAGGCTAAAGGTATCAGCATGGATAAATTAAAACTAGGTCTTTCAGCCAAAAATGGAATTGCAACTTTAAACACTTCTTTTGATGGACAATTTTTTAGCAATAGCGGAACTTGGGTTGATGTCAAACTATCATTACCTAAAAACATAAAAGTTGAATTTAAAAAAACTCATAGAGACGGCGATATCAAAGTCTCTAACCTCGATTCAGATATAAATATACTTAATGTCAACGGTAATATTGACATTTCCAACGTTAATGGAACTGTAAGTGTAACAAATAGAGATGGAAATGTAGATATTGTGCATACAAAGTCTGACATTAATCTTGATAATAACAACGGAAAAGTTGTTATTAAGGATATAAAAGGATCTATAAGAGCCAAAATTGGTGATGGTTCAGCCGCTATCAATAATATTGAAAAGAATGTTACCATCTTAGGTGCTAAAAGCGATAAAATAAAAGTAAATAATGTTAAAGGGAAAATAACTTTTAATAAATAAAATTGATTTACTTATACAGGATAAAAACCAACCGCATTTTTTAATAATTCGGTTGGTTTTTTCCTTAAATACACCTTAATAATTTCTGAATATTCAATTATTTAATTTCAAATAATCCCAATCACATTCAAAAAGACAATGACAATCGCAATCGGAGCGACAAATCGAAGCAAGAATACCCAGCAAGTGAACAATGCTTTCCCGTAATTACCGCCAACAAAAAATTCTGCTTCTAATACCTTTTTCTCCATTTTAAATGAGACGAAAATAATAATAAACAAAGCTCCAAGTGGCATTAAAATATTACTAGATAAAAAGTCTACCGCATCAAAAATATTTTTACCAAAGATTGTAATATCATTCCATACACCAAATGAAAGTGCAGATGGGATACCAACTAAGAAAATTAAAAATCCAATGATCCATGACAATTTCTTTCTTCTTTCCTGCTGTCCATTCGCTAGTGCTGAAACAACCGTTTCAAATAGTGAAAACGCAGATGTTAACGTTGCAAATGTGAATAGTGCAAGAAATACTGTTAAGAAAAAGCTACCAAATGGAATTTGACTAAAAACTGAAGGTAACACAATAAATAGTAACCCTGGTCCTTCTGTCGGTTCCATTCCTAGTGAAAATACTGCTGGGAAAATAGCTAGACCAGCGAATAAAGAAACAAATAAGTTTAGTCCAACAATTGTTACCGCTGAGCGTGGCAAACTTTCTTTTTTATTTAAATAAGAACTATACGTGACCATGATGGATATCCCAATGCTAATAGCAAAGAATGATTGCCCCATTGCAAACAAAATACTTTCTGATGTGATTTTTGAGAAATCAGGCTGTAAGAAGAATTTGACTCCTTTCATCGCATCATCAAGTGTTAAGGAGCGTACAATAAGAGCAACAAACAGAACGAACAATGCTGGTAACATATATTTACTCGCTTTTTCGATTCCATTTTGTACCCCTTTTGATACAACCCAAATCGTAATAAACATAAAAGCAAAATGGCCAACAATTGCCCAAACCGGATCCCCAATTGTTTCTGTAAATAGTGAACTATAATTTTGCTGCGGTGTAATCAGTTGTCCAGTTATCCCTCTGAATAAATAGATTAATACCCAGCCACCAACAACACTATAAAATGATAACAAAATAAAACAAGTTCCAACGCCAAGACGTCCAATCCAATGCCAGCCTGTATTTGGTGCGATACTTTTAAATGCTCCGATTGCTTGTTTTTGTGTACTGCGCCCTATCATAAATTCAGCTACCAATAACGGAAGACCTATTAATACCGTAAACAATATAAAGATTAAAAAGAATGCTCCTCCCCCGCTCTTTCCAGCAATATAAGGAAACTTCCATATTGCTCCAAGCCCAATTGCAGATCCTGCTGCAGCCATTATAAATCCTAATTTCGAAGTCCACTGCTCCGTCTGTTTCATCCTATTTTCCTCCTAATTACATCTTTTTATATTAATAAATAAATATTATTAACCAATCCAAATAAACCCTCCATTTCTTCCTATATATAATAAAAAAATGGCCCAGCATCTCTTTATATAAAGAGACGCTAAGCCATTTACTTAACGCGGTACCACCCTTATTGATTCCATTATGAATCCACCTTAGCAGTAATCGTTTGATTACAAACCTGTTATCGAAGGTTAACCGTTAAGATTTACTAAGAATTAGACTTCTGTTCCACCTTACTGCTCCTAGGCGAGTTCAGGATGTCATTTGACTATGTCACACCAACCCATAGCTCTCTGTACAAACACATGACCTTACTACTCCTATTCAACGCACTCTAATATTCTGAATATAATTTCTTTTGAAATTACTACGAATTATATCGGTTATATTTATGACTGTCAAGTAAGTTATTTATTTTTTTATCGAAAGAAAGAAACTTAACTGTACAAATTTCTATCACTAAAAAAGAATCTTCGCAACAAGCGCGAAGATTCTTTTTCTTTATGGCACGAGACGCGTACAATCTCTCGGAAATGCACTCGCTTCTCTCACATTTGATAGTTCTAAAAACTTATATACAAGCCTTTCTAACCCAATCCCAAAACCACCATGAGGCGGACATCCATATCGGAATGTATTAATATAAGACTCGAAGTTTTCTGGCTGTAACCCTTTTTCTTTAAAAGAAGCAAGTAACATACGATACTCATGAATTCGCTGCGCACCTGATGTAATCTCTAATCCTTTATATAATAAGTCAAAAGAATCCGTAACAGCTTGATTTTCTTTATTCGGCATCGTGTACATCGGTCTCGCTTCTTTCGGATAATGTGTGATAAAGACAAAATCACTACCGTATGTTTCCTTCACATATTTTCCAACTAGTTTTTCCCCTTCTGTATCTAAGTCGCTTGCTGGTGATTCTTTTCGGTACTTTGTTTTTAAAATGCTCTGCGCCTCTGCAAGTGTAATCTTTGGAATTTCTGTAATTATAGGAACCGTAACTTGCAAGAGCACTAATTCTTTTTCACATTTCTGTCCTACTTGTTCAAACATATAACGTAAAACATCTGCCTCTAATGCCATCACTTCATAAAAGTCTTCAATAAAACCCATCTCTACATCTAATGATATATATTCATTCAAATGACGAGAAGAGTTATGATGCTCAGCTCGATAAACAGGAGCAATTTCAAAAACAAGTTCAAAACCACCTGCTACCATCATCTGTTTATAAAACTGAGGAGATTGAGCTAAATATGCCTCTTTCTGAAAATAAGGGAGTTTAAAAACATTCGCTCCCCCTTCTGCTCCTTGAGAAACGATTTTCGGCGTAAATATACGTGTGAAATCGTTCTCTATTAAAAATTCACTAAATGCCTGTACGAGCGTAGATTGAATCGTAAAAATGGCTTGTATCCGTTCATGCCGAAGCGATATGACGCGCTCATTCAACATTTGATCTAAACCAACTTGCAGCTTTCTTTTATTCACTTCAAAAGGAAGTGGCTCAGCAGTATTTAACACTTTTACTTCTTCTACAAGCAGTTCCACACCTAATTCTGTTTTTGTGGTTTCCACAAGTTCGCCAATAATTTGAACAACACTTTCTACGTCTACTTTATATCCCGCTAATTCTTTTTCTAACACGCATTGAATAACACCTGTTCGGTCACGTAATAATAAAAAACTGATATTCCCCAAATGCCGAATTTTTTTCACCCAACCTTGTAGTAAAACCACCTTTTTACTACATGTTTTACATTCACGAACGAGTGACCGCTTCATTGATTGATCCATTATTGTTTCCTCCTATATTTTCATATTTATTTACATTATTGTTATCATCATCATCATCCACGGCCACTCACCTCCTTTCAAAGAATACAAAAATCCGCCCCTATAAATAGGGACGGATTTTTCCGCGGTACCACCCAAATTGTCATACTGACCATCTTAAACCTGATAACGGTAGGTACCGTTTGCTTTTACTAACCTTCACGTTCAAAGCAACGCTCACAGGTGTCTTTCCATCATGCGGTATCGCAATCTTTTCAGCAGTTGATCGCTCTCTGGAGACCCTTACATCATGTACTTTTCCTGTTCATCACTTTTTATATTTACAGAGTATTCTATTCCTTTAAAAGAGAAAATGCAAGGTGTTTTTTCATTATTTTCTGATTTTAATTTCAAATCCATTCTGAAACAATTTCTTCTAATGTCATTCCTCGCGAATCTTTCACTAAAACAACATCAGTTTGATTTGCCACTTCTTCAAGTTCTTTTGCATCATGACTTTCCCTCCCACTCAGAAAGAAACTATTTCATTACATAACAATTTGTTTTCCTAGGCATATTATTAGTAAATTTCTTCTGGAGGTCTATACATGAGAAAAATTATAAGTTTCTTACTCTTACTATTATGCATGATAATGACAAATCAAGCATACGCCTATTCCCCACAATCATTACCCATCTCACAGAATTCAAAACAATGGAAAGTACATATTGACGAAGTAAAGAAAACAGACAAAAACATGTTACAACCTAAAAAAGATGTTTTTCACACGTATCACTTCTCAGTACAAAACATTGGAAAAGATGAAGTATATAACGTACAAGTGGAAGTATTCCGAAATGAACCAAACACGGAAACAAAATATGAACTCTTTTCTTTAAAAGAAGCTCGATTAGCAAGTGGGAAAACAGGGTTTGAACATGCAAATTTTCCTGTTTCCGTAAAAACAAACGAGGTAGATGTCATGATTACATGGCAAGAACATCCTTTCCGTGCAATGCGAAATGGTCAAAAAGTTGAGGGAAGAAAGTTTAAAGAGCATTTTGTTTTTAAGGAATCTCAAAAATAAAATTCTTCTACAAGATTAGAAAAGTTTTCTTGCAATAATCATATCTGTATCTTCAAACTTATAAAACAAATATATTAAATGTAAAATTGCGTTGGTCTTTCTAAAAAATATGAGGAAAGAATGACGCTTTTTTGTATCATTCTTTTTCCCTTTAAAAACTCTAACTACCTTTCAACTTCCTAGTGTGGCTCCATTAAATGACCTTAATGCAGAATATTCAATTTAGCAAGCAGGAAAAACCTCAGTCAATCACTAATAACCAGTGTGGAATGAAAAATACTGATTAAAATTCACCTGATAAATGGAGGTTGAAAATTATGACTCATACCAACTATGCACTAACAACAGGAAAAACAGAACGAGCAATTATCATTGGGGGTGGTATTGGAGGGTTACTAACTGCAAGAGTACTTTCTACCTACTATAAAGAAGTGCTTATAGTCGATAAAGATACTTTTCCAGAAAGACCTGACAACCGTCCTGGTACTCCACAAACCTTCCATCCACATCGTTTTACCCAGCGTGGTAAATTAATTACAGAACGACTCTTTCCAGGCTATGAAAATGATTTAGCAGCACAAGGTGCACCCTCAGTACTAAATAAAACCATCCATAACATGAATCAATATGGCACGATAGAAATGCAATATCCACGGAATGATGTCAAATTCAGTAGAGCTTTGCTTGAATGGACACTTCGTAAACAAGTACAAAAAATTTCTAATATTAGTTTTCTCACAAATCATAACGTAATTGGTTTATTAATGACGATTGATCAAACAACTGTTACAGGAGTCCAAGTCTCAGAACGCGGAAAATCTGAACAAGTACGAACACTAAATGCTGATTTGATAGTTGATGCTAGTGGTCGTTCCTCTAAACTCGTAAATTGGCTTCAAGATCAGGGTTATGATGTGCCAGATTCAGATCGCTTGAAAGTCTCCCTTGGATATAGTACTCGCCGCTATAAGGTTCCCTCCCACCTACTACATCTCACAGAAAAATGGGACACAATCAATATTGCAGGGCAGCCAACTAAAGAAACTTTTACAGGCGTCTTTTCCTTTATTGAAAATAATATAGCCGAAGTGCTAATCTATCGTCCTGGTGGACATTATCCTCCTACAAATGCCGAAGAGTTTGAGCAGGCTATTTCCCAGCTCCCAAGTCCGATAATTGGCGAAATTTTGCACGAGTTTGAACCAATATCCTCTCCTCGGAGTTATCGTGTTCCAGAACTGTTTCGTCATCACTTTGAACAAATGGATCGATGGCCCTCTGGATTGTTAGTCTTGGGAGACGCATTCTGTATTTACGATCCAATTTTCGGTCAAGGAATGACCGTTGCTGCAATTGAAGTAGAAGTACTCGAGTCTTGCTTGCAAGAACAACAACATAACCCTATCCCTCATTTCGAACAAAGAGTTCTCAAAAAAATGCAAGATGTAATCGAACCAGCTTGGTGGCTCAATTGTGCTACTGATTTGCAGTGGAAAGGTGTCGAATATGTGAGTTCACAGCAATTGAAAGGGATTTCTTTTGGCCAAAAATATATGGATTTATTTCTTAAATATGCCACAACCGAGCGTGATTTCAAATTATACGGAATGTATTGGGCAGTAAACTCATTAGCAATCTCACCACATACTATATTTGACCCACAGCTAGTAACTACCATTCTCACTTCATCTACTGAAGGACAGCGCTTCCTTGATGAACTCTTGCTAGCCCATGACCAATCATTAGATGTAGTATTAAATCAAATTGTACCTACTTTCTCTCAGACAGCCTTTGCGTCAGTAAATCAATAAATCTGGAAAACTCCTAGATGACTGGATAGGTAATTTTTGATAGTAAATACAAATAATAAAGAAACCCTGGCATAATCGGTGTTATGCCAGGGTTTCTTTATTATTCATTCATATTCTTAATTTGTACTAATTCCTCTTGCCGCCCAAATCTGATCAATTTCCGCCGCGTGTTGTCCACCATATAGAAGAGCATCTGCTTGTTTAATCGCTTTTGCCCCATCACGGAATTTAGCATTTGGCGTTAATGACCAGTGCGATTGTAAAATGATTTTTGTGGCTACATCACGCCCAAAGGATTGTGCCATTTCATACTCTCCTTGGGACCAAATTTCTCCGTCTGCATGTACTTCATTTTGCACATCTCTTGGGTACACCTTATTATTATCTAATCGACGCAAACATGTTGGATTTGAACTTGAATAAGAAGTCGCATCCCATTCTCCTACACATGCTTTTCCATATCCTGTAGTTGATGTAGCATCTTCATAAGTTGCACCTAAGAAATCTCCAAATCCCTCTCCCATCGCCCCACCTTCTGGAGAACTACCAAAGCCCGGAACTTGATTATCTTGAATCGAATGCCCATATTCATGTGCGATGATTCCTGCATCTTCAGCATCATCTACTCCACCAGTTCCAAATGTTAAATCTTTTGTTGACGGGGAATAGAAAGAATTATCATCTCTCGTTCCGTTCACATTTACTTTAATAGAGCGATTGTTAATGTTCTTAAATCCTATTTGCTGGATATAACGTTGTAAAGTATCGATATGATAATATGCCATTACATCTTCAAAACTATCATTTGAACGTGTGTAATTAAATTGAAGAGTTGAAGATTTTGTTTTTGCCTTTGAAGAAATTGTGACATAATCTCCAACTAAAAAGCCTGTTCCATTTAAGCCTTTTAAAGTAACTGTTTTTAATTGATTATTTAATGCTGCTGAATCTGCATCATTATTATCCTTTAATCCAGTTACACTACCACTTGTTACGACAGGATTCGGCAAAAACACTTTCCCTGTTCCCTCCGCTTTACGATTTATATCTACCTTTTTTAGTAGTTTTCCATTTTCAGCGTCAATGAATGTTTCCCATGCACCAAATGGTTGATTGGAGTGAACTACAACTCGGTATACAGGAATGGCAACTCCCTCTTCAATGATATACCCGAATTCTTTCATTGTTGGAGCCCATAAATTTTGTTCACTTTCTCCACCAACATATACCTTTGATTTTTGCTCTGCATCTTTTTCACTAATTTTTTGCTTTATTTCTTTCACATTTTGAACAGGCTGATAATCAGAAACAGCAAGCACCCCTTGTCCTTTTCCATTAAGAGTCACGGTTATTTGTTTTGAAAATACAGGGGAACCATTTACTACTTGTTGAAATCTAACATATGAAGCTACCTGTGTATCAGTAGTTGAAATATACTGTAAGTCTGATAAATCTGTCTTTAATGAATATTGCGCGGCATTCGCTTTTAAATATTCGGCTGCTTTTTCCTGAGGAGAATACCTGTCTATCTTTACTTGTTTCTCTTCTACCGCTGAAACAACCGATACTGTACCTAACACTAACGGTATTGCTGTAGCAATTGCTACCATCCTTTTTTTGAACATTAGAATCACTCTCCACTCTCTTAATAAATTTTGAATGTACGAGTAATTCTATAAGATCAATTATATTACCTTTATCTTTTTTATATTAATACAGAAAGTAATATTTTCTCAATATTTGTTTATCAAAATGATAAATACTTTCGAAAGATATTATTCGCTATGGATATTAAGCAGAAATGTTTGTTTTTAATTAGACATTTACCAGTCGTAACTCATATGGTGGCAATAAAAAAACGGGCTATTTTCAACCTAACGATAGGTTGAAAAGTGTTTTGATGCATGCTATTCTGAATTTGATCTTACATGTTAGGAGGCTCAATTATGAGTAAAAGTGAGGAAACCCTTTCTGCAATAATCGAGGCAAGCTATCGTTTATTCGCAGAGCACGGAATCGCTAAGACCACATACACAATGATTGCCGAGGAAGTCGGAATCGCAAAACCATCTATTTATTATTACTTCAAATCTAAAGATGCGTTAATCGAAGGCTTATTTGATGAGCTATGTCAGGCAGTTCAATTTTCAACCTTCTTTAAGACTGATGAATTTACAAAAAACAATTTTATTGAAAAATGTATTGAAATTGGTGTAAACATAATCGATGAACAAGATAAAGATCCTTATTTTAACCGTGTCCTACAAGAATACTTGTTACTTGCATCTAGAAATAACAATTATAATGAACGGCTCCTTTCCATACAAAGAGAATATTTAAAGGGATTTGAAGCACTTCTTACTAAAGCAAATTCATTGCAACTTATTGAGGATGATAACCTGACAGCCAAAGCTCATATGCTCGCATTGGTGCTTGATAATATCGGGAATTTCATGATGTTTGATACAAACATGGATTATAAACAAATATGGATTGAAGCTGTGCATAGCATATTTAAAGGACGTGTTTCCCATGGAAATTAAAAGAAGAATTATTGGATTAGATTTTGCTAGAGCATGGGCTATGTTTGGAATGCTAATTGTTAATTTCATGGTTATAACCGGGGCTGAAGGTAATGGCCCTCCATGGTTAATAGCCTTTATGTCACTATTTGAGGGTCGCGCTTCTGCTCTATTTGTCATACTTGCAGGTATAGGAATCTCCCTTATGACTAAATCATCCGTTTCTAGTAGTAATCCAATTAAAATTATGGCTAGTCGAAAAATGATTTGGAAGCGATCGTTGTTCTTATTTGTATTAGGCTTATTGTTATACACAATCGACTGGACAGGTGATATATTACACTACTACGGCGTGTATCTCTTTATTGCAGCCTTCTTCATTACAATAAATAAAAAGATATTGCTTTGGTTATCGATACTCATTTTACTCATTGCACAATACCTCCAATTAACCTTTAATGCCTTTGAAGGCTGGGGAGGCCCCATTCCTTTTATAAACTATATAGATTTCTGGTCAGTAAAAGGATTCCTCCGTAATTTATTCTTTAACGGCTACCACCCTATTTTCCCATGGTTCTCGTTCTTCTTAGTTGGTATGCTGATTGGACGAATGGATCTTCATAATAATAAAATTAGAAAAAAACTATTAATAATCAGCCTAATCATTTCAACAACTGCTGAATTGTTGTCAAAAGTATTGACTCATTTTTTCATCCCCTATATCGGAAAAGAATCCTCTACCTTTTTATTTAATACAGGACCTATTTTACCAAACATTTTATACATCTTATCTGCCACCGGATCTGCTTTAATAATCTTGATCCTTTGCTTATTTATTACTGAGAGGTATGAAAAAAATTGGTTTATTGGGGCCATCGTTAAAACCGGACAATTAACTTTAACTCATTATGTAAGTCACGTCATTTTAGGCATCGGAACATTGATCCTTTTACACAGACTTGAAAATCAATCTTTATCTTTCGTATTAATATTTGCCATTTGTTTCTTCATTTTTAGTATATTATTTAGTATTTTATGGAGAAATAAATTTTCTAGAGGACCTATAGAGTGGGTTATGAGAAAAATCACTGGATAAGTTATTAATTTATCACTCTATTTTTCCATATATAGGGGAATACTGTATAACATTATGTAATAAATTACTGATAACACATACTATTTTACATGGCATAATCCAAAGTTGAGGTAATGTATTGGAGACTTACACTTTTAACTCGATACGTTTGTCCGTTAATAAGACCGAATGAGCTTCTAATACCTCTTAACAGAGCTCTGTCCGCATGTGTTAAACTTGGATGAAAAGCTCCTTGTCCACTTTCTAACTTTGAAAGATCAAATAAATTGTTGTATTTCTTTTAAATAATAATAGTTAATTCATGCTTGATTTGAATAAGCATCTCAATAGTAATGAGATGCTTTGTTTTTGTCTGAGGAAATCATCAGTTTCTTTATTCATAACGTTCCTAAAATCGCTTCTGTATGATTGACTGACAGATGTTCCATGATGTTAATTAATATTGTTTAACGTCATTTGGTCGATTACAATCCATCTTTTTCTTCTCAGCTTCTTCTATATTCCATTCATCTCCCCAAAAAAGTGTAACTGTATCTTCAGCTTGCAAATTTTGATAAGCGTCTACTCTCTCTGTAACCCCATTATCAATTATATTTAACTCATCATTTAAGTTAATTATTGAAGGTTCAAATTCCTTTTCTGAATCATTTCGTTTATTAGTAGTCATACAACATCTCTCCTGTATAATGAAATACTTACCATACACAACGATAGTATTTCTATTTTATGTAAGCTTATACCTTTACGAACACTTGATTACGTATCTGTATGAATTATTTAAGGGCGCAACATATTTGTACCAGAGCCACTAATCGTATAGTATACATGTACTTTCAGATAGATAAGCAATGTTTATGCGCACATAAAAAAGGAAGAGAATTTTTATAATTCTCTTCCTTTTTAAGTAGGGAAACTTTCATGTTCTTTAGTTATTCAGTTCATCGAAAAATGCTGTAGAATTTACCCTTTCTATTATAACAATATAAAATATAAATAAATTTGAAATATTACATATTGAAATGTATTTATATTGTTATAAGTACTTTCTATAATAATGGTATAAACATTTATCACATCTTACAAGAAAGAGGAGGAAATAATATGGAAATCGCAATGGCAGTTTTGAAATTTGTAGATGGAGTACTTCCATTAGTTCAAGAACTTTTAAAAGCATTTTTGTAAGTTTATCATTCAGCCATTATTTATAAGGATTATCATACTTTTGTTTTATAAGGTAAAATAGCATTTTTGTTTAAATTTATACACAGTTTATATACAATTCAGACACATTTAACATGATGAGTTTCTGAAAATTGGTGGTAATATTAACTTGTTGAAAACGACATGTTTCGACAAATACAAATAACCCTCTTTACCCCTGAATCCCTGCCCGACATTCCGCAGGGATTCTTGTAATTTTTTACGCTCCATTCTCAAGTTACTTTTATAAAAAATTCGAACTTTCCATCTATATCCTATTTTTCATTTAGCTAGCTGGACTCAGTTTAATACGAACCTTTTTCTCACCTAAAGAAATTTCATCCTCTTCTTGTGACAATGCTTTAAACGTAAATTGTTTTACTAATAAATTTTCTTCTAATAAATCTTTATGCTTTGTTAGAGTGTTTTGTAATTCATCCTCTGTATCCAAAATAACATCTACTCGTAAATTAACTGGTAAATTCAATTGTTTTCGATACTCTTGAACAGCTCGAATAAATTCTCGCGCCACTCCTTCTTGTAATAGTTCATCTGTCACATTCGTATCTAACATTACCGTATATTGTCCATTTGTAGTATTAGAAAACCCTACTTTGGGTACTTGTTCTACTAATACATCTTCAAGCGTTACAACAACTTCTTCCCCAGATACAAGCTTACACAATGCTTTTTCAGTCGAAACAAAGTTTTGTACTTCTTCTTGCGATAATTGTTTTAGCCATTGATTTACAGCGTTAACGTTCTTCCCGAACTTCGGTCCTGCAGTCTTAAAATCGAGCTTTAATTGGTACGATGTATACTGTGTTTCATCTAATTCTACATGAAATGCTTTTACGTTCAGTTCATCCATAACAATATCACGATAGGATTCCCAGTCCACTTTCTGCTCATGGTGCTCAAGTAATACAAGCTCTGCTAATGGTTGCTTCACTTTTAATCCATGCTGATTTCGGTTGCTACGTCCCAGCTCAACAACTTGTAAAACGGCATTCATTTCTTGCTCTAACTTGGTTTGAATAAGCGTTTCATCCGCTGTTGGATAATCTGTTAAATGAACACTATTTCCTTCTAAGTTAAGATGAATATCTTCCGCGACAAATGGAGTAAACGGAGCAAGTAATTTACTAAGCGTAACAAGCACTTCATGAAGCGTTTCATATGCACCTGCCTTTTCAGGATTCATGCCAGACTCCCAAAAACGATTGCGCGAACGTCTTACATACCAGTTACTAACCTCATCTACAAGAACCGCAATTTCACGCGCTGCATTTGTAAATTGATACTCGTCTAATGCATTTCTTACTTGTTTCACTGTACTATGAAGACGTGATAATACCCACTCATCTAATTTCGTCCGCTTGACCTCATACTTTTCTTTTGGATTGTATTTATCTAAGTTTGTATATAAAACATAGAAGCTATATACATTCACAAGTGTATCTACTAGTTTTGACTTCGCCTCTTGCACAGTTCTTTCAGAAAAACGCTTTGCATTCCAAGGTGCACTATCAACAAGAAGTGCCCATCTTAATGCATCTGCACCAAATTTCTCGACTAATTCTACTGGATCTAATGCATTCCCTTTACTTTTAGACATTTTCTGTCCTTGTTCATCTAACACATGCCCAAGAGATAATACACGTTTATATGGTACTTTTCCGGTATATAAAGCCGCTACTGCTAATAAACTATAAAACCAACCACGCGTTTGATCGACACCTTCAGCGATTACATCAGCTGGAAATTGTTCCTCAAAAAGCTCTTTATTTTCAAACGGATAATGATACTGTGCAAATGGCATCGAACCGCTATCAAACCAAACGTCGATTACTTCTGGCGTACGAGTCATCGAACTACCACATTTTTCACAGCATACCTTCACTTCATCTACATACGGTTTATGCAGTTCTAAATTTTCTGCTGTATGCCCTACGCTATGTTTTCTTAATTCATCGATGCTCTTCGGTGCAAATTGATGATCACAGTTTTTGCATTCCCATACGTTTAACGGTGTTCCCCAGTATCGTTTTCGGCTAATATTCCAGTCCACCATATTCTCTAAAAACTTTCCAAATCGCCCATGTTTCATATGATCTGGATACCATGTGACTGCATCATTATTCTTTAAGAATGTCTCTTTGATCTCAGTTGTCCGAATGAACCAGCTTTCTCCAGCATAATACAAGAGTGGTGAATCACAGCGCCAGCAATGCGGATAACTATGTTCATATTTTTCTTTAGAGTATAACAATCCTTCCTGCGCTAAGTAACGAACAATATCAACATCACATTCTTTCACAAACTTCCCTTGTAAAAATGGAACAGCTTCCGTATACTTACCTTGTTCATCCACAACATGAAGGAATGATAATCCTTGATTCTGTACAACTTTATAATCATCTTCTCCATACGCTGGTGCGATATGAACAAGCCCCGTACCACTATCTCCCGTAACAAAGTCTGCCGAAATAACACGATAGCCATTCGTAACTTCATCCATAGGAAATGGTGCTGCATATGAAGTACCTACTAATTCTTCTCCTTTATGGGTAGACAATACTTGATAATCTTCTTTTAATACATTGCTTGCCAGCTCTTTTGCAACAATATAAACCGAATCAGCTTGCTGTGCTTTCACATACTCCATATCTGGATGTACAGCAAGTGCTACATTGGCTGGAAGAGTCCATGGCGTTGTTGTCCATCCAAGAAAGTATTCATTTTGACTATGCAATACTTTAAACTTTACCGTTGCACTTAAATCTTTTACTGTTTTATATCCTTGCGCTACTTCATGTGAACTAAGTGATGTTTGACAACTTGGACAGTATGGCGAAACTCGATGTCCTTTATATAGCAGCCCTTTTTCATGAATAGTCCCAAGAATATGCCATACACTCTCGATATAAGGATTTTCCAAAGTTACGTACGGGGCTTCCATATCGACCCAATATCCAATGCTCTCAGTAAATTCACGCCACTGCTTCTCATACGTAAATACACTTTCTTTACATTTTTGAATAAATGGTTCAATTCCGTACTCTTCAATCTCATGTTTACCAGAAATACCAAGCTGTTTTTCAACTCCCAATTCTACCGGTAATCCGTGTGTATCCCATCCAGCTTTTCGAAGTACTTTATATCCAGTCATTGTTTTATATCTCGCTACTAAATCTTTAATCGTCCGTCCGAGCGCATGCCCCACGTGTGGCAGTCCATTTGCAGTTGGTGGCCCCTCATAAAAAACGAAAGATTGTGCACCTTCACGATTTCGAATGGATTGTTCAAAGATATTCTGCTTATTCCACTGCTTGCGAATTCGTGTTTCTCTCCCTACAGCTGATTCTTTTACATTTACCTTCTCCATTTACAATCACTCCTTTGAAAATTTGTAAAAGCACACAAAAAACCCGTCCCTATAAATAGGGACGGGTTTACCCGCGTTACCACCCTAATTCTATTAGCATCTTAACTAATAGCACTTAGCAACGTACTAACATACGCGTTCTTTGTAACGGTAGACATCCGTCCGAGCTTACTTTATTCAGCCACGGCTCCTCGGAGATGATTTTCAAATAAAGTCTGTACACCGGCTTTCAGCAAGGCGCCGGCTCTCTGGGGAACAGTACAATATTTTACTCTTTCTCGTCTTCAGATTTGTATACTTTTATTAAAAGTTATTTTATTCCATGAAACAGACAATTGTCAATCAATTCAAAAATATATTTTCATTTTCGTCCTAGTTCTCGAATTTTATACATCATGAACAGTTGCTATTACTTTATTGTTTCCCACACTTCCTCTAACTCTTCATCTTCTTCTGCAAGCTCTGCAAAAAATCCAGTTTCATCCTCATGAAGAACAGTTTCAAGTTCTGCTTTCGCCTCAGCATTTCGATTTAAAACAGCTAAATAGTATGCTCTGTTGTATCGAACTAATAAATCTGAAGAATCAAAAGATAGTATATGAGTTGTTAGTTCTTCTGCCCTTTCTGTTTTTCCAATCTGATGATAAGACGCTGCTAAAGCGAGAAACATTGCATGATCTTGCGGATGGTGCAGTACTCCCTCTTCCAGCATTGCAATAGACTCTTCAAATCTTTCTTCACTTTGATATATTTCCGCTAGAGCAAGGAATGCACGGCTCACAAAAGGCATTCTTTCGATTAATTGTAAACAGATCTTTTCTGCCTGTTTTTCTTCCCCTAACATGAACAAAACATTTGAATGTAACAAGAGCATGTCATAATCATTTGGCTCTTCTTTACTCATCTGCTTTATTATTTCAAGAGCATCTCTTAACATCTCTTCATTTTCATCACCATGTTCGATGAGAAGATTTACAAGTTGCCGTGCCGCGCTAGTATTCCAAATGTTTTCTAAAGATGTTTGTAATACATCTATCGCTTCTGTAATCATATTCCCATTTTCATAAAATATCGCTAAACGCTGCGCTGCCATACTATTTTTAGCATTAAATTTTAAGGAAATTTCAAATAAATCAATAACAATTGTAATAAGGGAAATTTCTTTCGCACGGTTTTTCATTCGATAAAATGCTCTTGTAAGGATTGATTTCTTTGGCTCTTCATTTTGTTGTTGCTTACTCAGTCTCTCAGCAAGTGCAGATGCAGCGTACATAAATGCAGTACTTCTTTCTTTTTTCTTAATTGGCAGCAAATGAAGGGAATCTCGTATTTGAGATAATTTCCGCCTTTGTTCCATCGCTTGAACATACACTTCAAATACACGTTCATTTTCAATATCTTGCTTTATTAAATTTGTAACAAATGTAATTGCTTCCGGATTTCGCTTTTTAACAAGTACTTTTGCATAATGATATCGTACTTCCACATGTTCTTCATCCATTTGCAAAGCTTCTTCCATTAGTTCTTGTTCTTTATCTACATCTTTCATGGCGCCATATACATATGCAAGAGCGTCTAAACGCCACATTTCATTCACTCTGCCAGCCAATTTCTCTAACTCAGATAGAAGCTCTTTATGAAGAGAATTTTCTACTGAAAGCTCTGCCAAATACTCCATATTTACAATCATCGGTTCTTGGATCATTGCCTGAAGCATATGATGTTGTTCTTTTAAACGGTTTTCTTCTTTTTCGTATATTTCCGCTAACTTCAAATGTACTCCTATAAAGTTTGCATCTATTTCTAAGCAAGATTCATATGCTCTTTTTGCGTCTTCCAATTCCCCTAATACCATAAGGGATTCACCAATACGAAAATACGGAAGAGTACTCGGTCTATGCTTTATTGCTTGATGGTATCGTTTCATTGCTTGATCGTATTGTCCAAGAGATTCATATAAAATACCAGCATAACAGCCATACTCGGTAATATCCGCTCTTTCTTTTTCTAGTTTTCTTAAAAATGCTATCCCACGTTGTACAAATGGTGTCCCTTCAACTCTATTTACATATTCCCCCAAAACATTCGCTGTATTATTTTTCAAACATCGGATGCCATTTTCTAACTTTGACAACGCTATCTTTAATTGTTCTTCATTAGCCCCTAATTCCATTTCAGCATCCCACAATACCATTCCTGCATTCATTAGAAACTCATCATTTTGTTCAAATTTCTTTTCCATGCTGAAAATATAATGCTTTGCATCATTATACTGTTCTTTTGCCATATAAATTTGAACTAAACCAAAATGAGAATAAATGTCTCCATCATTTCCTTCTAAAGAACGTTTATATATTTTTTCAGCTTCTTCAAATTCATCATTTTGAAAATACAAATCCCCTAATCGAGTATATAATGATGATGATTCTTCGCAATTTTCGATACCCTGCGATAAAATTGCTTCTGCACTCTTCTTATTTTCTAGATCTGATTCATATATTTCTGAGAGTTTTACATATGGATATGGTACCGTTTTGTCTAATTGAATGGCGATGCGAAGTCCTTTGATTGCTAAATGCAATTTCTCCATTTGATGCGCACATTTGGCTCTTTCATACCATATATGTGCTTCATACTTATATTCTTTCAATAAATCATTAAACACTTCATATGCTTCCTCATAACGCTCTAAATCCATTAAAACTAAACCATGATTCACAAGAATAAACCTATCAGGATGACGTTGCAATGCAATTTGCGACATTTGCAAGCCCTGTTCAGACTGATCTATATACATATATGATAATGCCAGAAAACTCCATGCGATTGGCTGATCCGCATCTAATTGTAACGATGAGCGGAAGCTAGAAATTGCTTCCTCATACTCTTCTTTCTCTAAAGAATAACGGCCATGTATAAAATGATACAATGCTTGATTATTCTTTTTCTCAACACTTCGCAAGACATCACTAGCCCGCTCCAGATCTTGAATACGGATAAAGCATTGTGCACTATGTAGCTTAACAAAATCTGAATCCGGATATCTTTCCATTAACCTTTCAGCACAAAAAAGAATAAACTCTTGATTCACTTCAACATCCATATGTTTGATTGTGTATAACCACGTGTATGGATTTTCATTTGTCTCTTGTAAAAATGATACGAGTTTTTCAATCCCTTTTTTATCCTGCTCTTCTAAATGATCCGTCAGAGAGAATAGCTTTCGGAAGTATACATCTTCCTCTTCTACTAAAAATGACAATTGTTCCTTTTTCTCCTTAGGAACAAATACGATAGATAAACCATCGGTGTAGCGATATCTTTCCTGTAACTTCTCATATTCAACAAAAAGCGGTTCCAAGAAATTAGGATCTTGAACAAAAAAAGATTGTAACTGATCATCATATCCAGAAAGAACTTGAACATGGGATGCATGTTCAATATCTATACTTAATAAAACAGGAATATTTTGATCGAGTAATGCTTTATAGTTCTTTTCGTTCCCCTTGAAATAACGACAAACATAGCCCAATTCTTCTAAATAAGTAACCGTATCTGAAAATTTTGATCCTGTTACATCAAATATATGATTTGCGACTTCATCTTGTGTACGACTTTCTCCCAATAAGCGAAGCATCATCTCCAAGCTCGCTGGAACACAATAATTATCTTTTTGTACGATTGGTACTAATGGCAATCTTACTTTTTTCCCATTCGGGTATTTTTCTATATTATGATATAGTGACTCCTTCAAACATACTTCCGTTTTTAATAGAGCAAGTAACTCCTCGTTCTTATTCATTTTATACAACGCTTCTGCACGTAAATGTGTAAAATAAGCTTTATACGAATGGTACGGTAATATCTGATCGATCTTATCTATTACAGTTAACATTTCCTCATAACACTGTAAATCTAGTAAATGTTTCACCTTTTCGAAATAAAAATACGGTACTTGCGGAAACTGATCTATCGCATCATTAATCAATTGCAATGCTCGTTTCTGTTCACCTTTATATGCATATAGCTGTGATAATAAATAAACCGCTAGTTCTTCATTTTCCTTATGTTCCATCCCAGCTAAAAGTGAGTGCTCCGCTTTCTCCCATTCTCCTATTTGTATATAAAAATAGCCCCATTTATCAAAGACTGGACGTGTACTATAACTCTCAGCTTTTTTCATATATTGGAATGCTTCTTCATTTCGTTTCATTTCTAAAAGGCATCTTACTAATGTAAAGTAGGCTTTTGATAAAATATCAGAATCTATTTGTTCTGCCTTTATATCGTCCAAAGCGTCTTTTAATAACTTTTCAGCATCAAGTACTTTTCGGTCATCAATTAGCTCATCACAATATAAAGAGAGCGTTCTCATATTTGGAAATTTTTTATATGAATAGCGAATTAGGAAGGCACTATATTGATGCATAAGCCCTTCATCTGTAAGACGGATTAGCGTATCAAATTCCTCATGCCCTGAAATCAAAGAAAGCCATTCCTTCACATAGGAGAACGTATTGGTTTCTTTTATATGTGCAATTTCGTTATTTACATCCTGTAATCCATCTACAAATCGTTTCTCCTTCAAACACATCTCTAATCGCCTAAATTCTAACATGCATTCACCTCTAGTAATTATTTTTCTTGCGCATCAGTAAGCAGTATTCTTATCCGCTTGCTTAGATTCTACACAGCTTATATCATGTATTCAATTAAAATCTTATATAATCCTCGATAATAGAAAATATTATTTAAATTATAGTTTAAAAAGAATAAAAATAACTATTTTTTCATGTATTTTGTTTAATTTGGTGAAATAAAATTTATTTTATTAAGTTAATCACCACTTATAAATCAAAATTTTATACGGTGTTTGTACCCCATCTAAAATTCTTTACTTTCGCTGAATTTTGGGGTGGGTCTTATTTCCTGAAATAACGGGACATAACAATCCCCATCCTTTTATTGACAAAACAAATATTTCCACATATATTATAAATAAATACTAAACGTTTAGTATTCTATATTTTCTATTTGAACGGAGGATACATATGACACGTTTAATGGTGCTAGGTTTACTCATGCAATACGGTCCTATGTCTGGATACGAATTACAACAAGCTATGCAATCAGCACAAACAGACACTTGGGCAGGTGTTTTTCCCGCTTCGATTTATCATGCTTTAAAAAAAATGGATAAAGAAGGATTAGTAGAGCTTGATGCCGTTGAAAAAACGGGCAATCGTTCCAAAGCAATTTATAGTGTTACACCTGCTGGAAAAGATGAATTCTATACACTCATGCTTCAGTCATTCCAGCAATCTTCAGTCGTATTCCCAACAGAGTTATATACAGCACTTACTTTTTTCGATACAAATACTGTTTCTCTTGAACACATTTCATCCGCCTTACAAGATCAAAAAAAGAAAATTATAGAAATGTACGAGAATATGAAAGCTGGACAATCTATTAAAGAAAAAATGATAGACATTCCAGAGCATGTGAGCCTGATTTTTGAAAATATTTATGAACAATGTGAAATACAGCTACGTTTCATTGAAAAAATGGAAAAAATGTTATCTCGATTAGAAAATAAGAAGAACACGGAGGAAAAATGATGGAAGCTAGGTTAAAAATGTCTCGCGTGCAAAAAGCTTCGTTATGGGTTGTAGCAGTAGCTGTCTTTACGGATATGCTCATCTACGGAATGATTGTCCCAATCTTACCACGGTACGCAGAAACACTAGGTGCTTCCCAAACAGAGATTGGCTTTTTATTCGGTAGTTACGCTATTACTTTACTTCTTGCTACTCCCATTTTAGGAGTGGTTTCCGATAAGGTTGGAAGACGCCTCCCTATGATTCTAGGCTTATTTGGACTTGCAGCAGCGACTCTATTATTCGGACTTGCAAATAGTTTCTGGTTGCTCGTGCTCGCAAGAATGCTACAAGGTATATCTGCAGCAGCAACATGGACAGCTGGATTAGCACTTCTAGCAGATGTGTTCCCTCTGCAAGAACGCGGAAAGGCCATGGGTCTCGCTTTATCGGGACAAGCAGCTGGGATGCTCCTTGGTCCAACAATCGGCGGGGCACTTTATCAATGGGGAGGGTATCATCTTCCCTTTATTATCGCTGCCAGTATTGCACTCATTGATGGTATATTACGAATAACATTACTTCATAATGAACCAAAATCCAGCTCAAACCAACGAATTAGCTATCGATCTATCTTGAATATGCGTTCCCTATTTATTATGATCGGTATTATTATTCTAGGATCGGCCTTACCTAGCGCTTTAGAGCCAACTCTTCCACTCTACTTACAAGACACCTTACACCTTAGCCCTGGGACAATCGGACTCCTATTTGCCGTTCCAACTCTCGCATATGGATTTACTGCACCAATCATTGGCACACTTTCAACTAAAATTGGCAGAAAACAAACGATGGCAGTAGGCATAGCTTTGGCTGCTTTATGTTTCCCATTTACAGTGATTGTTTCTCATACCGCCCTGGAAATATTTGTACTTGCTATCCTTGGAATTAGTTTTAGCCTTTTACTAGCACCTGCTTTACCAGAACTTACATATCTCGCAGACAAAAACGGAGTTCATGCATATGGAATACTTTTTGCAATCTATAATACAGCCTACTCAATTGGTATGTTTTTCGGACCGATGCTTAGCGGAAGTTTATCAGATTTATTTGGATTTACAAATGCTTTCTACATATTTAGTGTTCTTCTTTTATGTTATCTGTGCTTGTTTTTGTGGAAAATGAAAAAATAACATTAGGTTATTACTATGAACAACATACGACCTCCAGCATATATCGTATGTTGGAAATCTTATCACGTTAATTTATTTTAATGGTTAATCACTTACTTATTACTAAAACACTTCATCTCTCATTCTCTAAATTATTTCCATCAACATAAAAAAATAAGAACCGGCACATCAAAAAACCCGTGAATTATTCACGGGTTTCCCCTTTCAAAAAGCTAATCGCAATTGTTCCAGCACCTGCATGAACAGCAAAAGATATAGGAAGTGGGTAAATTAAAAACTTCATTTCAGGAAATACTGCTCTGAAATCAGCAATCCATTCTTCTGCCCCTTCTTCATCATTCGCATGGAAAACATGGACTACTTTCGGCATTTCTTTTTCAAGTTCGCTTCGCATATATTCTTTACATTTTTGTATTTTACGAACTTTCTTCTCCAACACAAGTTCGCCATGTTTTACTTCTAGAATTAGGTTTACACTTAGTAGACTGCCTAGTATAAATTGTACACCTTTCACACGTCCACTTGCATATAGACCTTTCAAATCCTTTGGAAATACATAATAAGGACTACGTTCCACATGTTGTATTGTCTTTTGTATATCTTGTAAAGTCATACCCTTACGGTATAACGTTTGCGCTTTTGTTAAAATTTCATCCATTGGATAACTCGTTGTTTCACTATCTATTACAACTAGAGGAAATCCTGCCATTTCTGCTGCAAGTATCATATTTTGATAAGTGCCACTTACTTTCCCACTAATTGTGATTGCAAATCCCTCTTCATATTCTTCTTTACATTTAGAGAAGAGTGCAACCATATCTCCAAAATTAGGTTGTGACGTAGTTACAGTTATACCCTGTTTTAATGCATCGTAGACACGTTCACGAACACCTTCTTCACAGTCTTTGTAAGCCGTTCCATTAATAACAATTTCAATCGGTATAACAAAATTATCTGCACTTGTTGTAAAGTTTGCAGTTGTACTATCAGTAAACCAAGCAACACGCTTCATGTTGTTCCTCCCTTGTGCGCGTCCTTTTCTCGGACTTTTCTCACAATTCTATCTATTTTAGTTATAAAAAAGGACTATGCTTGTTATCATAACAAGACTATCTCTGTTTTTCCATAGGAAATGGGTGATTTAAGCGAGGTTTTCAAAATTAATATCGAATCTATTTTCATTCGTACACGATTTTGACATATTTTCTTTTAGAAAATACTATCAAACTAAAAAATAAGACTTCTAACATGTATACAGCGTTAGAAGTCCTAACTCATTTCTTTATTTACATTACTTGCTTTTCACTATGCCAAAAGTAATTTTCATACTTGGAGCATATACTAAAGAAGAATCTATAGTGAATGCTTTAGAAAATTGTAATTCTGCTTCGTACTGCACCATCGCTTCATTGTATATCAGCCCTCGATTTATTAAACGTTCAATGAATTCTTCTTTTTCAGCAGGAGTATTACCGATTCCCTCTTCCTTGAGTGATTGATACAATTGCTGTTTATCTCTTTGATCCTCATTAACATTAAGAAAATTAATCTTATCACTAACTCTACATTCAACATTTTCTACCCCTAGCTCACTTAGATATGTTGGTAATTTAATACCGATGTTTCCATCTTTACCATTTCGTTTTGCATCTTTTTCAAATAATTTTTGAAGAACACCAATCTGAACAATTTCTGATTGCTCTAGATTGTTAAGACTATACGAAGACATATTCGAAATCCAATGTGGTTCAAAGCATATGATATTACCTTCATCAACGACCGAGTCTATCATTTTTTGTAACATTGTCTTTGGATCGTTCATATGTAATAAAAAAGCATGACATACTGCTATATCATACTTACTTTCTAATTCAATTTCAGTAACATCTGCCTCAAGAAAGTCTGCTTCATATGGAAGAATGCGGAATAACTCTCTTGCTTTATTAATTAGTTTCTTCCCCTTATCAATTCCTGTATATCTAGACCCTATTGGTAACAGAGGTAATAGTTTCAGACCTAAATAACCATATCCACAACCATAGTCAACAATATGAACTGGTTTAGAGATTTTCCAAACTGAATTCACCAAAAAACTTAGATAATCATCGTTATAATATAGATCCCTTGTATTTCTCAAATACTCCAACTTATTATCCCAATCATACTCTTTCAATTGAGCTACCTCCTTCTGTTTATATTGAAATTGCTGATTTCGTTCCCTACTTTGAGCAAATGATAAAAATATTTTCTAGATATAAAAACACTTTTTCATGTCCATAAGTTCTTAATGTATCTAGACATCTGTTCAGCTCATTTAGACAAAATGTATTTGATAAATTGAAGCCAAATTAGATTTTTATAACATTTCCAATCAATTTAATATCTTCTCCATCAATAACTATCCCATCACCATCTTTACAAGCATAAATTGTCCTGTTTTTCAGCTTGGAATAATCCTTTAATAATTCTAAATATTTTTCACTTTGCTCCTCACTCCAATGAGGCATAAAATCAAAATCTACAAAACCTAAAGAGCTTCTATCCTCTAGTCCTATAATATCCTCGTCTACAAATTGAGCTGTATCAATACTTTTAGTAGATATTATACTACCTGCACTAACACCAATTAAAACCCCACCATTTTCCACATAAGATTTTAATGAATGTAATAAATTTCTTTTTCTTAGGGAATTTAAAAAGCGAAATGTATTTCCACCTGAAAGATGTATTGCATCATAATTAAATATGTTATTAACCTTTCTTTCATCGTATTCTTTATCTAAATCAAAATATTCTACTTTGCTAATTCCTAAATCTCTATAATATTTAACTACATTATTAAAATACTTTCCTGTTTCATCTGAAGATGATCGAAGATATGCTATTGAAGGGTTTTCTTTATTTAATAACCTTAAAAGCTCATAATCCAATTTTCTATCTTCTTGTATTTGATCGCTATATAATATCATTTTTCTCATTAAAATCCCCCATTTTCCATTTGGAAATTTCTTAATTTTCAGTTTCATGATCTTCTTTTTGACCTCTTTCACTTGTAAAGCTTAATACTAATTTTACAATATATCTCTATCTTTTTTGGATATATTGTAAATAATATAAAGTGAAGGCTAATAATCAGTGGAGGTTTCCTTCATTCCCTCCGATTATTAGCCTTCATCAATTTGGCTTTTACGGGTAGTTTATCTCCCACCTAACTTCTTATTTCTTCGGAGTTTTACTGTACGTAAATAGCTGTCCAGAGACAACTATCATCGTTACTATAAAAGCTTATATACTCCATAATAACGTACATAGTTCTTCCTTTTGAAACAATTATTATCGTTACTGAGATCCTATTCTAATGATTACATTTATTACTGTTACTCATATAGAATTTCTAATTCCACCTTGAGTATAAATGTACATCTATACATTTATACTCGTATTCATTTAAAGTTGTAACATTAAATATTTATCTTTTCTTCTCCACTTAAAAATTGTTAATTTAGATATACAGAAACAATATTTTAAAAATTCAACAGGTGTAAATGTAGCTTTGAAATAAACATTGATCAAAAACAACTCGAAAACCCTCATTTCACAATAAATAATAAGAAACCATTTTGAAGAAAGATGCTAGCTTTTTTATATAATTTTCGAAATCGGAAGTTGTTTATAAATGATCAGTTCTTATATTTTATAATAGTGCCGTTTGTATCTTTAAATTCTAAAACAGTCATAATGAGATCTAACGATTTTGGACCATCATCTAATTTATTAAGAAGGATCACGTACCATAAACTCCATCCTTTATCTTTGGTTCGTTTGGTAAGAATTTATCTAAATCTACAATATGTCCTGGGGTGGATTCATATGCTACCTTGCTAATAGATGGGTTCTTAAGATAACCAGAAATAACTTTTCCATTTGATATTCCCATAGTAGGTGATATACCAGAATCTTGTACTTCTAACTCACTTACATTTGTTCCTCCTGTCATCCCACTAACAGTCCATTTTCCATTTTTTATTTCTAAATCTGCTATTGAAATGTAATCACTAGGTGTAACAAAAAAGACTGTTTTTCCATCTATTTTTATAATACGCTCTAAAACAGAATATTTATTTGTTTCTGCATCACTTGTTGGTTTTAATCCGTGCTTTAATGCTTCTTGTGGTGTATCGTATCCTTTTGAAATCGAACAGCCACTAATGATAAGGGTTAAGGAACCTAATATAAGATATTTTCTAAGTTTTTTATGCAAAAATCATTCCTCCTATCACCTGTAAAAATATAGATTTATTACATTCTATCACTGTAGAGTTAGAATAAGTCGTACATTTTTTAATGAATATCGTATACATCTGAAGTTTACATAACACCACTTATCAGTAGTCAATAACGAAAATGAGAAAGCAGCAACGATATAGTTGCTGCTTTCTTCAATCAAAATATTAAGAATATATGCTTGTTAACTTATAAATTGATATTTAAATTCATATTATGCTTGGTATTTACTGGTTCGTTGCACGAAACCAACATCTCTAGCAAGATCTCGTAAGATATTTGGAGATAAAAAACTTTGAATCTCTTGAGCAAATAGTTGTAATTCATCAGATACAGAAATAGACATACAAAAACGCCATCCTTTCCAATGATTCTACAGAAAGAATAGCGTATTTTTTCATTTTAGGGGGTATTTTGTTTTATTGGCTTGATAGCGATGTGGTACAACCAACGTACTAACATAAAACCCACGTGTTGTTTTAGAATGAAGTTTGTTCAAATTAATGCAAATGACCTTGATAAAAGAACAAAAAGAAAGAGCGTGTTTTGAAAAAAGATTGATCAAAACTTGCTCTTAAAATATTCTAACAAATTATTTTTTTATAAATAAGTTTAATCATTTATTGTATTGCTTGTTCAACTATAATACCTGTTAATTGATTTACCTCTAGATAAACCAAGTAGTGACTTTATTTTATATTCACAATTGGTAATATTACACAACTAATCCTGTATCATTCAAACCTAAACATCTTCTTTAATAGTAGGAAAACCTTATGCTCTTATATCATATTCCCATTTATGAGTGCATTCTGTTAATATGTATCCTACTTTTCCTATTAAAAAGCCTAATTTCTCAATTTATTGTAGAGAAATTAGGCTTTTTTCATCACTCCATTAAAGCGCCCTATAGTTTAATGACTTGATTTACTGATTATATCTTCAATCACTCACTTTGAACTATATAGATATAGTTTTTGTTGCAACTGTTTGTTGAAATGCCTTATCATGCTCAACAATAACCATTGTGGGATTAAATTGTTGAATAAGCTCTTCAATCTGCATACGCGAATAAATATCAATAAAATTTAATGGTTCATCCCATATATATAAATGAGCTTTCTCACATAAACTTTTAGCGATAAGCAGCTTTTTCTTTTGTCCACCAGAATAATGAAATATATCTTTCTCAAATTGAATTCGGTCAAAATCCATCTTACGTAGGATGGATTTAAATAACGTCTCATCAATCTCGTGCTCTTCAATAAAGACCGATAACAATCCCTTCAAATGAGAAGTATCTTGTTGGACATAGGAAATGATGAGTCCTGAACCTAAATTAACTGAGCCTGTATGCTGTATTGGATGTCCTAGAATTAGTTTTAGGATACTACTTTTCCCGCTTCCATTCTTTCCATCAAGTACAATTCGATCCCCTTGTTCAACTATGAAGCTAATTGGTTCATTTACTATTTGGTCATCATACTTAACAGACACATCAGCCAAAACAACCAATTCATTTGACTGAAATTTCAATTGTTCTAATTTTAACGACTCAGTTTTCTCCACATTTTTTAGTAATTTTGACTTTTCTTCAATAGCTTTTTGTTGCCTTGATTCAAGGTTCTTCGCTCTCTTCATCATCTTGGCCGCTTTATGTCCTACAAAACCCTTATCTAACTTAGATCCTGAATTCCTTGTTCCATTTTTGGAAGCTTCCACTTGATGAGACCAACCTGCTGAACGCTTTGAAGACTGTTTTAATCTCCCTATGTCTTTTTGTAGACGCTCATTTGTAGCCTCTTCGTGTTCCTGCTGTCTATCAAAATTTAACTTCCAAGAAGAATAGTTACCACTTTGAACTTCAATATTTGCTCTATTTATAGATAAGATATGGTCAACGCATCCATCTAAAAAGATTCTGTCATGTGAAATCAAAATAAACCCTTTTTTCTTCCTTAGATAATCAGAGACCATCTTTCGTGCATCAGTGTCTAGATGATTTGTTGGCTCATCAATTAATAGAAATTGACCCTCATTCAAAAACAGTGCAGCAAGCAACACCTTTGTTTGTTCTCCATTTGATAATGTTTTAAATGGTCGATACATGGCCTCGGCATCAACATTTAAATAGGATATTTCACGCAGAAATTCCCAATCTTCTGCTTGGGGACAAATTTCTTCAAGGATTTCATGAGTGAATTTGTTCTTATCCGAAACTGGGTAAGGGAAATAATTAAATTCTACCGAAGAAGTGATCTTCCCACTATACTCATAATTACCTAATAATAAATTAAAGAATGTCGTTTTACCTCGTCCGTTTCTACCAATAAACCCTAGTTTCCAATCCGTATCTATTTGAAAGTTTACACCTTCAAAAATATTATCAAAGCTACCTGGGTATGAAAAAGTTAAGTCTTGAACTTTTATCATTGACATAATAATTCCTCCTTTATATATCAACACTTTTCATATAAAGTCGGAATATCCATCAATTTTTTAATTTCTCCATATAAGTTTGATGGATATTAACGACTTATATAGAGCATTACATGTGTAACAATAGTGTCTGAATTCCTCATTTTTCTCTCTCCTTTATTTGTTAGGTTACAGTTACGGATTAATAAATATCAACTTACCTATAAGAGAATAAAAAAATCCTCCCAATTTGTAATCGGAAGGATTAGTATCTCACTTATACTTAATAAGTTCTTATTAATCATTGGAATCATGACAAATAAAGTATGAACTGATTTATAAAAATGGATAGACTAACCCTATATTTTGTAGTTTGAAGTTATTAATTTCAAATTAAAATATAGATTAGTTAATCATTATTCATCCATCAGTCCTCTCATAATTCTATTTTTAGAGTAACATTCTTTTTTATGGAATGCAATATCACAATCATCTTTACCTCAAATTACTGCTAACTACTTCTTTAGAATCAACAATGTATATTCCTTCTTTCTTTATACTTTGTGGAGTGGAGTTAGTATAGTCATATGAACACAACTTAGTTAAGTCCTTACAATGGATTTCAAGGAGGAAGTGTCCGTATGGCAAACAAGAAATTTAATGAAGAATTTAAAAAGATGGTTGTTGAACTATATCATTCAGGCTGATCTGTGAAAGAACTAAGCAGCGAATATGGTGTATCAGAAGTACCGATTTATAAATGGATAAAAAAATATTCTCCTATCACAACGATTGATGAGGAAGAAATGACGCTAGAAGACCTGAAGCGAATGCAGAAAGAAATGCTTCGTCTGAAGGAGGAAAATGAGATTTTAAAAAAGGCTATGGCCATATTCGCGAAAAAATAAAAGATACAGACTTACATCAATTTATCGATTGTCTGTTTAGGGATAGTATTACCACTTCTAACATGATATCTTGCAATAGCACTATATATAAGTTCATCTTCATACATTGTAGGAAAAAAAGATACCATCTCCATCTCCTTCTTTCAAAGAATAATTTTAGTAAAGAAAAAACAAAATGAATAATTATTAAAAATAGTAAGAAAAATAAAAAATAACAAATCAGGTCAACGGTACGCCCGATTTGTCATTCTGCCAATATAGTAAGCTTTATTTTGTATTTATCATCTTCAGTAACACATTATTTGTAATTGACTACTACAGTAACGTTAATAATTGTCACTGCACAATAGCACGATAAAATTGTACTCATTTACATCTCTTCCGGAGCACCCATTCCAAGTAAACGCAATCCTTCTTTTAACACAATCGTTACTGCATAAACAAGTGCAAGTCTACTTTCCTTTTCTTTATCCTCTTCTAAAATACGAACATTTCCATAATATTTATTAAATGCTTGTGCTACATCTAACAAATACTTCGCAATATGTGACGGTTCATTTTTGAAGAAGGCTGTTTCAACGACTTGTGGAAATCTATTTAATAATTTTATCGTACTCCAACTATGATCATCGTTTAATTGAAACGCTTCTGTTTCAAATTCTGCATTTTCTTTTCGTAAAATGGAGCAAGCACGCGCATGTGTATATTGAACATATGGTCCTGTTTCCCCTTCGAACTTCAGCATTTTTTCTAAAGAGAATTCAATATTATGCATACGTTCATTTTTCAAATCATGGAAAATGACTGCCCCGACACCAACTTGCTTAGCAACTTCCTCTTTTTGCTTTAAGTCCGGATTTTTCTCTTCAATATTTTGCTCTGCAAGCGTAATCGCTTCTTCTAATACTTCCTCAAGTAATACGACTTTCCCCTTACGTGTGGACATTTTTTTACCATCTTTTAAAATGAGTCCAAATGGTACATGAGCCATACCATCTACCCAGTTATAACCAAGTTTCTTTAATACAGTGAAAAATTGTGTGAAGTGTAAGCTTTGTTCTGCGCCTACTACATACAACGCTTTATCAAATTCATATGTGTTTTGACGGTATAGTGCCGCTGTTAAATCGCGCGTTGCATAAAGTGTAGCTCCATCTGATTTTTTAATTAAACATGGCGGCATATCTTCTTTTTCTAAATTAACAACTTGTGCTCCATCCGATTCTTCTAATAACCCTTTTTCTTCTAAAATATCAACAAAATCGCCCATTTTATCATTATAGAAAGCCTCTCCTTGGAAGTTTGTAAATTCAACACCAAGAAGTTCATAAATACGAGAGAATTCTTTTAAAGATTCATGACGGAACCAATTCCATAAAAAAACTGCTTCTTCATCACCGTCTTCTAATTTCTTAAACCATGCACGACCTTCTTCTTCTAGCTCTGGATACTCTTTCACTTCTTCGTGGAAATGAACATATAATTTGAATAATTCGCGAATCGGATCTTCTTTTACAAGCTCTTCATTTCCCCATTTTTTATATGCGGTAATTAATTTTCCAAACTGCGTTCCCCAATCACCAATATAATTGATTCCTACAACCTCATATCCACACTTTTCAGCGATATGTTTTAAAGAATTCCCGATCATCGTTGAACGTAAATGTCCCATGGAGAACGGTTTCGCGATATTTGGTGAAGAGTAATCGATTACTACTGTTTTTTCTCGCCCAAAGTACCCCTGTCCATATTCTTCTTTTTCAACTAAAATCGCTTTTAATACATCATCACTTACTATGTGACGATTGAAAAATACGTTCACATATGGTCCAACTGCCTCCACTTTTGTAAAAAATGAATTGTTTAACTTCTCAGCAATTTCTTTCGCGATAATTGCGGGTGCTTTTTTATATTGCTTTGCAAGCATAAAACAAGGGAATGCCGCGTCTCCAAATTCATCTTGCTTCGGAGTTTCAATTAAACCTGTAATTTGTTCCAATGATAATTCTGATTTTAATATTTCAAATAAACTTTTTGCTAATTGAATTTTATATTCCATGTTACTCCCTCCTTATTTTTTTAAACACAAAAAACCCGTCTCTAAAAAAGAGACGGGTTATCACCCGTGGTACCACCCTTGTTGTTCCGAAGAACCACTTTCCCGTTTATAACGAGGACAGGGGGCCCCGGCTTACTCTACTATTCATTTCAAGCAGCGTCTCCGAAGTGCGCTTCATCCTCTTCTCCGTACTAGGCTCTCACCATCCCTAGCTCGCTTTCCTTCTGAAGAAGGACTACTCTCTTCATCTACGACATCATATATAATTGATTATTGCTTATTATACATCTTTTCAAATAATTAGCAAGGTTCAATTACACCAAAATGAAATTTCGCACTTTTTCGCTTATATACTAAGAAGTTATGTCGCTCAAATCGTGTACTACGGAAATGATCCTTTAAGACAACACGTTTTCTAGCAACACGCTTTGCTTCTGCAATTGTTTCATCTGTGACATCATTATACAAAGCAAAGTGTTTTAAGCCACGAATCCCATCTGATTCAATTACCGTTTCTTCAAACATTGGATCCAGATAAACAACATCATAACAGTTGTCTTCGCAGCGCTTTAAGAAATCAAAATGCTCAGTTTTCTTCACTCTAATTCTACGCATCGCTTCATCGATTTCTGAAATACCCGCACACCACTGCTTTAAACCTTTATTCATTATATAAGTCATGTAACGATTCCCCTCAAGCCCCGTTATAGCTCCTTCTTCTCCAACAACATAGCTTGCAACAATACTATCTGATGCCATACCGAGCGTACAATCTAACACCGTCATTCCTTTTTCTAATTTTGCAGCTTGTACAAATGGATCATGTTCTCCCCTCATTAATCTTTTCACACGAAACATTGCAGAATTAGGATGGAAAAAGAACGATTCTTCTGTACCTTTTGGATAAATTGCTAATCGTTTCTTTCCTACAACGAGTACATCTTGTTCAAACTGCTCATGTAGCTTATATACCGATATATCATTCCGTACTACAAAAGAGCATTGTAATTCTTCCGCTACCTCTTTTGCATATGCTGTCATTTCCTTATTCGTTCGTCCTGCTGTTGTTACAATCATCTTTTCACCTCAATATATAAAGAAAAAAGGGAGAATCACTCCCCCTTTTTAGCAATGCTTTTCAAAAGCTTGTTCTAAGTTATTAATAATCTCTTCCATTGTTGCTCCTTCAATTTCATGACGATGAATGAAGTGAACAACTTCGTTTCCTTTTAGTAACGCCATAGATGGTGAAGATGGAGGAATATCTCCGAAGTACTCACGCATTGTAGCTGTTGCGTCTTTATCTTGTCCTGCAAATACAGTTACAAGATGGTCAGGTTGTTTTTCAGAACGTACAACCGCTTGACCAGCTGATGGACGCGCTAAACCAGCTGCACATCCGCAAACAGAGTTTACGACAACTAATGTTGTACCTGTCGCATTTTCCATATATTCTTTTACAGTTTCTTCTGTAGTTAATTCTTCAAATCCAGCACGCACTAACTCTTGACGCATTGGAATTACCATTTGACGCATATATTCTTCGTATGCATTTGACATCTTGTAATCTCTCCTTCAACTTTCATTCCAAATTCATCATATCACGCTCTTATAATAGGTGCAAAAGAAAGATAGCGTTACCATCATTTTTTTGATGGAATTTCACAAACTCCTTCACGACAGTGACCAACTGGTACAAGTTTTCTTCTATTTGCAATATAATCATACACTTTATTTCCAAATCCAAGTAAAATAGATAACTTGATAAAAGGAACCAAAAACCAGTATGACGGCACAGCTTTTGCTAAAACATATACGCTACCAATCCCATCATACCATTTGTTATTTTTTAAAATGTAAAGTCTTTGCTCCATCTTCTCTTGTAACTCTGTAGAAAGTTGATACTCCTCTACAACATCTTTATCACGAAAAGAGGCAAACTTCATCGTATCTTTTTTATCAAGCTTCTTTGTACGCTCTGCGACTGCCGTGCACATCGGACACCTACTATCATAGAAAACGATCATATGATTATTCTCCTTTGCGAGACTCCGTCATTTGTTTCCAAACAGATCCTTTCGCTTCTTCTCCCCCTTCAATACGTTCTAATGCTAGACGAGCTTGCATTGCTACTTCGAACTCTGGATCATCTTGCGCTACGCGTAGTGCTGAAATTGCACTTTCATCACCAAGTTCAAATAAGAACATCGCCGCACGCCAACGCACCAATTTACTTGGATCTTTAAGTGCTTTAATCATAACAAACATCGCTGCTGGATCTCCTACATCTGATAAGCAATCACCCGCAGTGCGGCGTACACTTACAGAACGATCTAGTAAAGCTTTATACAGTAATGGTAATACTTCATCACCTTTTACCATACCTAAGTACGCTGTTGCTAAACGACGGATAGATACTTTCTCATCTTCTAGCGCTTTCTTCAATACAGGAATATCTTCTTCTGTTGGATCCATTTGCTCAAGCGCTGCATAACGGTTTTTCCAATCAGTATCCGCCATCATTTCTTCTGTTACTTTATATGGTTCACGCTTTGTAATCGTTACTTCTTTAGCACCCGCTTGATCTAATAATTCTTTTACAGTTTTTTCAACACGGTCTTCTGGATAAGCGGCGACAATTTCTTCCACAACTTCTTTTCCGATTTCTTCAAAATTCCCATAACGTGTACTTTGTTCTACCCATTTACGCTCTTTCACAACGTTAGGTGCAGACATTTGCACTTTCATAATTGCTTCTTTAAAACGGTCTGGTAAGCCCACTCGTTCTTCCGTTGTTCCATCTGTTAATTTCACCTGCATCGGAATCGTAAAGAACATTTGAATGAATACTTTCACTTCACCAAAATGTGAAAGTTGCTCTCTCTCATCTTCTTCAGTGACTTCTTCTCCAAACACAGCACGAACTTGTTGCAAAAGTACTTTCCAGTCATACTTCGCATTTCTCTCTACTGCTAGAAAGTCCGCAACATGATATACACCTTTAATACCTTCAATTTTTAAAATGTGTTGCACTTGCTCTGGTGCTTGTTCTGCATTTTCGTTTGTATAATTATTACGTGCTCCTGATGGTAACACTTCATTTAAGATAACTTTCATCGTATTTGGACTTGGCGTCGGTTCAATTGCTTTAATCTTCACGTAAATAAACTCTCCTTTATTGCTTGTTCTTAGCTGTATTGTAACATGTTCTATCGCTATACTCCTACTGAGACGCTTGCTTTTTCTAATCACAATTATAGTCTTAATAGAATTGGTGAATATCATGTAACAACTACCCCTATTGATATACCCCTTTTTAGTATCATGTTCCTTCTCTCTTCCGCTCAAAAAAGGTAGATTGATAATAACTTTAATCAGCCCCTACCTTCCTTGCTTTCGCTGAATCTTAGGATGAGGGTCTTACTGCCCGTTAATACGGGATAAATAAAAAAAGGTATTGCTTTGCAACACCTTTTTTCTACCACCATAAACTCATTTTATGATGCACTACAATTATTTTGTTAAAGATACTTCATCTTTTTCTTTCATGTCGCGCTCAAGTTTTGCAATTTTCATATCAAATGTATCACGTTCATGATCTTCATTCATGCGAAGCTCTAAATCACGAATGTGATCTTCAATTTCTTCAAATCGTAAGAACGGATTATTCTCATCCATTTTATGAAGAGCCGTATTCATACGACGGTTCACATGGGCCATATTTTCACGTGCCATCAATTCCATACGCTTTGCATTCATTTCTTTTAGCTTATTTTTCATTTCAGAAAGACGGCGTTCTAACTCATCAATTTGCTCCACTACACCTGCATACATCTCTTCTAAACGTGATACTTGCCCTTCATAGTATGCTACTTCTTCTACTGCACGTTCATGCAATTGCATTTCTCCTGCTTCTTGTGCAATGATCGCCTGCTTTGATCGCTTATTTACGAAATAACGAGCCTGCTCAAGTTCACGAGCAAAGTTAGATTTTAATGTTTTATGACGCTCGATTAATTTCTCAATTTTTGTTACTTCACGCTCGCTATCGCGTAAATATTGGTTTAACATAGCGATTGGATTTTTTCTTTCCTTCTCATCTAATACATTATGAAAATCTGCTAAAATTGCATCGCGTACACGTCCGAATAAAGATTGTTTCATTCTAATCTTCCTCTCTTCTACTTTATGATTTCAGTTATTTTATATTAGTTTTTCATTAACTTGTTCCACTCATCTTCAAAGTTGCTATATCGTTTAGAACTTTCTGAAGCAGAATCAACCACTACATCTTTTTCTTTTTTCCACTCACGGTATCCGTAGTATAGTACTACTACTGCTACAATACCGATCAATGCTGGGGAATGAGAAAGGGCGATTGACAAGCCGATTAAACCGAAAATACCCCAAGCTAACTTTCCAAAAAATGATTGTGCTCGCACAAATGATTTATAGCTCCAGTACGCAATCCCTGCTCCAATTGCGAATCCTACAATACCAGCAAGACTACCAAGAGCAATTAAAGCCAAAATACCGGCTGCGATAAACGTTAGAAATTGTTTCATCTTGTGCTTGCCTCCCTTCGATTTGATACTCTTATCTTAACTATTTTTTTAGTTTTCCATAACGAGCTTAAGAACCGTTTTCAAATCAGACTTAAGACCTATTCCAGATTAGACCCACATTACGATGTATATAAAACGAAGTGAAGAGCTAAAATTTTAATGCAATATTGTTTCTTCTTAGAATGCACTCTTTTTATATTTAATAAACCGTACCCTTCGACACCATATAAATAACAACAATACGGGCAGATGCCATTCGCCTCCTAACATCCTTTCCCCTTCTTTTAAAGTTTTTCCTAATTAGATTGAATATAAATCTTTAAAATTATTTGTTTAGATATCAAAATATAATTTCCGCTTACATACATTTATTTAATTCGCTAACATAACTGACGAACGTTCGTAAAATTTGAGGTGATTTTATTGAACAGTAATAAAATTAAGGGTGCAGCTCTAAAATATTTCACAATTCATGGTTATGAAGGAACACCCCTTTCTTTAATAGCTGAAAAAGCCGGCATGAAAAAGCAATCCATTTACACACATTTTAAAGGAAAAGATGACCTTTTTCTTCATGTGTTACGTGATACAAAAGAAACTGAACTAGCTTCAAAACTTCAATACTTAAGTAAAATTGATTCACAAAATCCTGAAAAAGATTTATACAGGCTACTACAATTGAAAGTCGATCTTTTTCAAAAAAATGAACAATTAAAGTTTTGGCTACGTATGTCATTTTTTCCGCCAGTACATCTTGCAAAAGCAATCGAAAAGTTATACTTTCTTTGAACAAAAACCCCTTGTCCATATTGGACAAGGGGTTTAGATTTTCTCTATTAGGAATCATCTCATATGCCCACTAATCTAAGATTTTGAAGCATCCCAAAAACGATATTTTTATCTCTCGACAGTTACTTATAGGAAGGGATTAGTGAAAAATAATAGTTATCTGGTAATTACACCAAGTTTTTGTTTATACCTCCTTTCTCTACCGTGAAGCTTCCTCTTTCTTCCGCTCCAAAAACGTAATTCTTTCAATCACAACTTCTGTTTTATACACTCTTTTCCCCTGTTCATTATCATAATTACTCGTATGAATACGACCTGTAATCCCAACAAGCGATCCCTTTTGACAATAATCTGATACATTCTCAGCCGATTTTCTCCAGACGACATATCTCCATAAATATGTACATAAACTTCATGTACATATTTATCCTTATCCAACACTCTAAAAACAAGTGGATTCTGAATTTTAGGAATTTACTGTTGTACAAAAAAAAGCGACAATATATTATAGATTTATACACATATCTTTCGACCAAATCCCTAAAGATAATGTACAAAATTATGTGATTGGGGGGACAGTAAAAAATGATTACTCTACAACTAAAAAATTATAAGTTTTTCTCTATTCCTGTTTGGCTAGAATGGAATACTTCAAGTAAAGGTGATATAACAAATAAGAAATTCTCAATTATTGGACTTAAAGAAACTTCAAATGACATACACATTGTACATCCATTAAGCGACTTTATACTAAGCAATTGGAAATATAATGCTTACAATACCCAAAGAAAACATTGTAATAATACGGTTTCTTTTCTAAATTACTTATTAACTAACAAGAAACAGTTAGGGATTAATAATCTAAAAGAATTAAAACTAGTACATGGAAATGATTTTCTTAATAATCTATCTCGTAATGAAAGAACAGTAGGTACTGTTAAAGATGTTGAAAGAACATTAACATTATTTTATATATGGCTTCAAAAAAAAGGATGCTTACCAATGGTAAATGAAACCCTTTTTATAAAAAAAGAGACTTATCAAGGAAAATATTATTTCCAATCCCCTTTTGAAGTCATCTATCCCACCAAAAAAGTCTCAAAGCAAGAACATATGTTACCAGCAAAATACATTCCTCTATTATTAGAAATTGCTACCCTAAAAACAAAGCCAATTGCATTAGGAGTCTATCTACAAATATTTGGTGGCTTAAGAAGAGGTGAGGTCGTCAATTTGAAACGTTCAAACTTAAAGAGAAAATTAAATACTGGAGATTTTCTACTCACTCTAAAAAATCAAAATTTCAGAAAGGATATTAAAGATCATTCTGGATCCAGTAGCGTAAAAAAGCCTAGAAATCAAGCCGTCCTACAAATATTTGATTGGGGAAAAGTTCTTTTGGCAGATCATATTAATTTATATAAAGATCATACTGACTCAGGTGCTCTTTTTATAAATAGGGATGGAAAAGCTATGTCAGGAAAAAGCTACAGTCAATATTTTAATAAACTAAAACATGATTTTATAAATTTCTTAAAAACATACGGTAACTCAGAAGAAAAAATTCTTGCGAATCATTTACTCCTTGCAGATTGGTCTACTCATATAGGACGGGGAACTTTCACTAATCTTATTGCCGAAAATACAGATAATCCTCTAGAAATAGCTTTTCATCGTGGTGATGATAATTTATTATCATCTTTAACATATATGGTTAAGACAGATAGAATGAGAAAAAAAATCGAAGATAAATTCGATAATATGCATGAAAATTATCTCCCCCGCCTTATTGATAGAAATAAATTTGATTAATACCATATTCCCTTCAAAAAAGAGGTGAACAAATGTCTACTGAAAATAATAGTGAACTCCAATACATAACTGTACTGGAATTTAGTAGGTCACTAGGAATTCACGAAACTACAGCTTATAAATATATTAAAAGAGGGCTTATTTCAAATATAAAAAACATTAAAGGACGTATACATATCCATATAGACGAGATAGAAAAAACAAAAGAAAAAGCTAACCTAAATCCTGTTGACGATAGAAACTCCTACCTAACAACGTATGAAGTATTTGAAGTTTTAAAAAAAGACGGTTTGTGTATACGAGGAACATCATGGATTCACAAAAAGGTTTCCACTGGATTAATAAAAAGATACATGAAATTCAAAAATAAACTTTATATTCATAAAGAAGAAATAAAAACACTAAAACTTTACTATTTCGAACATTATAATGCAAATATTCCGTCACAAAAAATTGAGGATTACTATACAATTAATGAACTTAGCCTAGAACTAGGAATATCCAAAAATCAAATTCACAAATACATATATGAAAATAAAATCAACACTTTTAAACTCCCTCATGCTAAAGGAAATATATTTTTTCTAAAGTCTCATCTGTCACTAATAAAAGAAAAGATTGGCTATATAGATAAATATAACCCTAAAGAATTTCTTTCCATCCAAGAACTAATAAGTCAACTTGAAAAACATAAAATTTATGTGACTGATAGATCAATCCGACAGCTAATATATACAAAGCGAATACTAAATTATGTAATGCATCTAAATAAATACTATTTTCATAAAAACGAACTCAGCCAGTTATTAAATTATTTTGCTGAAGAAGGATATTATGAACATATCCATACAGAAACACAGAAACAAGAAAAAAACAAACCTATGACAAATTTCTTAACTGTTAAACAAGCATCAGAAAAACTACAAGCTCCACCAATTTGGCTAAGAGGGCTGTTAAAAGACTACTTCCCTAATTCAAAAAAAGTGCCTGCATCTGGTGGATATCATTGGCTAATATCAAAAAATGATATAGAGAATTTCCAAAAAGAATACTACTATAATCATAATACAGGGAGGCTGCATTTAATAGACCACTACGATTTGGATACCTTACGCTCTATTTCAGGATTTACATTTGATAAACTACGTTTAGATATAAAAAAAGGACTACTGACAGGTGCTATACTAAAAAATAAAAAGTACTTTATCCCTATCCCAAATGCAAATAGGTATTTAGAAAGTCTACAATATGTATTAGATACTATTTATGATACACATACAGCTTTAGAAGACTTATTAGAACATTTTAATAACCATCCCCCTCCCAATGGTTTAATAAAAACATCGTCTTTTTATAAAAAATGGGTGGAAATCAAGATTAATTCCAGTAATGCAAGACCACCCTCCTTAAGAGGCAATATCTTAAAATTTATTAACTTATATGACAAAATGCTTTCTTATTTCCAAGGTGAAATATGGACTACTTCGAATGCTAAAATAGAGCTTTTTCTTTCCAATAGAACCTTATCTAATGAACTTAAAAAAATTTTCGTTCAGTTTTTGTCATATTGTGATACTCAAAATGGAATAAATAGAGAAAAAAAATACTTGTACTACTACACAAAAAAAGATGATACTTATTCAGAAAAAAATATGTACTCATTTGAAATTTATCACCAATATTATTCTCATGTTCAAAACATTGAAATACATATTACTAACGCTACTACATGTAGATACTACGCCAATATGTGGGCATACACAATAATTCTTCTCACCAATAATTGGAGAGGAATAGATATCGTTCATGAATTCCCTTCTATAGAACTGGATTTTATAAGAGCGGACAAGTTATCTTGGTTCAAAACCAATAAATTAACCATGGAAGAATCACAAAGTATTATTAATCAGCTTTATATTAAACTTCGAAATGCAGTAGCAAATAAAGTTTCTGTACTTTATAACTTCTATGTATCTCCAAACTTAATAGAGAGCTTAGCGCATTCACTTGTCATTTCTGAACTTCATAAAAGAAATATACAAAATTACACTGCCCTTCCAGAAAACTCTCGTATACTTGGTACTTTCTTTTTTGGCAAAAAAATTGTATCAGCCAAAGTATCTGGAAAGGATCAGCATTTAAACTTTTTTAATCCCTCTCCTCAATTAAAAGATTTTGACTGTTTGGTCATGAATAGAAGTACCATGACTTATCTTTTTTATTCAATCTTAGAAGATGATGGTGAAGATGCTGATTTAGCCCTAGAAATTACAAAAAACACCCGATCACACAAAAATTCAGATACAACTGCTATTTACATTCAAGCAAAAAATAAAGACGGCAGCATAAATAGAGTCTCGGTTAACTTGTTAAATCGTGGTATGTTTGGGTGGTTATACAACTATATTTTACTTAGATTAAAAGAAGATATACAAAATGGACAAACAATTGAAGAACGAACCGATACTATAAAAGAACTACGTAATTCTATTTCACCTATGGAACTAGAAAAATGGGCAATCCTTTTGCAAAATCTTTATACTAATAAAAACCGTGTTATAGATGAATTCAAGCATCTTCCAATTGAAGAACTGAAAACACTTGCAATAAAATTATTTACAAATCAAATGCCTTCAAAAGAAAAAACGGGCCAATGTCTTGTATACCCTAATTGTAAAAGAAAAAATCTAAAAACATGTTATTCTTGTGAGTATTTTATCCCTGAAAAAATGGTGTTAATTGAAGCAATTAGTGAACTTAAAAGATTAACAAGTTCATTAGAGAACACCAAATATGATGCTATTAGAAAAAGGGATTCGTTTTTTCTTCTCAATATTATTTTGTTAATTGACGAAGCAATTAAAGCTTTTGGTATTGATGTCGTCAATTCTTTTCTTCCTTTAAAAGAAAAAACAAAAATATTAGAGAAAGTTAAACAACGTTTACTTTTATAAAAAAAATACTATGTAAAGGATATATATAATGCAATTAAAAAAGATAATAAATATGGGAAACACGCCAATAGCCGTTACTGAATCTATAACTTATAACGATCTTAATGTATCCAAATTCGAAAATATATTTAACGATTTACTTATCAATGGATATATAATGGCAAAATCTTTTGATGATGATGAATGGCTTATTCCATGTAACATCCAAAATACACCTTTTAAGCTGCCGTTTCATAAATTGTTTTCACATAAAAAATTATGCACCATTATTAAATACTATCTTTTATTACGGCGTGCTTCAGGTATCTCACCTTCAACTATAGAAACCGAATTCAATATACTCAAGAAAATAATTTTAGCAACCGAGGGAGTAACCTCCACAGATCAATTCGAAAAATTACTTTCTAGTCTCAGCAAACCTTGGGCTTCAACATTAGCACTTGTATTTAAAGAATTCTTAGAATTTTCACGGTTGCCAGGACATGAAAAATACATAGAAATATGCGACTCATTCCCTTCACCTAAATGGAAAAATAGAGATCTACCCAATTTTTATCATGTCCTGCTTTTTGATGAAATCATTAATGATTTTAAATATAAGGTGGTCCTACCTAAATACCATAAATATTATCCTGTAATTTTATGGTGGACTATTACAAATATTATTCCCATGAGACCCAATGAATTTTTAAGAATGAAATATAATTGTCTACATGAAAAAAACGATGGTAAAACATGGATTATTATTCCGAGATCGAAACAAAAGTTCGATAGCCCCAAACAAGAAGAATATTTTCAACATATTCTTGTTACTGATGATATATCTAAGGCGATTAAAGATTTTCAATATGTGTTGGATACGTATAACATTCATACAGATAATCTATTTCCACAAGAATTTTATTGTCAGTTTTTTTCTAGAAGTATTAAGAAATCCACAAATAGAATTTTAAAACATCAATTTCAAACTTTACTAAATAACTTTTATACAGAAATTGTTGAACAGATGTATTCACAGCACTCTTTAGATAAGATTTCTCCAGGTGATACAAGGCATTTTGCAATCATTAATATGTTTTTACAAGGATTTAATGTTTTATCCATCGCCAGATTAGCTGGACAAACAACTATACAACATGCGTCAAACTATTATTCTCACGCCAAATTATTTGCTCAATCATATGTATACAGACTTACTCAAACTATAGTTGAGAAACAAGCTCAAAACAAAATGTCTGGTGGCTTTTTGGGAACTAAAAGAAAAATTTTTGATAATAGAATATTATATTCACCTAAAAACTCAGACCAGTACCAGAAAGTTGATTATGGCTACTGCACTGATAAAAATTTTCCTAATAATTGCGTTGAGGACTGTAGAATATGTGTTAATCATTACTTTTTCAATCCATCTATCGATGAATATGACAAGGCGATTAAGTGGTTAGAATCATACTCAAGGGATTTAGAAAATAGAATCAATAATCATCTTGAATATATTAAAGAATTTAGTTTATCGAAGTCACATGAACGAGTGAACTATCACGAGTCTCTTCTAACTAAACATTCTAGACAACTATTAAAGTATATGGACCACAAGGCTATTGTTGATGCAAAGTTTATAGAGGAGTGAAAGAACTGATGCTAAAAGGAAGACAAAAAAACTCAGGGCGACCTAGAATTTTTACTGATCAGGAATTAAAAGAACTTGCATTAGAAGTTAAAAACAGATTAGGGCACGTACATTTAACTTATTCCCTTCTTGAAAAAGAGACCGGCATTGGAAGAAACACCTGGAAGAGAAGATTAGAAAAAACTATAGCTGAATTAAATAAACCTATTTATCGAACAATTAGTGTAAACGATGATGATGAGGTATATTTTCCAAACATTGAACAAATTTTTGAAATTTATAAGGGGAATACCCCTAAAATTATTAATGCACTTCATGGATTTGAAACAATGTTTATTAAATTGTATGAAGAACTCCATACCTTAAAAAAAGATGAACAAAAAATTATCCATATAAAGCAAATTACTGCTGAAAAAGATTTACAAATTAAAAAGCTTAAAGTACAAGTTGAACATTATAAAAACCTTTACGATCAATTAACTATTTCTAGTTCCTTCCCTCACTTACAAGAAAAAACAGGACTCAAAGACAATCTTTTAGATTTCAACGCTAGCGTTGATAAAAACAGTAGTTTAACAAACTTTAAAACTCTATTCAAAACTTCTAAAGATTCAATAGAACCCTCAGAAAAAAGTGATTTAGAGGAACCTTTCAATAAACTACAAGAGATGTTTCCTGATTTTTTCAATGAAAAATAATAGAAAACATGTACCAAACAAAAAGAATCCATTTTTTAAAATGGATTCTTTTATAAAACACCAAAATAATTCTCTTGTGTGATAATCATCGTTTATATGACAAAACTCATGAAAGAAATTATTAAATAGCATAGTGATATTGTCTTTATTTTCATCCTTTAACTCTTCTGCAAGATACAATCCAAAAATAAATTCAGATCTAAAAAAGATAGAGGTTTCCTCTTCACCTAAATTATTCTTATAAAAGAGAACCATCGCTTGACCTTCACTTACTTCATTCTTAGTATGACCTGTCTCCAAGCCTTTTTCGGCCTGAAAGGCGTAGAGTTCTTTAACATATTCATTATTCACATCCGAGAATTTCTTTGCCACTTAGAACCATCGCCCCACGTAGGGACGGTAGATTTGAAATGCATCTTACTGGTACCCCCATGTCTTTCTCCTTTCTTAACTCGTGCTTTTTTTAGTTTAATGCAAGAACTTGTGTAAGTAAAATAGATAAAAATAATAAAATACTATTAAATATGGTAAAAACCAAAGCACTCTTTATCTTCATTTTTGTCCCATCTACTATCTCAACTCATCATCCAACGGTACAATAATTTCATCCAAGACTTTCCGCCAATCACGTTTCATTACCTGAGCATACTTGAATGGTTTTGCTTCTGGATGAACCGTCTTGTAGCCTTCATAGTCCTTGCTATCAATAATCCCACCAATATTCGGTATCGGATCTGTACCAATCATGTATTGAATGGCAGAAGAATGTAATTCATTTTCTGAGACAAACCATCCTTTGGCAAACTCCTTGATTGTCTTATCTCTTGCTTGCGTGAAGTAGTGTCTTTTGACCATAAAGATGTCTTCATTTTCATCCAATTCTTCGGCATCCATTGCATTTAAAATAGCATAATAGACTTCTTTTACACATTCGGTCTTATTCAATTTTTGTAAGGCTTTTTCAATTTCAGCCCGAATATCTTGGTTATTAGCAGAATACGTTCCCAACAAACGGTCAATATAAGTAGAATCGATATCATATAGTTTGATACTATTTTCCCCATAGAATTCAATACCTGAAAAGTCGGCCGTTGATTCTAAATCTTTCTCCTCTTTTTCTACTAGTGATCCTTTGATGGTATTGTACACACCCACTTGTTCTTCTAGAATATGTACTTGTTCTTGCAATGACTTCGAACTTTCCATATCGTCGTTGTAGTCATCATAGGTTACCAATGCTTCATAGGAATTATTTAGTTCTTGGAAAGCCTTCACGTAGTCAATTCTTGTTTCCATTGGGGTGTGTTCATCTAAGTCACCTGGTACAATCACAAACTCTTTGATTTTCTTGTAGGCTTTTTCGAATCGTTTCTTGGATTCTTCGTATGTTGGATATACTAAACCAGATTCTTCTTTGGCTTCTGAATATAGCTTAGTAGCATCTACAACATTCTTCTCCATCGTGTGTGGCTTACGGAAAGTAGCGATTAAACCTTTTGTTTTTTCTGGATAGGTACGATTGGTGCGAGAAAAAGCTTGAATCAAGTTCGCATAACTCAGGTTTCGATCCACAAATAGCGTTTGAATCGTTGGTGCATCAAATCCTGTCAATAAGCGATCCACAACAATGACCAGGTCAATTTGTTTCCCAAACTCTTTAAATTCTGCTTTCTTACGCGCTAATCGGTTGTTGATATCACCGTTATAGCGTTCGATGTCCGTTAAAGACCACGCCGTACCATAATAAGCATTGTATTCCTTTATAATTTCTTGCATTTCGGTTTGTTTATCTTTAGAATCCTCTGTATTTTCATCTAGTGAATAAGTGATTGCAATGCGTGGAAAATCCGGATCATCAATCGTTCTTCCAGCACGAATCGGATGATTGGTAAATTCTTTTTCTATCCAATTGCGATCTTTAGTCATTTCTTTAATCGCCTGATAATAGCGTTTTGCCATGTCAATGGAACTGGTTGTTAAGATTGCTGATTTTTGTGGTCGGCCATTTTTAAAATCAAACTTCATATAAGCATTATCTGGGCGGAAAATCTTACGCAATACTTTTTGAGTATGCTCATCACTTTCATAAACACTATTATCCAAGTATTCTTCTTTTTTCACACCATTCATTTCATCAATTAGTTGATTAATATGATCAGGATTATAAGTCGCGTACTTTTCTACTTGTCGTAATTGCTGATAGATTTGATTATTGAGTGACGTCGGTTCAATCGTATCTTCGTGTTCGACTTGGAAACCTAAGACCGATCCATCTTCTAAAGCATTTTTAATGGTATAGGTATGCAAGACTTCCCCATATTGATCGTGAGTCGTACGCGCCAATTGTCCTTTGGCTTGTTTTTTGTTTTCTTCGAAGATTGGTGTACCTGTAAAGCCAAACCACGTCGAGTTTGGAAAGAAGCCTTTGATTTCTTCCAGACCTTCTGCACTCAAAGCACGATGACATTCGTCAACGACAAAGACAATATGTTGACCTAAAAGTTTCTTGAAGCGATTAGTTCCTTTTTGTTCTTCTTGCTTTTTGGCATAGCGCAACGCGGCATCCAATTTTTGTCGTGTAGTGACAATCACTACATTTGAATTGGCATCTGCTAGTAATGTATTACTAAGTTCTTTGGCACTGCCTGTTCCTACAATCAAACTATTAGCTTTAGCATTTCCAGAAGAAAGACCGGTATTGAATTCTGAAGCAAACTTCGTAAATTCAGTTGTTGTCTGATTATCCAGATCTTTTCTATCTACTAGCATAATCGTACGATCTATTCCAGACTTTCGTGCTAATAGTTTGGTAGAGACAAAACTAGTTAAGGTCTTGCCAGAACCTGTTGCATGCCAGACATACCCTGATTGATGCTTGTTCGCAGCAGTAAATAGTGCTTCAATCGCATGGACTTGGTAAGGATGTAATACCATCAATGTCTTGTTATCTTGATCCTCACTGACAATTGTATAGTTGGCAATTAACCGATGAGCATCAGGTATATTCAAAACTTGTTTACAAAACTCATAGAGATTTTCAACTTTTCGATTGTCTTTGGTTCGCCAACTAAAGATAAATTTTCGATGCATGTCTTTTGGCATCGCATTGGCAAAGTAGCGAGTCGTCTGTTCGTTAGAAATAACAAATAACTGAAGAGTAGAAAAGATATTATTTCTAAACATCCCTTCTTCTGCATATTTCTTGACTTGATTATAGGCTTGGAATACGCCGTCTTTGGCACGAACCTGTTTCAATTCAATTTGAACAATCGGTAGCCCATTGATTAAAAGTGTCACGTCAAATCGACGATTACGACCATCTATGTTTGCTTTTTGTTTCGCAATCTGATTAACGACTTCGTATGTAGATATCCCACCACCAATGTCTTGGTTGGAATACAACACTAACGACATTGAACCTAGGGAAACATCTTCACGTTCAATCGTAATTCTAGAGATTCCATTTTCCCCTTTAAGCCATCTCGCAGCATCAAAAGGTGTCTGTGTTCTCAATAGTAATTCTGTTTTAATAGTGTCAAATTCTTTATCAGAAATTGGATGATCTCCAATTTCTGATAAGTTATTTTGCGTAATCTTTTGACGCAAGTTCTTCCACAAGTCTTCTTCAGATTTTAAATCTGGGCGATAACTCCACTGATTATGTCCTTCCCCTAGAACCTCAATCAGGCGACATTCCACTTCAGCTTCATCATTATGTGATATCTTTGTCATGTTTCTCCCTCTCTTCTTTTCACTTAGACAAACATCTTTTGCAGGAATGCTTTTTTCGTTTCTTTTAGGGCATCTAATTCACGCTGATGAAGTGTGATGAGGGTGTCCATATCATCAAAAAACACTCCAATAATAGATTGTTCATCGAAACTTGGAATAGATATCTTATAATTTGAGACATCTTTCTTAGTCAATTGTGGTTGGGCGCTTCCGAAGCTAATTAGATCAATCTGCTTTTTTCCTAGTGGAGATTTAAGAAATTGTGTTAAGAAACTTGGATTAACTTTTTCTTTTGAACGAAGTAGCAACATCCCAGAGTTAATTCGGGCATAAGGTATATGCTTCTGTACATCAGCATTATACCAAGCGATATGTCCCAATGAACCACGTGAAGTTACTACTATGTCATTCAGTTCTAACTTGCCATTCCCAAGTGAACTTGACTTTTCTTCTGTTATATATTGGTTAGATTCAAAAGAGAATCCATTCTTAGTTATGTTTGATGCACTAAGAAACAATGTGTGTCCTGCTTCTAATAGATCACCATTTGATGGGTAATTTTTACCTCGATCCCCATCCAACACGTTAACAGCTTCTGATAATTTACACTGTTCCCAATCACCAGTAAATCGTGGGAAACGAACTTCTGGTACGGACTCCCCTTCTTTTGGAAACATTTTTTGCAAGATGCCCTGTTTTGTTTGTTTGAGGGTGGTTAGTTCTTGCTGCTGAAGAACGATTGTATCGTCTAATTGTTTAAAAAAGTTTCCTATTTCCTTTTGTTCTTGATAAGAGGGTGATAGAAATTGATAATCTCTTATCTTACTTAATCCTAAGAACTTTTGAGTATTTCCTGCGTTCTCATTTCGTATATATTTTCCAAATATTGTTGACTTCAATAACTGTATTAGAAACTCATTTGTAACCTCACCACCATGTTTAATAAGGGCTACATTTTTAATTGCAAAATTTTCTCTATCAACTATAACTGGATTACCTATTGTACCAATCATCCCAAAAATAATGTCCCCAATATCAACTTTGGATCTTTTATTAATCGATTGATAATCTTCTTCAGAAATAAGTGAAACATTAGTCATGTCCAAACCATTTTCTGTTAAATTTTTTGAAGTAACTAATGGAAATCCTTCATTGTAATATTTTGGAGAATCATGTGTTCCATCACGAACATCTTTAATATCCGATAACTTACGCTTTTCCCAATCCCCAGTAAATCCTGCAAATCGAATTTCTGGTGTATGATTATTTTTCACGATTAAACACCTCTAATGCTCCTTTGATCCATTCAGCATCTTCTTCTCCAAATTGAAGTGAAGAAATCGTCTCAAATAGATTTTGTTCTAAGGCTGCTTTTTCTTTGCGAATCTCTTTGATTCCTGCACCAATTGAAGCCATATCCACTGGTTCCTCTTCTTCAAAGGTATCTACGTATCGAGGGATATTCAAATTGAAATCATTCTCTTTGATTTCATCAAAGGTAGCGACATGAGCATATTTCTCAACATCTTCTCGCTTCTTATATGTTTCAACAATCTTATCAATGTTTTCTTTAGAAAGTTTATTTTGATTCTTTTCTTTCGTAAACTCATTACTTGCATCAATAAATAACACATCTCGAATGGTACGATTCTTCTTCAAGATGATGACTGTTGTTGGAATTGATGTCCCAAAGAATAAGTTTGCTGGCATACCAATTACAGCATCAATACTGCCATCTTCTAGTAATTTCTTACGAATCACACCTTCTGCAGCTCCACGGAACAGTACCCCATGCGGTAAGGCGATTGCCATTGTTCCGGAATCTTTCAAATGATAGAACCCATGTAAAAGAAAAGCAAAGTCTGCTTTTGATTTTGGTGCTAACTTCCCGTAACGATTGAAACGAGAATCATCTAAGAACGTATCATCTGAAGACCATTTTGCAGAGTATGGTGGATTCATTAATACTGAATCAAACGTATAAGGTTCATTTGTTGGCCAATCCTTATTCAAGGTGTCCCCATTTCGCAATCGCATATCTCCTTTATCTACACCATGCAAGATCAAATTCATTTTTGCTAAGTTATAGGTTGTCGTATTCAACTCTTGTCCATGATATTTAACACTATCAGGATAGTTTAAGTAGTTTCTGACATTCAACATCAAAGAACCCGATCCCATGGTTGGATCAAACACGCTAAATAGTTTCTTGTCTTCTTGACCAATAGCAACAATTTGAGCCATCATGTCTGATACCATGTGAGGAGTATAGAATTCTCCAGCCTTTTTCCCAGCTTCTGAAGCGAATTGGCTAATAAGAAATTCGTAGGCATCGCCAATCACATCTCCATCATGACCGATTACATCTACATCATCCAACTTCTTCAAAACTTCGGTAATAGTTACATTACGTTGTTGATCATCGGCTCCTAATTTTTTCGATTGTAAATCGACATCATCAAACAACCCACTAAATTGATCATATTTTGTTGATAATTGAATAAAACCCTTATTCAAATCATTCAATTGAAATGTATTTTGTTTGGCTTGAATGGTTAGAATGTTGAAAAGATACTCTGGTTCAATATCGTATCCTAAGGTATCAATCAACGTTTCAATCAAATCTTTTTTTGTATCATCATCTGCTAATAGTTCCATGTACAACTCAGTTTGTTTATTTGGTGTGTTGTATTCTTCACATGACTCATCTGCTAATTCAACTACTTTTTCTAGTAACTTATCGGATAAGTATTTGTAGAAAATCAATCCTAGTAGATAGTTTTTGTATTCTGATGCGTCCATTTTGCTACGAAGATTGTCTGCAGCACTAAATAGTCGTTGGTTTAATTCTGCTCCCATTGTTAAGCTCCTTTATTTAATTAATTAATTAATCGTTCTTATTTTACCATTAAGTAATCGCAAAATATCTTAGAAAAACAAAAAAGTCGTATCTAATTTCTTAAGATACGACTTTTTTATTAAAAAACTGAATTTAAATAAAGTTTAAAATGAAAATGAATAAAAGCATACATAAAAGTATAAGATGTTGATATTGAGCTAAAGAGGCAGTTTATTTTTATAATAAATTTTTCCTAAAACACCTGAAAAAGAAGCATTTTGAAAAATTTTATCCAAAGTACTTCTTATTTTTTAATTGTTTTTTCACACTATATAATTGTAATATCGAAAATTGGTGAAATATAAAAAATTTTAATTAATAATTATTAAAACACAATAAAAGTAATTTAAGGAATATATGTATACATTCGTATACATATAAGATTAGGGGTAATTAAAATGGCCGAGACATTCCGACGTGGTAAAATTGAGGACTATATTTACAGGTTAAAATTAAGAAAAGATATTCTAATTAGGCAATTAACACAAAATGAATTAGCATGTGTAAGAGAAAATCTAATTGGACAAATACAATCAATAGACTTTATTTTAAATGAATTAATCAAAGAATTTAATATTAAAGTTTAATTGAATGGTATACAAATGTATACTTTTTAATTTTGCTAAAGAATTTTGGGCGAAATTAAAAAAAGCTCTAGTTCGCAATAAAATTTCATTTCGCCCAAAATAATGCTTGCCTATTTGAGCCACGATTATTGATTCACTATTATTTAGAGTTGATGATATAAATATTTATTGTGGATTAACGATATTACAATTAAACGATTTTACCAATGAATTTTTCAACAAGTATTACTCCATCATCAGGGGAACGAACCCTATATCTTTTTCCCTCTAATTCCGTAGTAACTTATCTAATTCCTACGATTTCAAAAGTATTAGAACAGATTCTGATAGAAGAACAAGTTTTGACGCCGGTTATGGGGGGACTTCTTCAACATTAGACATTTTTGATATTTTTATACAACCAGTATAACTTTATTTTAAATAGTACATCTTTATTATAAACGGTACGTTTTTATTTCAAATCTACATCAAAGCACTCTTGCTCCAATATCTATTTAAACTATTCTCAAGATGTTGATTCGAAATATGCGTATATTGTTGGGTGGTAGTAACGTATTCATGACCCGCAATAATTCTAACCACACTTATATCCATGCCATTCTCTATTAATTGTGTGATATAGGTATGTCTTAAATCATGGAAATTAAACTCGATGCCAACTTTCTTTTTCACCACATTAAAAACGGAATATATCCCTAAATACGTTAACGGTTTCCCTAAATTTTATTTTTGCTGTGATACAAATAAATTTCCATGTTCTGTATCAATTTTATTTCTATCTTCCATAATAAAATCATCTATTTCATCAAGTAATGACATCGGAATGTATAAATTTCTAGTCTTACCTTTTGACTTAATATTTTCTAACACTCCAAGTTCTTTAGATGAATCAGGATATGGAATGTCTTCTATTTACAGTTCTAAGACTTCTCCTATCCTTGCACCTGTTAGACACATGATTTTAAAGATTTGTTTATCTCTTCAAGTAGGTAAATGATCTAATATTATTTGCACATTTTCATTGGATACAAGATGAAAAGTAGTTTTGTTTTCCTTCACTTTAAAAATGGATTGCTTTGTTTTGTTATTGCTTTTCGTATGATGGAGTAAACTTTTAAACATATCAAATGGTCTATTAACATTCTTTTTTATAAAACCACAAATTACATTACTTTAAATATATTCACTTTATTATATATAGATTCATTTTATTATGTGCAATTATATATCATGATGGCATGTACTTTTTGTACATGTTATTAATTTTGTACAGCTACCTATTTCAGTTCAACGTTAATACTGCTAATAGATGGGATAAAAAATACAATTATGTACATTAGAGATCATGGAGATAT